>JBFFQS010000059.1:0-12297 GCA_041573315.1 Amylibacter sp. | reverse complement strand
GTGCTGGCGGGATTCGTGCGCGGACAACTGACCGTCTGTCTGATCCTCGGCGCGTTTTATTCCATTGCCCTGATGATCGTCGGGTTGCAGTTCGGCCTGATCGTCGGTCTGTTGGCCGGTCTGCTGACCTTTATTCCCTATGTCGGATCGACAATCGGCGGCGTTCTGTCCATCGGGCTGGCGCTGTACCAATTTTGGGGCTCGCCGGAGTTGATTGTGGCCGTAGCGGTTATTTTCGTCGTCGGCCAGACCATCGAGGGCAATTTCCTGACGCCAAAGCTCGTCGGATCGTCCGTGCAGCTGCATCCGGTCTGGCTGATGTTCGCACTGTCGGCCTTTGGCTCTCTGATGGGGTTTACGGGTATGCTTGTGGCGGTTCCTGTCGCGGCGTGTATCGGCGTGTTTTCCCGATTCGGGTTGCGGCAATACCTGTCTGGCCGGCTCTACCTCGGCCACAGTGGCAAGAAAGCGAAAGAGCAGAAAGACAAGGCCAATGGCTGACCAGCTGATACTGGACTTTCCGGTCGAAACCGCCTTCGGCAAGTCGGATTTCTTCCGTTCGCCCGCGAATGCGCTTGCGATCGACATGGTCGAGGCCTGGCACAACTGGCCGATGCACCGGCTGGTGCTGGTCGGGCCGGAAGGGTCCGGCAAATCCCATCTGGCGCATATCTGGGCCGACCTGTCGGGGGCGGACCTCTACTCTGCCCGCGGGATCGAGGCGCTGGACGCCGATGCGGTAACCCAGAATGCGGTCTGCATCGAGGATGCGCACCTGCTGGCCGGAAACATGCCGGGCCAGACCGCTTTGTTCCACATCCACAATTTCGCGCTGGAGCGCGGAGCGCCACTGATGATAACGGGCCGCGGCCCCGTTTCCGGCTGGGGCCTGACCCTGCCGGACCTGAATAGCCGTTTGAGTTCCGCGGCGACCGTCGCGCTGGAGCCGCCGGACGATGCGCTGCTGGCAGCGGTCATGGTCAAACAGTTCGCGGACCGCCAGAACGTGATCGCGCCGGACCTGATTTCTTATCTGGTTCTCAGGTTGGAACGGTCTTTTTCCGCCGCGCGAGACGTTGCTGAAGCACTGGATGCACAAGCCATTGCAAGGAAAAGGCCGATTACGCGCCGCTTGGCTGCCGAGGTGCTGGACAATCTGGGGGCGCAGGGGGCATAGTTTATCGGACCAGAGGTGCCCATGCTGAAAACTATTGAAAAAATCGATGCGGATTTCCTGCATTCGGAGGCGGGTCCTCCGATTGAGTATTCAGAGATCGACCCCGAGGGACCGTCGCGTTTCATCAATCGCGAGATGTCATGGCTGGCTTTCAACTGGCGGGTTCTCAGCCTGGCGAACAAGACGACCATGCCTCTGCTGGAACGGTTGCGGATGTTGTCGATATCGGGTAGCAACCTCGATGAATTCTTTACGGTGCGCGTCGCCGGTCTGCGCGAGCTGGTGCGCGGCGGCATTACCCATCCGGCGATCGACGGGCTGAGCCCGTCGGAGCAGTTGAGCCTGATCGACGCGGATGCTCGGCGCTTGCTGGACCGGCAGCAACAGATCTGGATGGAGCTGAAATCCGAGATGGAGGAGGCCGGTATCGCGCTCTTGAGTCGCGACGACCTGAGCAGCGAAGACCGTGAGTACCTGCTGGAAGTCTTCACCGACCAGATATTTCCTGTGCTCAGCCCTTTGGCGATCGACCCGGCGCACCCGTTCCCCTTCCTGCCGACGGGTGGCCAGACGCTGGCGCTGCAGCTGCAGCGCAGCAAGGACAAGCGCCCCCTGCAGGCATTGCTGCCGATCCCGCACCAGATCGACCGGTTTATCGCCCTGCCGGACTCGGCCTCGGGCGGGCAGCGGCTGATCGTGCTGGAAGATGTGCTGCTGGAGTTCATAAGCCGGCTGTTTCCGGGCTACAGTATCAAGGGACACTGTGCCTTTCGTGTTCTGCGCGACAGCGATCTGGAGGTCGAGGAAGAGGCCGAGGATCTGGTGCGCGAATTCGAAACCGCGCTGAAACGCCGCCGCCGCGGCGAGGTTATCGTTCTGACGATCACCCGGGACGCGCCGGAAGCCTTGCGCTCGCTTGTCCTGCGCGAACTGAAGGTCAAGGATGAGGACGTCATTGAGCTGGAAAGCATCCTCGGCGTCGGCGACCTGAGCAGCCTGATCCTGAATTCCCGGCGCGACCTGCAATGGCCGACCTTTACGCCGCGCATGCCCGAAAGGGTGCAGGATTTCGAGGGCGATATCTTTGCCGCGATCCGGCAAAAAGACATGCTGCTGCACCACCCGTACGAGACCTTCGATATTGTGGTCCGCTTTCTGCAACAGGCGGCGCGCGATCCCGATGTTCTGGCGATCAAGCAGACGCTTTACCGGACCTCGGCGCAGTCTCCGATCGTCGAGGCGCTGTGTCTGGCCGCCGAAGAGGGCAAATCCGTCACCGCGCTGATCGAGCTGAAGGCCCGCTTCGACGAGGCCGCCAATATCCGGCAGTCCCGGATGCTGGAACGCGCCGGCGCGCATGTGGTATACGGCTTCATCGAATTGAAAACACACGCTAAAATCTCGACCGTCGTGCGGCGCGAGGGCAATCAGTTGGTGACCTACACCCACTTCGGCACGGGCAACTATCATCCCGATACGGCAAAAGTCTACACAGACCTGTCGCTGTTCACCTGCTCGAAGTCTTTGGGGCAGGATGCGACGAAGGTGTTCAACTACGTCTCCGGCTATGCCCTGCCCGAAGGGTTGAAAAAACTGTCGGTGTCGCCGATCAAGATGAAGAACGACTTGCTGGCGCTTATCCAGAACGAGGCGGATCAGGTCGCCAAGGGTAACCCCGGCCGCATCTGGGCCAAGATGAACGCGATCATCGAGGAAGACATCATCGATGCGCTCTATGCCGCCAGTCAGGCCGGCGTCAAAATCGATCTGGTCGTGCGTGGAATTTGCGGGCTGCGGCCCATGGTCAAGGGCCTGTCGGAAAACATCCGCGTCAAGTCCATCGTCGGCCGGTTTCTGGAACACTCGCGGATCGTCTGTTTCGGCAACGGCGGCGGGCTGCCGTCGAAAAAGGCGCGGGTATACATCTCTTCGGCGGACTGGATGGGCCGGAACCTGAATCGCCGTGTCGAAAGCCTGGTCGAGATCACCAACAGGACCGTCCACTCCCAGATTATGAGCCAGATCATGACGGCGAACCTTGCCGATCAGGAAAACAGCTGGGTGCTGATGCCGGACGGAACCTACATCGCGCATCAGCGCGAAGGCGACGAACGCCTGTTCAACTGCCACAGGTTCTTCATGGAAAACCCGTCGCTGTCAGGGCGCGGCAAAGCAGGCGCGAAAGACGTGCCGGAATTGATACACAGCTATGACGACGATTGAACTGCAAAAACCCGTTTCCGCCAAGGTGCTCGCCTCGCTGGAGCGGGTCGGAGTGATCGACATCGGGTCCAACTCGGTGCGTCTGGTGGTATTCGACGGCGCGGCGCGGTCCCCGGCCTATTTCTATAACGAGAAGATTCTCTGCGGGCTGGGCAAGGGGTTTCGAAGTACCGGACGGCTCAACCCCGAGGGATATGTCCGCGCTTTGAATGCGCTGCGCAGGTTTGCCAGGCTGGGCAAGCTGATGAACCTGAACTCTCTGACAGCGATCGCGACGGCTGCCGTGCGCGATGCCGAGGACGGATCTAAGTTCTGCGCCGAGGTGGACGCACAGACCGGGATCACCATCCAGATCGCCAGCGGAAAGCAGGAGGCGCGGCTCTCGGCTCAGGGTATCCTGCTGGGCTGGCCCGGGGCGACGGGTCTGGTGTGCGACATCGGCGGCTCCTCGATGGAGCTCGCGGAACTGAACGAAAACGGTATCGGCCAGCTTGCCACATCGCCCCTGGGGCCGCTGCAGCTGGAGGGCCTGATCGGAGGCGACCGCACTGACGAGGAAGTCATCGAGGCCGAACTCATCAAGCTGACGCGGGGGTTTCGGAATCCCCACGACAGGCTTTTTCTGGTCGGCGGATCGTGGCGTGCGATCGCAAAGCTGGATATGGAATACCGGTCCTATCCCCTCCACGTCCTGAACGAATACTGCGTCGGGCCGGATCACCTGCAGCAGACGCTCGACTGGATCGACGGGCTGACAGTGCCCGGGATGATTGATTTGACAGGCAGTTCCGAGACCCGGATGAGCCTGATCCCGCTGGCCTCGAAGGTGCTGAAGCAAGTGCTGGCAAGGATCGCGCCGAAAGAGGTCTATTTCTCCAGTTACGGCCTGCGCGAAGGGCTGTTGTACGAACGCATGCCCGACGAAGTCCGGCAACTCGATCCGGTGATGGAGGCCTGCCGTTTCAGCGAAGAAAGCTCGGCGCGCTTTCCCGGTTTCGGCGATAATCTGGCGGACTGGCTGCTGCCGTTGTTCAGTGACAAGGCGGACCACAGGCTGATCCGCGCTGCCTGCCTGTTGCATGACGTCAGCTGGCGCGCCCATCCGGACTATCGCGCTGATCTGAGCTTTGAAAATGCGACGCGGGCCAACCTCGGCGGGCTGGATCACCGCGGGCGGCTGATCCTGTCGCTGGCGCTGCACTACCGCTACAAGTCGCGCGCGCCGTCCGGCCTGTCGCAGACCATGTATTCATTGTTGCCGGAAGAGGACTGGAAGATGGCGGAACTGCTGGGCCGGGCAATCCGGTTCGGGGCGCTGTTGCCCGGACAGGACATGAAACCGCTTGGAGAACTGTCGCTGAGCGAAAATGCGCTAAAACTCCACCTGAACGAGACCGACAGGGATCTGTTCGGCGAAGTGGTTGAAAAACGCATGGACGCGGTCGCGAAAATGATCGGGGTGCCGGCAGAGGTCTCTTACGGCGTGGCCTAGCTGAACAGATCCTCGAACTGGATGCTCGGCCCGAAAGGTCTTTGCCGATGACCCCCGAGGGAGCAAGGAACGCCATTAATATCATCGGAAAGAGCTTCTGGCGCACAATCTCGTCAAATACCGGCCAAAATCAGGTTCCTTTGGAGCTTTGGAACAGTTGTGCGGTTGCGCAACAAAAACGAATAGCCTAGAGATTTGCGACGTGTTTTCAGGAGATTTGCCCAATGCGGATGTCGCGGTACTTTTTGCCGATTTTGAAAGAAACCCCTGCCGAGGCCCAGATTGTCAGCCACCGGCTGATGTTGCGCGCCGGAATGATCCGTCAGGCTGCCGCCGGCATTTATTCCTGGCTCCCTCTTGGATTTAAGGTGCTGCGGCGGCTGGAAAATATCGTTCATGAGGAACAGATCCGCGCCGGTCACAACCCGATGCTGATGCCGACCCTGCAACCCGCCGACCTGTGGCGCGAGAGCGGCCGCTACGACGATTACGGCGAGGAAATGCTGCGCATCAAGGACCGGCACGGCCGCGACCTGCTGTACGGGCCGACCAACGAGGAGCTGATCACCGACATTTTCCGCAACAACGTGCAGTCCTACAAGGACCTGCCGCTGACGCTGTACCACATCCAGTGGAAATTCCGCGACGAGATCCGGCCGCGCTTTGGTGTCATGCGGGGCCGCGAGTTTTTCATGAAGGACGGCTACAACTTCGATGTCGACAAGCCGTCGGCGATCCACGCCTACAACCGCCACATGGTCAGCTATCTGCGGACCTATGAGCGTATGGGCCTCAAGGCGATCCCGATGCGGGCGGCAAGCGGGCCGATCGGCGGCGACAATACGCACGAGTTCCTCGTGCTGGCCGACACAGGCGAGAGCGAAGTCTTCTATGACAGCGCGATCCTCGACCTGAAGCTGGGCGACCGGACGGTGGATTACGACGACCGGGATCAATGCGAGGGCATCGTGACCGAATGGACCACGCCCTATGCACGGACCGACGAAACCCATGACCAGTCCCTGTTCGAAAATGTTCCCGAGGAACGCCGCCATACGTCGCGGGGCATCGAGGTCGGCCAGATATTCTATTTCGGCACCAAGTATTCCGATGCGATGGACGCCAAGGTCGTGACCCATGACGGCGACCGCGTTCCGGTGCATATGGGCAGCCACGGCATAGGCGTTTCGCGTCTGGTCGGCGCGATTATCGAGGCCAGCCACGACGACAACGGCATTATATGGCCCGAGGCCGTCGCCCCGTTCCGTGTTGGCATCATCAACCTGAAACAGGGCGATGCGGAAGCCGACGGCGCTTGTGACGGGCTGTACAAGGCAGCGATGGCGCTGGGGCTCGATCCGCTCTATGACGACCGTGAAGAGCGCGCCGGCGCCAAATTCGCGACCATGGACCTGATTGGCCTGCCTTGGCGCATCACTGTCGGTCCGCGCGGGCTGAAGAACGGCGTTGTCGAGCTTACATCCCGCAAGACCGGCGAAAGCGAAGAGTTGACGCCGGAGCTCGCCTTGCAGAGACTGTCCGAGATTTACGCAGGGATCTAGAACGGAATGACTCGGATTGTGAATATTGCGGCGGGCGTCTTGCTGGCTGGGTCCCTGTCGCAATTCCCCGAGTTTTCACAGCAATATGTGCAGCGACTGGGTGGCGCTGTCGACGAGTTGTCTGTCGTGGTCCGGGATTTTGACAAATCGGCGGAGGCGACCGGCCAGAGCCGCGAAAAGGCCCTGTCCTCGCTGACAGGAACCGAGTTTCTGTCCCGCCGCCAGGACGATATGCGCCGCACGATCGGACGCCATGAAAATCTGATCCGAGACTATGAAAATCTGCGTGAGGCGAATGTCTACGTGCGTCTGGCGCATATATCGCGCTACCCAGACGGCCTGATCGCCGGCCAGACTTGGGCGGATTTTCAGCCAGCGGTTCCCCTGACACTCGACGGGTTGGCTCTTACCATGATCGGTTATCTTTCCGGCTATGGTCTTTTGGGTGGCCTTTTCGGACTCCGGCGTGGACCTCGAGAAAGGCGGCTGGCATGACCGGGCGCGCCTTTTCTCCCCACGAATGGATGATCGCCTGGCGCTATCTGCGGGCGCGGCGCTCCGAAGGCGGGGTTAGCGGCATGACCTGGATTTCGCTGATCGGCGTGTCGCTGGCCGTTTTCGCGCTGATCGCGACGCTGGCCGTGCGGGCCGGATTCCGAACCGAGTTCGTCAATACAATTCTGGGTGCGAACGCGCATGCGACGATCTATTGGGCGCCGGTGCGGCAGGCCAACGGCGTGGTCGTGCAGACCAACTCTGACTACGATCGCATCGCCGAAACGCTCCGCGGGCTTCCAGAAGTCACGCGCGCGGCTCCGGTCGTGAAGGGGCAGGTGCTTGCATCGGCCTTCGGGCGCAACGCGGGCGTGGAAATCCGTGGCGAAACGCTCGAAAGCCTGCGCACCCTGCCGCTGATCGCCGAGCCTGAGACGAAGATCGGATCGTTGGACGATTTCGGGCGCGGCGTGGCGATCGGAACGGGCGTGGCGCGGACACTGGGGCTCGGTCTGGGTGACCAGATCAAGCTGACGTCGCCGGACGGGGTCAAGACCGCTTTCGGGACCAGCCCGCGGGTCAAAAGTTACGAGGTCACGTATATTTTCGGCGTTGGGCGCTATGATATCGACTCCGTGCGGGTCTATATGCCGCTGGCCGAGGCGCAGAGCTATTTCAACCGCGAAGGCGCGGTGGACGAGATCGAGGTCTCGGTCACCGACCCCGACCGAATCGACGCCATGGCCAACGACCTGCGGCAGGTCAGCGGTGCCCGCGCGCTGGTCTGGACCTGGCGCGACGCCAACGGCAATTTCCTTCAGGCGCTCAAGATGGAAGACAATATCATGTTCATCATCCTGTCGATCCTGGTGCTGATCGCCTCGATGAATATCGTGTCCGGCCTGATCATGCTGGTGAAGAACAAGGGCCGCGACGTGGGTATTCTGCGGACCATCGGCCTGACCGAAGGCTCCGTCATGCGGATATTCTTTATCTGCGGCGCGTCCATCGGCGTTACCGGGACGGCTGTGGGCGTTATTCTGGGCTGCCTGTTTGCGATCTACATCGATCCGATCTTCAATATGGTGAATTATCTCGCCGGCGGCGGGGTCTGGGACCCGTCTGTCCGCCTGTTGTCGAACCTGCCGGCGCGGCTGGAACTGGGAGATGTGCTCAGCGCCGTGGCGCTGTCGCTGGGCTTGTCGTTTCTGGTGACGATCTTTCCTGCCCGGCGGGCGGCGCGGCTGAATCCGGTGGAGGCGCTGCGCTATGAGTAAAGTGCTGACCCTGTCGGGTATCACCAAGACCTACAACCCGGGAAAGCCGACAGAGGTTTCGGTCCTGAAAGGTGCCGACCTGTCTGTCGGACAGGGCGAGATCATCGGACTGATCGCGCCATCGGGTGCCGGAAAATCGACCTTGCTGCATATCGCCGGATTGCTGGATACGCCCGACAGCGGCAGCGTCATGATCTCTGGTCAGGAAATGTCGGGCCAGTCTGACCGGCGGCGCACGACGGCGCGGCGGCGCGATGTCGGGTTCATCTATCAGTTCCACCACCTTTTGCCGGAATTTTCCGCCGCAGAGAACGTCGTTTTGCCGCAAATGGCGGAAGGTGTCGCGAAATCCGACGCCATGCAGCGCGCACTGGACTTGCTGTCGCGCGTAGGCCTGTCGGAGCGGGCGGATCACCGCCCCGCGGAACTGTCGGGCGGCGAACAGCAGCGCGTCGCCTTTTGCCGCGCGCTGGCCAATCAGCCCAAGCTGCTGCTGGCGGACGAACCCACCGGCAACCTGGACCCGGAAACATCGGACAGGGTGTTCAACCGGCTGATCGAACTGGTGCGCGACACCGGCCTGTCGGCTGTGATCGCGACGCATAATATCGATCTGGCCAAGCGCATGGACCGGATCATCCGCCTTGAACACGGCCGGGTGGTGCCCGCCTAGTCGTCGTCACAGATGGATTGCAGCGCCACCCAAGCCCCGTCACGCATCAGCGGGCGCTGTTCAGACGGCGGGATCGCTCCGGCGGTCAGCCCCGAAGAGTCGATGCCGGATTTCGCCAGTATCGCCGCAAAAGGTTTGCTGCCGAGCCGCGCATGTTCGAAGAGCGTCAGCAGATTTTCCCGTGCGGGTGGTTGCGACTGGCCGGTGACGCGGCTTTCGGCATAGCGTTTCAGCGCGGCGTCTGAAATCTCTCCCGATGCCAGAAAAGACACCACGCCTGTCGTGCCCATCGTGGAAAACAGCGCCAGCAGGGGCGGGGTTTCGTCCTCGATCGCGCGCTCCATGACGATAAAGCCTGCCGCCACCTCGGGGTCGTCGTAATTCTCGACGAGGCGGCGGTTGATCAGGATCAGCCCGCCCGGCAGATGGCTGCTGTTGCGCGCGCCCAGTTCCAGAACTAGCACGCGGTTCGACCGTGTGCCGATCAGGCGGTCCTCCAGCAGGCGGAGTGCATGGTTGCCTTGCGGAGAAGAACAGGTCTCGCCAGAGAACTCGGTGACCTGCCGCAGCACCTGTTGTCCGATCTGGGCCGCCTTGGCGTCCGGCACTATACTGGCGGCATAGCGCGCAATCGCGCCGGGAAACCAGAACAGCGCCAGCGCCAGCACCACGGTCGTGATGCCGCCGCCGATCACCCAGCGGACACGTCCCGGTTTCGGCAGGCCGCGGCGCAGGCGGGATTGGATCGTCTCGATTGCCTTGACCATCAGGTCATCGTCGATTTCAAGCGCTTCGTCGGTTTCACCGTCGGGCGCATAGGTCACGCAAGTGCCGTCCTTGTGCACACGCCGGACGGCTGCAAGTGACCAGTGCGTCAGCGGGTTCTCGTTCTTGTCTGACAGAACCAGCGTGGCATTTCCGAAGGAAACGATGACCTCGCGGCGCTGCACGTCGGCGCTCTCTTTCCAGAGCCCGATACTTTCCAGCCGGTCATATTGTTCGAGTGCTGTCATCGCCTGCATGCCCCTACGGCAAGACCTTTCCGGTCCTTTGATGCGACGATACACGAACCGTAACCGCCTTGCCAGCGGTTACGGCCGGTTTCAGGTCAAAATCAGGCAGCGTCGGCGGCGGCTCCGAAGCGGTTGTAGTAGCCCTTGCCGGTCGCCGCCAGGTCGCGCAGCGATTTTGGCGCGGCGAAACGTGGTCCGTGCGCGGCAGTCAGGTCGTCGCAAATTCCGACGGCCTTGGGCGCTCCGATTATGTCGAGCCAGCTGAACGGCCCGCCCGACCATGGCATGAAGCCCCAGCCGAGTATTGCGGCGACGTCGCCCTCGCGGATGTCGGTCAGAACGCCTTCGTCCAGCGCGCCGATTGCCTCCAGCACCTGCGCCATGATCAGGCGGTGCTGCACCTCGGTTATGTCCGGCTGATCGTCCGTTGCCGGCCAGTTTTCCGCCAGTCCACCCCACAAGCCGGTGCGCCGGCCCTTGTCGTCATAGGCATAGAAACCCGCATTGGATTTGCGGCCCAACCGGCCGTGTTCGGCCATTTTGAACACCACGTCATCCGCCGGCGTCTCGGGATATGCGTCACCCATGGCGGACTTGGTGGCCTTGGCGATCTTGACCGCCAGGTCGATGGAGATCTCGTCGGTCAGTTGCAGCGGCCCTACCGGCATGCCCATCTGCTTCGCCGCATTTTCCACCAGCGCCGGGGCCACGCCCTCGGCCACCATGCGGATGCCTTCGTTGATATACGGCATGATGCACCGGTTTGCATAGAAATACCGCGCGTCGTTGACAACGATCGGCGTTTTCTTGATTTGTGCAACGTAATCAAGGGCTTTGGCCACGGCCTCGTCGCCTGTGTTCTTGCCCTTGATGATCTCGACCAGCGCCATCTTGTGCACCGGAGAAAAGAAGTGGATGCCGATATAACGGCTGTCGTCGCGGCTGGCCTTGGCCAGTTCGGTCACCGGCAGGGTCGAGGTGTTGGTGGCGAAGATCGCGCTCTTGTCCAGCTGCGCTTCGGCCTTTTTCGTTGCGTCTGCCTTGACGGCAGGGTCCTCGAACACGGCTTCGATAACCAGGTCGCATCCTTTCAGGTCATCGTAGGAGGCAGTGGCATTGATGCGGCCCAAGACCTCGGCCTTGTCTTCCTCGGTCACTTTGCGCCGCTTGATGCCGTCGTCCAGGATGCCAGCGACAGTGCCCTTGCCTTTGTTGGCAGCGGCTTGATCGCGGTCGAGCAGAACGACCTCGATGCCAACCCGCGCCGATACGAAGGCGATGCCCGCGCCCATCATGCCCGCGCCCAGAACGCCGAGCTTTTCGACTTTCACGTCCGGCACGTTTTTGGGCCGCGACGCGCCTTTTTCCAGCGCCTGTTTCGAGATGAACAGCGTGTTGATCATGGCGCTGGAGGACGGGTTCAGCAGCAGGTTCGTGAACCAGCGCGCTTCGACCCGGATCGCGTCGTCGAAGGGCAGCATCGCGCCTTCATAGATTGCAGACAGCATGGCGCGGGCGGCGGGGTAGACGCCATGCGTCTTGCCGTGCACCATGGCGACCGCGCCGACATAGGTCATGTAGCCGCCAGGCGTATAGGGCGCGCCGCCCGGCATCTTGAACCCCTTCTGGTCCCAGGGTTTCACGAGATCGGCGTCGGTGGCGTTCAGAATCCACTCCTTGGCGCGGGCCAGCAATTCATCCGCCGGAACCACCTCTTCGATCAGCCCAGATTTCGCGGCCCTCTGCGGGTCGGACAATTTGCCCTCCAGCAGAAAAGGCGCGACCGTCATCAGGTCCATCTTGCGGCTGAGCCGCGTAGTCCCACCACCGCCGGGGAACAGGCCGACCATGATTTCCGGCAGGCCGATCTTGGCCTTGGGGTTGTCGGCGGCGATGATCCTGTGGCAGGCCAGCGCAATTTCATAACCGATGCCCAGCGTCGTTCCGGGCAGGGCGGCGACGATCGGCTTTCCGCCGCGGCTGGTCTTCGGGTCCATGCCCGCGCGCTCGATCTTGCGGGCCATGCGGTGATAGCCCATCATGCCTTCGAACAGGCCTTTTGCCGGGTTTTCGCCGGCCTCTGCCTTCATTTGGGCCAGCACATTCAGGTCCATGCCGCCGGCAAAATCCTTCTTGGCCGAGGTGATGATCGCGCCTTTCACGGCGTCGTCGGAAATCACCTTGTCGATCAGGGCGTCGAGTTCGGAAATGCCGGCCATCGACAGCACGTTCATGGATTTATCCGGCACGTCCCAGCGGATGGTGGCGATGCCGTCGCTGTCCAGATCATAGTGAAAATCGGTCATGGTCTTTTCCTTCTTATGCCTCTGGCAGGTCGGAGCCGTCTTTGCGGGTGAACCGGCCTTTGCCGTTCTTGCTGGTCAC
>JBFFQS010000058.1:0-12457 GCA_041573315.1 Amylibacter sp. | reverse complement strand
GATCATGGTGAGGTCAGGCTTCTTGTACAAGATCTGCGTCAGGATCATCGCGGCAATCAGGCCACCGGCAGCGGCCGCGTTGGTGTTCGCGAAAATCCGCGACACGTCGGCAACGTCACCGATCGATCCCATGGCAAGCTGTGAGCCGCCGTTGAATCCGAACCAGCCGAGCCACAGGCAGAACGTGCCCAGTGTCGCCAGCGTCAGGTTGGAACCCATGATCGGGTGAACTTTGCCGTCCTTGTACTTGCCGATGCGGGGTCCGAGGATCAGCGCGCCTGTCAGGGCTGCCCAGCCACCGACGGAGTGAACGACGGTCGAGCCTGCGAAATCAAGGAAACCTCTTGCTTCAAGGAATCCGCCGCCCCATTTCCAGGAAGCCTGGATCGGATAGATCACGGCGGTCAGGATGACCACGAAGATCAGGAAGGGCCAGAGCTTGATCCGCTCCGCCAGCGCGCCCGAAACGATCGAGGCAGTCGCGGCGCAGAACATCAGCTGGAAGAAGAAGTCAGAGGCCGTGGAGGCATAGGAGTAGTCGTCAACCGCATCTGCGCCAACGCCGACCGCTTCCATGACCGCAGGACCCCAGACACCGGACAGAACGCCCTCGATGCCCCAAGTTCCCAGTGGGTACATCAGGTTGTAGCCGATCAGGTAGTAGAAGATACAGGCCAGACCGAACAGGCCCATGTTCTTGGTCAGCTGCATGGTGACGTTCTTGGACCGGACGAGGCCCGCTTCCAGCATGGCAAAACCGCACGCCATCCAGAAAACCAGAAAGCCGCCGACCAGGAACAGCAGCGAGTTGAGAATAAATACGACGTCCGTAGGCACGGCTGCGGCGACGTCCTGAGCGCTGGCCAACGCCGGTAGCGAAATGAGTGGCGCGGCCAGGCCGAGTGCAGTGAGTTTCATGGTAAATCCCTTTTCTTGATAGATTAGAGCGCGTCTTCGCCGGTCTCGCCGGTCCGCACGCGCACAGCCTGCTCCACATTGACGACGAAGATTTTGCCGTCGCCGATCTTGCCGGTCTTCGCGGCGTCTTCGATCGTAGAGACAACGGTGTCGGCCAGATCGTCGGACACGACGATATCGAGCCGAACCTTTGGAACGAAATTCACGGCGTATTCAGCTCCGCGATAGATTTCCGTGTGACCGGATTGAGCGCCGTAGCCTTTGATCTCTGTGACCATCAGGCCTTTGGCGCCGGCTTCGGTCAGCGCTTCGCGGACCTCTTCCAGCTTGAAAGGTTTGATTGTGGCAATGATGAGTTTCATTTTTCCCTCTTTTGCAATCGGACTTCGGGTCCGAGTGGTTACGCTGCCAAACAACGGCCAGATGCCGGATCCTTCAAGAAGCGGCTTAAAAGATCAGCACAGTTTCAGAATTGATGATTAAATTATGGGCAATATTTTTATTTTGGCTAAATATTAGGCACCTTGATAGTGTGATTGTACTAGTTTAAGCCCTCCACAAAGCGACTCAGAACGACTATCTTTACGAAAAGCCAAACGGCAAGCAGCAGGCAATACATGGCAAACGGACCCGGCAGAAAGCCGCCCCTCGTGGCGGAAAAGCGCGATTTCACGGGCGCTAAAAGCAGGCCGAAAAAGGCCTCCGTACAGACGAAATCAAAGCCAAAGGCAGCCAAGACGAAGCGCAAGAGCGGGGCATCCAAACCGCGCGGCGGCGTTTTCGGCTGGCTGCTGCGCGCGTTCGGCCGCCTGATGTGGTGGGGGTCTTCCCGGCTGGCCGTTGTCGGCTTGTTGGTGCTGGGCTCTGCTGTCGCCTACTATTACCTGCAACTGCCGCCGGTCGGGAAACTGATGGATGCGCGGGAGAACGGATCGGTCACGATGCTGGATTACAAGGGCGACGTGTTCGCCTGGCGCGGTGACCAGTTCGGCGGTCTTGTGACGGCTGAAACCGTGTCTCCGCACCTGCGCAACGCGGTGGTTGCGACCGAGGACAAGCGGTATTTTCGGCATTTCGGAATTTCGCCGCGCGGCATTCTGGGCGCGATCCGTATCAACCTGAGCGAGGGCCGCGGCCCGTTCGAGGGTAATGGCGGCTCCACAATCACGCAGCAGGTGGCGAAGCGGGTGTATTTTTCGGACCTGCCTGGGCTTCAGCGCAAGCTGAAAGAAGTCCCGATGTCGATCGCGATGGAATTGAAATACTCCAAGAACGAGATCCTGACCATTTATCTGAACCGGGCTTATCTGGGGGCCGGCACGTTCGGGTTCCAGGCCGCGAGCGAGCGCTATTTCGGCAAGTCGTCACGCGCCGTCAATCCGGCCGAAGCGGCAATGCTGGCGGGCTTGCTCAAGGCGCCCTCGACCTATGCGCCGACGCGCGATCTGGGCCGCGCGCAGGACCGCGCCAACCTGATCATCGGGTTGATGGAGGATCAGGGCTATCTGACCGCGGAGGAAGCGCGAAACGCACGGACCAATCCCGCCCGCCTGTCCGAAACGGCAGAGAAACGCGCCGGCGGATATTTTGCCGACTGGATCATGGAATCCGCTCCGGACTTCCTGATAAAGGACACCACCGAGGATGTCCTGATAAGGACCACCTTCGACGAGCGCATTCAACGCGCGGCCGAACAAGCTTTGGCGCAGGTCTTCGAAACCCGGGTCAAGGAGGGCTCGAATGCAGAAGCGGCGATCGTCGTGATGTCGGCGGATGGTGCCGTGCGGGCCATGGTGGGCGGCCGCAAGACCCAGATCGCCGGCAGTTTCAACCGCGCCACACAAGCATTGCGCCAGACCGGATCGTCCTTCAAGCCATTCGTCTATGCCGCCGCGCTGGAGTCGGGCTATCGCTATGACACCATCGTCGAGGACGCGCCGATAACCATCGACGTTCCGGGCTCGGGCCCCTACAGCCCGAAGAACTATTCGCGGGAATTTCTTGGCCCGATCACCCTGACCGAGGCATTATCGAAGTCGATCAATACCGTGGCGGTGCGCGTTTCAGAGGCCATAGGCCGTGAGCGGGTCCGGGCCGTGGCGCAGGACTTCGGCATCAACAACGAGGTCGCAGCCGGCCCCGCGCTGGCGCTCGGAGCCTCCGAATCGACGCTTCTGGAAATGACCGGAGCTTATTCGG
Organism: Amylibacter sp.; assembly: GCA_041573315.1. Lineage (GTDB taxonomy): Bacteria > Pseudomonadota > Alphaproteobacteria > Rhodobacterales > Rhodobacteraceae > Amylibacter. Next base: position 9,340 of record JBFFQS010000058.1, on the reverse strand, counting down.
GCATCCTGAACCGGGGCCGTGCCTCGATCCCCTATGGCGTGACCGAGATCACCTTGCAGGGCGACGATACCCCGTTGCTGGGCAAGACCGGCGGCGCGGGCAATCGCGTCATCAACGAATTCGCCGCCGAGCAGTTGGTTTATATGATGCACCAGGTCGTGGAGACCGGCACCGGTCGCCGGGCCAATCTGGGTTCGCGCCAGGCGGCGGGCAAGACCGGAACCACGCAGGGCGGACGTGACGCATGGTTCGTCGGGTTCACCGCCGATTACGTCGCCGGTGTCTGGATGGGCTATGACGATAATTCGAAATTGTCCGGTGTCACGGGCGGCGGGCTGCCGGCCGAGATTTGGCGTGAGACGATGCTGACAGTCCATGAAGGACTGCCGGAAAAGCCGCTTCCTATGAGCATCCCCGCGCCGATCAGCGCGGGCAATACGGAAATGGTCAATCTGGAAGACGCCATCCGCAAGGACCTGAAGTCGATAGAACGTCAGATAAGCGATACAGGCAAGAGACTCGAAAAGACGCTGAAGCGCCTGTTCGGTCTCGACTAGCCGAGAGCCTTCAGGCGGGCCTTAGCCTGCTGTCCGGAGTTGATTGACCAGCTTGTCGATATTGCCGCCGTTCTGATCGAGCATCAGCCCGATTTCCTCGCGCTCGGACCGCAGCATGTTGATGCCTTCGATGACCAGGTTGAACATCAGGTTCTGGCCCGACTTGTCGCTCACCAGCCAGTTGACCTCGAACGGCGCCTGGCCCGCGAGCTTCACGATGCTGTCCACGACATAAAAACTCTTTTCCGGATGTGATCCGGTCACCGTGATTTCAGAGCCGATAAACTCGCGGAACCGTTTTCCGTATTTCCGGGCCATATAGCCACGGAACGCTGCGACATAGGCGGTGCGCTGCGAGGCGGAGGCCGACCGCCAGGCAACGCCCAGCGTTGTCTGCGCGATGATCGGCACATCGGCGTATTTTGCGAAAATCCGCTCGAATTCGGTGTACATCGCGCTTTCCGATTTGCCGGAATTGATGACCGACATGACGTCACCGGTGAGCCGATCCACGAGTCTGCGTGCCTCGTCCGCATTGAGTGCGAGCGCTGGCGGAGCAAGTGCAACGGCGACACCGCCGGCCATGGTGGCCAGAGCGGCCCTGCGGCTTATGACTGCCCTATTGAGCATAGGGATCCTCCAAATCTGCTTCACTGAGTTCCTTACTTAAGCGGAACCTGCGGTTTTGCAAATAGTAGGAGCGCTCGGTCACGTAACTGTCAGTTGAATTATAAAGCATTTCGTCGATCAGATCGGCGTATTCATGCCTGTCGCCCAGTTTGTCGAGCGTCCAGACGCCCGTTCGGATCGTCTTTTCCCTGTTCGGTATGATGAATCCGAGAGGATCCAGAAGCAGGGAGTCGGCAACCAGACCGACCGTGCCGCGCGCTGTGTTCGGCCCGAAGAAAGGAAGCTCCACATAAGCGCCCTCGCCAACACTCCAGACGCTGAGGGTTTCACCAAAATCGGTGTCCTGGTCCGGAATGCCCAACTCGGTTGCGACATCCAACAGGCCGCCGAACCCGAATATGGTGTTCGAGACGAACCGAACCGTCGTAATGGCCGCACCCTCGACGTTGAATTGCAGAATATTGTTGATGAACCGGTTCGGCATCGCGAGGTTGTCGCTGAAACTGGTCACGACATATTTGGCCGGACCGGGCACAGCCGCGCCATAGGCCTGGGATGCCGGCCGGAATAAGGCCTTGTCAAAGCCCTTGTTGAAATCGTGAACGGCACGGTTCTGGGGTTCCAGCGGATCGTAGAACTCACCTTCCGGTCCGGGCGAACTGCAGGCTGAAAGGGCAAGCAACACTCCGGCCACGGCGGCAAAGGCCCGGACAGGCCGGGCGGCGCCGCGCTCAGGGGTGCTTGAATTGATCATGTCAAAATGTCTTTTCATATTACTACTCTAATCTGGCATATTTTAAGGATATCTAGTGGTCCCAGTTGCAGCCGTCCAGAAAGAAGCGAATAAAAATGCGGCGATCATGATTCTGCATCCACTTGACCACAATTATGCTATCATTCAGACTTTGTTAATCAAAAAAGTCGTGGAGTGGCCGCAGTACCAAGTGTAGACAGAAAGTATCATGGTAAGAAACGCGCCAGTAAAGTCGATCTACCCACAGGGCTTGAAAGAGTTGCGGGGGGTCCGAAACCGCAACGCTCCGACGTTCATGGCGGTCGCGCTTTTCAGTGTATTCGTCAACCTGCTGATGTTGACCGGACCTATTTATATGCTCCAGATATACGACCGTGTGCTGGGCAGCCGCTCTGAAGAGACTTTGGTGGCCCTGTCGATCCTGGCAATTTCGCTTTATGCGCTGATGGGCGTTCTGGATTGGGCGCGCGGCCGGGTTCTGGCCCGTATCGGTGCCCGGTTCCAGCAGGAACTCGACGAGCGCGTGTTCCGGGCCGGCCTTGCCACCCGCACGGTCGGGAACGACAGCAAGGCGCTGGACGATCTGGAGGCGGTGCAGCGCGTCTTTACATCGCAGGTTCTGTTTGCGGTGTTGGACATGCCCTGGACGCCGGTTTTCGCGGCGGCTATTTTCCTGTTTCATCCATGGCTTGGGACGCTCGCGGTCTGCGGCGGCCTCGTGCTTATCGTGTTGACCATGCTCAATCAGCTCCTGACACGGCACCCGCAGGCGCAGGGCGTCGCCGCCGGCATGCGGGCATCGGCCTTTGCCGGCGCCGCGCAGCGTCAGCGCGAGGCGGTGCGGGGCATGGGGATGGGCAGGGCGGTTCTGGACCGGTGGCAAAAGATGCGGACAGAGGCGCTGCGCTCGACGATCGGCGCCAATGACAAGACCGGTTTTATCACCTCTTTCACGCGGGCCTTCCGGCTCGGTTTGCAGTCGGCGATCCTGGGGCTGGGTGCCTATCTGGTGCTGCAGGGCGAAATGACGGCAGGCGCCATGATCGCAGCATCCATCCTGATGGGCCGGGCGCTGGCGCCGGTCGAACTGGCCATCGGCCAGTGGCATATCATGCAGCGGGCACAGAAGGCATGGGCGGACCTGTCGCGTGTTCTGGAAACCACGCCGGCCGAGCCGCCGCGCACCATTTTGCCGCGCCCGAAGGCATTGCTGGAGGCCAGGAACCTGTCGGTGGTGCCACCGGGCGAATATCAGGCCAGCCTTAAAATGATTAGTTTCAAGCTGGAACCCGGTCAGGCGATGGGCGTGATCGGGCCGAGCGCGGCGGGCAAATCGACGCTCGCCAAGGTGATCGCGGGCATCTGGGCGCCGATCTCGGGCAAAATCCGGCTTGATAGCGCTACGATCGACCAGTACGACCCGGACACTTACGGCGCCTATATTGGCTACCTGCCCCAGGAAGTGACCCTGTTTGACGCCACGATTGCCGAAAACATCGCCCGCATGGCGGAACAACCGGACTCCGCCAAGGTGGTCGCCGCCGCCCGGCAGGCAGGCGCGCACGAGATGATCCTGCAACAGCCGGAAGGCTACGATACCAGGATCAGCGCGGTGGCCGGTCGCCTTTCCGGCGGGCAGAAACAGCGCATCGCGCTGGCCCGCGCGCTTTATGGCGATCCGTTGCTGCTGGTTCTGGACGAACCGAACTCAAATCTGGACGCCGTCGGATCGGCGGCGCTCAACGCCGCGATACGCGACCACAAGGCGCGCGGCCATTCCGTCGTGATCATGGCGCACCGTCCTGCCGCCATCGCCGAGTGCGACACGCTGCTGTATCTGGAAGACGGAAACAGCCGCGCCTTCGGGCCGCGGGACGAGGTGCTGAAGTCGCAGGTCAAGAATGTCGCCCAGATCACCGAGACAATGCAGCGGAGCACCGGGTCATGACGGCTGAGGATCGTCCCGTCTGGACCGCCCGTATGCCGACTTTCATCGGTTTGGTGGCGGTCGTGGGGCTGATTGCCGGCCTTGGGGTCTGGGGAACGCAAACCCGGATCGCCGGCGCGGTGGTGGCACATGGCATGATACAGGTCGAATCGCTGCGCCAGGTTGTCCAGCACCCTGACGGCGGCGTGGTCGGAACCATTCGCGTTACCGACGGCGACAAGGTCGAGGCCGGCGACATCCTGATCCGGTTTGACGACACGCTGCTGCTGTCCGAAATCGCCATCGTCGACGGACAGCTTGCCGAGTCGATGGCGCGCAAGGACCGGTTGCGCGCCGAGCGTGACGGTCTGAAAGATTTCGAGTTCTCGGCAGAGCTGCTGGAGCGCGCCAACACAGAACCCAAGATCGCCGATCTTGTTTCGGATGAACGGCAACTGTTCCACACACGGCTGGAATTTCTGCAGAAAGAGGCCGAGCAGCTTGCCGAACGCAAGGAACAGATCAAGGGCCAACTTACAGGCGTCGAGGCGCAACTGGCGGCGACGCGGACGCAGCTCGAGCTGATCTCTCAGGAATTGGCGGACCAGCAGCAGCTTTTGGATCAGGGTCTGGTTCAGGCCAGCCGGGTTCTGGCCCTGCGCCGCGAGGAGGCCCGCCTGTTGGGTGAACTCGGTGAATTGCAGTCGGTCGTTGGACGCGGCAATGCCCAGCTGATCGAGACCGACATCGAGATTCTGAAGCTGCAATCGCAGCGGCAGCAGGATGCTCTGGCGGAGCTGCGGGATATCGAGTTCCGGATGATCGAGCTGACCCAGCGCCTGCTGTCGGCCAGGGAAACCCTGTCGCGCATGGACGTACGCGCGCCGATGTCGGGCGTGGTGCATGGAATGACAGTGCATGCGCTGCGTTCGGTTGTGCGCGGCGCCGAGCCGATACTCTATATTATCCCGCAAGACAGCCCGATGCTGGTCAAGAGCCGGATCGACTCCATACACATCGATCAGGTCCATGTCGGGATGGAAGCAGCGCTGCGGTTTTCCACTTTCGATCAGCGCAGCACGCCGGAAGTCACCGGGCATGTGGCGAAAGTCTCGGCCGACGTATTCACCGACGATGTGACGGGTCTGACGTACTATTCGGCAGACATCATTCCGGTCGCCGACGATCTGGAAAAACTCGGGGATGTCGAACTGCTGCCCGGCATGCCGGTCGAGGCCTTTATCAAGACCGGAGAACGGACGCCGCTGAGCTATCTTGCGAAACCGCTTGCCGACTATTTCAACCGCGCCTTCCGGGAGCTGTAATTTCCCTTCATGGCGGTGAAATGGCGGTTTCCCCGGAACCCGCAATGGCATAGCCTGCACCTTGAAAACCCACGCAGGAGGCACTTATGGCGAATATGATTGAAACCAAACTGGCGGAACTGGGCGTGACATTGCCGGACGCACCGGCACCCGCGGCGAATTATGTTCCTTACGTGATTTCCGGCGACCTGATTTTCGTGTCGGGCCAGATATCCAAGGATGCCGGCGGGCTGATTACCGGCAAGCTGGGCGCTGGTTTTACGGTCGAAGAAGGACAGGCGGCGGCCAAGGTCTGCGCCATCAATCTGCTGGCACAGGTCAAACAGGCTTTGGAGGGCGATCTGGATCGTGTGACCCGCGTTGTCAAGCTGGGCGGCTTCGTCAATTCGACGGCGGATTTCACCGACCATCCGAAAGTGATCAACGGTGCTTCCGATTTTATCGGTGAAGTGTTCGGGCCGGCGGGCGCGCATGCCCGTGCCGCCGTTGGAACCTCGTCCCTGCCGCTGGGCGTTGCGGTCGAGATCGAGGGTATCTTCGAGTTCAGATAATGCATGCTCGCCTGCATCCGCATTTCCTGACGTGTCCGCTGGCGCATCGCACCTTGCACGATGTCCGCTTCGGGCGTCCGGAGAACTCGGTCGAAGGGGCCGAGGCGGCCATCGCGGCGGGTTACGGCATCGAAATCGATGTGCAGTTGTCCAAGGACGGCCGCGCGATGGTGTTTCACGATTATGGTCTGGGCAGGCTGACGGCTGTCCGGGGACCCGTCCGCGACAGGACGGCCGCGGAACTGGCGGAAATTCCGCTGAAAGGCGGATCATATCCGCCGCAGACCCTGCCTGCTTTTCTGGAACTGGTAGCGGGCCAAGTGCCGTTGCTGATCGAGGTCAAGGATCAGGACGGCGCGATGGGCCACGACGTCGGCCCGCTGGAGAAGGCGGTTTGCGCGGAGCTTCGGGGCTATCGCGGGCCGGTGGCGGTCATGTCCTTCAACCCGCACTCGGTGGCCAAATGTGCGGAGCTTGCGCCGGATATTCCGCGCGGTCTGGTGACCGACCCGTTCCGCACGCCGGACTGGCGAAAGGTTCCGGCCGGCCGGCGGGCCGAACTGGCGGCGATACCGGATTACGATCACCTCGGCGCCTGTTTCATTTCGCATAACGCCCGGGACCTGGCCTCGCCGCATGTGCGCAAGGTTCGGGAAAAGGGCGGTCATATCCTGTGCTGGACAGTGCGTTCCGCCGTGCAAGAGAAGAAGGCCCGCCGGATCGCCGACAATATCACTTTCGAAGGCTATCACGCGCTTAAAACCGGTGGTTGACCTTTGCTGCCGCAGCGCCATCATTGGCGCAAGGAACAGGTGGCCATGCCCGACGGATCGAATATCGAAATCACTGTAATAACCGGCCTGTCCGAAATTTCGGCGGCGGAGTGGGATGCCTGCGCTGTCGGGCCGCCGTCGAACAGCCGGCCCATCGACCCGTTCACGACGTATCGCTTCCTGAAAGCGCTTGAGGACAGTGGCTCGGTCGGACCGGGCACCGGCTGGACGCCGCGTCACCTGATTGCGCGGCAGGACGGGCAGGTTATCGCGGTCATGCCCTGCTATGCCAAGGGCCACAGTCAGGGCGAGTATATCTTCGACCATAACTGGGCGCATGCTTATGAAAACGCGGGCGGCGACTATTATCCCAAGCTGCAAGCAGCCGTGCCGTTCACACCGGCCACCGGACGGCGGTTACTGACCCGCGAAGGATACGAGGCGATCGGGCAGAATGCGCTGGTGCAGGGTGCGGTGCAGTTGGCCGCCAACAATGAATTGTCATCGCTTCACATCACCTTTTGCACAGAACAGGAATACGAGGCTGGCGGGCAAATAGGTCTGATCCAGCGCATCGGCCAGCAGTTCCACTGGTACAATGACGGCTACGACGGCTTCGACGATTTCCTCGCCGCCTTGTCCTCGCGCAAGCGCAAGAACATCCGCAAGGAGCGGGCGCAGGCGCAGGCCTTCGGGGGCACGATCCACCAGTTTACAGGAGACCAGATCGAGCCGGAGCACTGGGACGCCTTCTGGCGGTTTTATCAGGACACCGGCGCGCGCAAATGGGGCACGCCCTATCTGACCCGCGACTTCTTCGACCGGGTGCATGAAACCATGCGGGACGATGCACTGCTGATCCTTTGCGAACGCGGCGGGCGCTGGGTGGCGGGCGCGCTGAATTTCATCGGGCGCGACGTGCTCTATGGCCGCTATTGGGGCTGTGTCGAGGATCACCGCTGCCTGCATTTCGAGGTCTGCTATTACCAGGCGATCGACTATGCGATTGCGAACGGGCTGTCCCGCGTAGAGGCTGGCGCGCAGGGAGCGCACAAGCTGGCGCGGGGCTATCTGCCGGCGCCGGTCTATTCGCTGCACTGGATTGCCGATCCGGGTTTCCGCAAGGCCATTGAACGCTATTGCAGGGCCGAGGCCGATGCGGTGGGCGAAGAGATCGAAGTAATGACGAGCTACGGACCTTTCAGGAACACAGACGGAGAAAACAATGGCTGAGAAACTGACCGCCGCGCAACGCGATAACGATCTGGCCCCGCTTCTGGCGGCGGGCTGGGCCATGGCGGAGGGCCGCGACGCCATCGTCAAGGACTTCAAGTTCAAGAACTTCGTGGAGGCCTTCGGCTGGATGACCCGCGCCGCGATCTGGGCTGAAAAATGGAACCATCATCCCGAATGGTTCAACGTCTACAACAAGGTCAGCGTCACCCTGTCCACGCATGATGTTGACGGATTGTCGGAACTGGACGTGAAACTGGCGAAGAAGATGGACGCTCTGGCCGGATAGGGGTCAAAGCTGATCCAGCATGGTTTCCCCGGCGGACAGGTTGCAGGTGCCGCGGTCCTCGTCGAAATTGAACGCCTCGATCACGCCGTCGCGCAGCAACAGGCTGTAGCGTTTCGAGCGGCCGTACATGCCGCCCGCGGGCGCGTCGTAGTTCATTTCCACAGCCCTGGTATAGCTGCCGTCAGCGTCCGAAAGCATCATGATGCCGGCGTCATGCGCGCCCATGTCCGCGCCCCATGCCTTCATCACCGCCGGATCGTTGACTGCGATACAGGCGATGGTGTCCACGCCTTTTTCGCGCAGCCGGTCAGCGGTGCGCACGAAGCTCGGCATATGCGCGGCCGTGCAGGTGTTGGTGTAGGCTCCGGGCAGGGCGAACAGCACCACCGTCTTGCCCGCTGTCAGATCGCGCAGGGAAACGGTTTCTACACCGTCCTCGCCTGCACGCAGGAAGGTGCTGTCCGGGAGCGTCTTGCCAACTTCGAGTTTCATTTGTGACTCTTTTCCTGTGACTTCGTGCTGATGGGCAATATAGAACGGGCTACACACTCTACCAGTCGAAATTGAGCAGGTGTCAAAAATGCGGATCGTGGGCGGGAAATACAAAGGCACGGCCCTGGCCTCGGTCGGCAAGGGCGATGCGGCGGCGCATCTGCGCCCGACTTCGGACAGGGTGCGTGAAAGCATCTTCAACTTGCTGATCAACGGCGGCTACGGCGATGTGGTGACCGGCGCGCAGGTGCTGGACCTGTTCGCGGGCACCGGCGCGCTGGGTTTCGAGGCGCTGTCGCGCGGCGCCGAGTTCGCCCTCTTTGTCGATGACGGGGTCAAGGCGCGTGCGCTGATCCGTCAGAACATCGACATTTTGCAGGTCATTGGCGACTGCAAGCTTTATCGCCGCGACGCGACGCGTCTGGGGCCGACCCGCGATATGGTTTTCGATCTTGTGTTCCTCGACCCGCCCTATGGCAAGGGTCTGGGGCAAAAGGCGCTGAGGTCCGTCGCAGAGGGCGGCTGGCTCTCCGACGGCGCGCTTGTGGTCTGGGAGGAAGGTTCCGAACAATCCGCGCCGGACGGGTTCGAGTTGCTCGATGCCCGAAAATACGGCGACACATGGGTGCATATCCTGAGGTATTCCGCCGCCTGACCGCAGTTTCGCGGAGTTGGTTCTTGTCCCGCGATTCGCAATATGGGATGGTCGCGCAAACGGGCAGAAACATAAAAAGAGCACCATGGCAGCGGCATCCACGCTTCTAAAAAATATCTTCGGACACGACGGCTACCGCGACGGGCAGGCCGAG
>JBFFQS010000057.1:0-12464 GCA_041573315.1 Amylibacter sp. | reverse complement strand
TTCTGGAACGGGATTGAGGTCGGCACAAGACATGTAACGCTCCTATTGGTGATACGTGCAGAAGGTCAGGGCAGGGGGCGGGTCGTTTGCAACCCGCCCTTGGCCATTATTTGCGTCCCAGCGCCAGTGTAATGCGCAGCGCGTCCCAAAGCGAGGGCAACAGTACCAGAGACACCGGCACGGCTGTCACCACGATGAAGCTTTGCAGCTTGCCGATACCGCCCGATCCGGTCGAGATCAGAATGATCGCCATGACTGCCATAGCGACGCCCCAGAAGACCCGCAGGCTGGTGGTGGGGTTGTCGTCCGTCGACATGGACATGGCGACAACGTAGCTCATCGAGTCGCCGGTCGTAGCAACGAAGATCAGCGTCAGCACCAGGAACAGCAGCGACAGCAGGAAGCCGAGCGGCATCGCCTGTGTGATCGCAAGCAGGCCGGCAGGCAGGTTGAAGCCTTCGAACGGGCCAGAGATGACACCGGGAGTGATCTGTTCCAGGCCGATGCCGGTGCCGCCGATGATGGTGAACCAGAAGTTGGTGACCAGCGGCGCGATGATCGACAGCATGATGATGATCGAACGGATCGACCGGCCACGGCTGACACGGGCGATAAAGATCGCCATCAGCGGTCCGTAGCCCAGAAACCAGCCCCAGAAGAACACGGTCCACCAGCCCAGCCAGCCTGGCTCGCCGAATACGCCCGCATCCCCGCGGAACATCGCCATGTCAAAGAAGTTCGACAGGTAGGTTCCCATGCCGCCGGCGAAGTTGTCAAAGATGAAGAACGTCGGACCGGCAATCAGCATGAAGGCCAGCAGGATGAAGGCCAGGATCACGTTGATCTTTGACAGCAACTGGACGCCGCGCGAAAGGCCTGAGACTGCCGAAATCGTGTAAAGTCCGCCAAGGCCGACAATGATCGCGGTTTGCGTGGCAAAAGTGTCGGGAACACCGAACAGCGCGTTCAGGCCGTAAGACATTTGCAGACCGAGGAAGCCGATTGGCCCGACGGTGCCCGCGACAACGGCCAGGATACAGCTTGCATCCGCGATCAGGCCGATCGGGCCGTTGATCGCACGATCGCCGAAGACAGGGTAGAGCAGGGTGCGTGGCGCAAGCGGCAAGCCCTTGTCGTAGTGATAGTGCATCAGCATCACGGTTGTAAGTGCGCCGAGGATGGCCCAGGCCAGAAAACCCCAGTGCATGAAGCTTTGTGCCAGTGCCGCCTGTGCGCGTTCAGCACTGTCGGCGCTGAGGTCGCCGAATACCGGAGGCGTCCAAAGGTAGTGAGCAATTGGCTCGCCAGCGGCCCAGAAAACACCGCCGCCCGCAAGCAAGGTACACATGATCATAGAGCCCCACTGGAAAGTGGTGAACTCGGGCTTTGCCATGCCGCCCAGAACGGCTTTGCCGCCGGGCAGGACACAAAGGACCAGTCCGATAAGGAAGGTCGCCAGCAGAAGAACCTGCCAGTACAATCCGAAATAGGTGGCCGAGACATTAAAGCCCCAGTCCACCGCAGCGGAAAATGCGTCGATGTTGATCAGCGCAAGGCCGCAAATCAAAACCATCGCCCCGCCGGTCAACGCGAACAGCGGCTTGTCGACTTTGCCCAGACCGGTGGCCTGGTCCTGAGTATCCGTAATATTGCTCATACGATATCCCTCCTGAACAATTGTTTACGCCGGTCCGGCTGGACCGCCGCTATTCCGCGGCGCGGGCGCCGGGCTCTTCCTGTCCCGTAGCCGCACCAAAACTATCTTCGAAGAACCTCAGCCAGTTGCCGCCCATTACGGCGTCAACATCGGCTGAAGTCATACCCGTAGCGCGCAGGCCAGCCGCGATTTTTCCAAAATCGCGGTTGTCGCCGAACCAGTCGGGCATCGGCGGGAAGCCGGGCGCGGATGCGCTGCCTTCGCCGAAGTCGATCTGCTTGGTCCAGCGTCCGACCCGCATCCATTCAACGATGCTGTCGGGCTGGTCCTGGCAAAGGTCGGTGCCGATTCCGACGTGGTCGATGCCCATAAGGTCGGCTGTCCGCGCGATCATCTCGCAATAGCTCTGCAATGTGCAGTTGCTGCCGCCCTCAAGGTGGTGCGGATAAACCGAAAAGCCCAGCATGCCGCCACTTTCGCCCAGAGCCTTGAGCAAGTCGTCGGACTTGTTGCGCAGTGCAGGGTGCCAGCTGGACGGGTTGGCGTGGGTAATCGCGATCGGGCGTGTTGAATGCTCGATGGCCTCAAACGTAGACCGCTCGCCGGAATGGCTCATGTCGACCACGAGGCCGACGCGGTTCATTTCCGCCACCACGCCGCGGCCCATTCGGGTCAGGCCGTTGTCTTCGGCTTCGTAGCAGCCCGTCGCCAGCAGCGACTGGTTGTTGTAGGTCAACTGCATGAAGCGCAGGCCCAGCGTATGCAGCACCTCGACCAGCCCGATGTCATCCTCGATGCAGCTCGGGTTTTGCGAGCCGAAGAAGATCGCTGTCCTCCGGGTTGCCTGCGCCAGCGCCACGTCGGCGGCGGTGCGGCCCTGAAAGATCAGGTCGGGGTATTGCTCGAACCAGCGGTTCCAGCGCTCTACGTTCAGCACTGTCTCGCGAAAATTCTCGTGATAGGTGATTGTGACATGCACCGCATCCACTCCGCCCGCGCGCATCTGGCGGAAAATCTTCTCCGACCAGTTGGCATATTGCAGGCCGTCGATCAGGGGCGCGGTCATGCGACCTCTCCCGCCGAAACGTAAGAGGTTTTCACCGAGGTGTAGAACTCGGCGGCATAGCTGCCTTGTTCGCGGGGGCCAAAGCTGGAGGCGCCGCGTCCGCCGAACGGCACGTGATAGTCGGTGCCGGCGGTCGGCAGGTTGACCATCACGCAGCCTGCGCGGGCGTTGGCGCGGAAATGCGCCGCACGGGCCAGCGAGCGTGTCATGATGCCTGCGGTCAGACCAAACGGCGTGTCGTTAGCGATTGAAAGCGCCTCGGAGTAGCTGCCGGCCTTTATCACTGACGTGATCGGCGCGAACATTTCCTCGCGGTTGATGCGCATGTCGTTGCGGGTGCCGGCAAAGACGGCGGGGGCCATGTAGAAACCCTCGGTCGCACGCTCCAGACGGGTGCCGCCACAGAGCAGTTCGGCGCCCTCGGATTGGCCGGCTTCGATGTAGTCGAGGTTCTGGTCGAGCTGGCTCTGGCTGACCACGGGGCCAAGCTGCGTGCCCGCCTCCAGCGCATGACCGACTTTCAGCCCGTTTGCAGCGGCCACCAGTTTCTCGACGAATGCGTCATGGATGGCCTCGTGAACGATCAGGCGGCTGGCGGCGGTGCATTTCTGACCGGTGCCGCCGAAGGCCGCATTGCTGGCGTGGGCCACGGCCATATCCAGATCGGCGTCATCCATGATCAGCATCGGGTTTTTAGAACCCATTTCCATCTGAACCTTGGTCATGTTGGTGATTGCCGTGGCCGCGATGCCACGTCCCACCGGAACCGATCCGGTGAAGGTGATCGCATCAACTTTGGGGCTTTCGACAAGTCGTTGGCCGACGGCGCGGCCGGGGCCTGCGACAAGGTTGAACAGCCCGGCTGGGATATCCTGTTTCGCAATGATTTCGGTCAGCGCAACGGCGCTGGCGGGTGTTACATTGGCGGGTTTCCAGACCACGGCGTTGCCGAAGGCCAGGGCCGGCGCTATCTTCCAGGCAGGTGTCGCGATCGGGAAGTTCCAGGGGCTGATAATGGCCACGACGCCGATCGGCTCGCGCCGCACATCGATTTCGATGCCGGGACGGACGCTCTCTGCCAAATCGCCATGCGTCCGCAGGACTTCGCCGGCGAAATAGGTGAAGAACTGTCCGGCGCGATAGACCTCGCCCTTGCCTTCGGCGGCGGGTTTGCCTTCTTCGCGGGCCAGCGTGTAGCCGATTTCCTCGGCGCGGGCCATCAGTTCGGTGCCGATCGCCATCAGGACGTCGTGACGTTTTTGTACACCGGCGGCCCACCATTTCGGCTGCGCCGCGCGGGCGGCATCCAGGGCTTCGTCCAACTGGTCCGCGCTTGCCTGCGCGTACATACCGATCAGATCGGACAGGTCCGACGGATTGCGGTTTTCGATCTCTTGTGCACCGGCTTGCCAGTGACCGTTGATGTAAATTCCAGTTTTCTGCGTCATTTCAGCCCTCTTTTCACGATATTTAAGACGGTGTAGACAATGATAGTTCTTCATGCAATCTTAAAGAACTGAACCTAATTTCAGGAAATTTGAAATGACAATCAAGCTGGACATGTTGCGCACTTTTCGTGTTGTCGCTGAAAAGGGAACGCTTTCAGACGCTTCGGAGGTTTTGGGGAGGACCGCCTCGGCAATTTCCATGACCCTGTCTCAACTGGAAGCAGAAATCGGTGCGCCCCTGTTCGAGACGGATCGCAAGAGCCGCCTGACGCCACTGGGACTTTTGGTTCTGGAAGAAAGCGGCCGCGCTACGGATGCATTCCAGCGCAGCACCGATGCGATTCGGCGGCACGCTCTATCGACGGCTGGCACTGTTCGTATAGTCGCTGTGCCTTCGGCGACCGTCACAATCCTGCCTGATGCAATTGCGTCCTATCGCAGGCTGCGGCCTGAGGTGAGGCTTGAAATCAGCGACGTGGACTCTGCATCGGTGCGGCGGCGTATTCAGATGGACGAGGCGGATATCGGTATCCTGTCCGCTGGCGAAACGGTCTCCGGTCCCGGCGAGGTTGTGATGCAGGATGCCTTGGGTATCCTCTGTCGCGCAGATGGTCCAATCGCCGGGGCGGTGCAGCAGACCGGCGTGCCCTGCGAATGGCAGCTGTTGCGGCTGGAAGCCCTTATCGCCAATCCGCTTTGCGAGCTCGTGGACGATGACGAAGTAAAAAGCCTGCTCGCCAACAGTACGCTTTCGGCAAGAAACACCACCGCGCTTCTGTCCTTTATCCGCGCCGGCCTGGGCGCAACGATCCTGCCTTCCAGCGTCATCGCCGAAGCGTCGGACGACCTGATGTTCCTGCAACCGGAAAATCCAAAAATGAGCCGAAACCTGGTCAAGATCCGCAATCCGCTGCATCAATTGAGCCCCGCTGCGGAGGCTTTCTGGAATATTCTGGCGAGCATGGCGCAATGTTAAGGGCATACCGGGTCATGCATAACAAGGCCGGACCCGTATGAATGCGGGCCAAAGCAGATAGTTGCGCAAGGCTGTAAACCGATTTCCGCTTAATCGCTGGCATTACATATATATTTTGGAATATGTGCTGAAGTTTGATCTCGGTCAAGACCTTGGCTGCGACACTTGTTGTACAAGCAAGGCTAGACACGAGAGGTCTGTTTGTGGAGATGACGATGATCCGAACCCTTACCGCGGCGCTGCTGCTTCTGACGCCATGTATTTCTGCGACTGCCGAAACGCTGGACCCGCTCGAGCCCGTGATGATTACGGAATGGAAAGCCGTTTATGGCCGGATCGAAGCGCGGGATCGCGTTCCGGCACGCGCCCGCATCGGCGGTACGCTCGTCAGGCTTTCCGTGGTTGAAGGCGATGCAGTTACCGCCGGTCAGGATTTGGCGCAGATCGTGGACGAGAAACTCGATTTTCAATTGCGGGCGATCGACGGACAGCTAAACTCGCTTGAAAGCCAGCTTGAAAATGCCAAAACCGAGCTTGCCCGGGGCGAAGAATTATTGTCCAGGGGTGTTACGACGGCTCAGCGTCTGGACGCATTGCGCACACAGGTCGATGTGCTGACGAACCAGATCGCAAGCACCACGGCCGAGCGTCGGCTGGTCGAGCAACAGGCGGCCGAAGGAACCGTATTTGCGCCGGCCGCCGGCCGAGTTTTGGATGTGCCGGTGATCGAAGGCGAGGTTATCCTGCCCGGAGAGCCGATAGCCGTGATTGGCGGTGGCGGTTTCTTCCTGCGTCTGGCGGTTCCTGAACGGCACGCAAGGCGATTGTCAGAGGGCGACCGTATCGAGATTGAAACCGGCGAGGCCACCGAAGGCCGGTTGGCCCGTATTTATCCACAAATCGAAAACGGCCGCGTAATCGCTGATGTAGAGGTCGAAGGATTGCCTGACGCCTTCGTCGATGCGCGCGTTCTGGTGCGCCTGCCAGTAGACGAGAGGCAGGCCCTCATGGTTCCGGAGGCCGCGGTTCGTTCGCTTTCAGGTCTGGATTTTGTGACCGTCGAACAAGATGGCGCGCAAATCGAGCGGGTGGTTGTGACCGGTCAGAAACGGGACGGGATGGTCGAGGTCTTGACCGGGCTCGACGCGGGTGACCGCGTGGTGACGAACCGTGAGTGAATCGCCGGATCAAAGCCCGCTGGGTCTCGCGGGCCGGCTGACGCGCGGTTTCATCACCTCGCCGCTGACGCCGTTGTTCATTCTGGCCGCGCTGGCGGTCGGTCTGGTCGCGCTGATGACGCTGCCGCGCGAGGAAGAACCGCAAATCTCCGTGCCGATGATCGACATCCATCTGCAGGCGCCGGGCCTGAGGGCCGAGGACGCGGTCAAGCTCGTCACCCAACCTCTGGAAACCATCATCAAGGGGATCGACGGGGTCGAACATATCTATTCCCAGACATCGGATGACTTTGCCATGGTGACGGCGCGCTTCGTCGTCGGCACCTCCGCCGATGCGGCGATCCTGCGCGTACATGAAAAGCTGCGTGCCAATATGGACCGGATTCCGGTGGGAATTCCCGAACCGATGGTCGTCGGGCGCGGGATCGACGATGTGGCCATCGTTTCACTGACATTGCATCCGAAACACGGCGTCGATCTGTCGGCAAATGACCTGACGCGGATCGCGCGTGAACTGCGCGCCGAGGTCGCCAAGGTCGACGATGTCGGCCTGACCTATCTGGTCGGCGAAGCGCCTGAGGCCATTCGGATCGCGCCCGACCCCGGCAAGCTGGCGCTCTATGGCGTGACGCTGCAGCAACTGGCGGGCAAGGTTGAGGGAGCGAACAAGGCGTTCAGCACCGGTTTGCTGCGAAATGGCGGAGAGCAGATCGACCTCGTCGCCGGAGAGACGCTGTCCTCTTCCGCGCAGATCGCCAACCTGTTGCTGACCACCCGCGACGGCCGGCCTGTGTACGTCGGCGATGTGGCCGATGTGTCTTTTGTATCCGATACATCCGACCAACTGGTGTCGCATGTCGCCAAGGACGTGGACGAAATCACGCGGACCCCCGCCGTCACACTGGCCGTAGCCAAGCGGGCAGGGGCAAACGCGGTGGTTGTCGCGCATGAAATACTGCAACGGGTCGAAGCCGCCGAAGGGCGCATCATACCCGACAGCGTAGAGGTCACGATCACCCGCGATTACGGCGAGTCCGCGAACGAAAAAGCCAACGAGTTGCTGTTCCACCTTGGGCTGGCGACGATCTCTATCATCGGACTGGTCCTGCTTGCCATTGGCTGGAGGGAGAGCATCGTCGTTGCGGTGGTCATTCCTGTCACCATCCTGCTGACGCTGTTTGCCGCCTGGATCATGGGCTACACGCTGAACCGCGTGTCACTGTTCGCGCTGATCTTCTCGATCGGTATTCTGGTCGACGACGCGATTGTCGTGATCGAAAACATTTCCCGCCACTGGGCGATGGGTGACAAGCGCGGTCGCGCGCAGGCAGCGATCGATGCGGTCGCCGAGGTGGGTAACCCGACCATCGTTGCAACGCTGACAGTGGTCGCGGCGCTGTTGCCGATGCTGTTCGTGTCCGGGCTGATGGGCCCCTACATGAGCCCCATTCCGGCCAATGCCAGCGCGGCAATGATCTTTTCCTTCTTCGTGGCCGTGATCATCACGCCATGGCTGATGCTGAAGGTGGCCGGGAAGGCGCCGGCCGTGGATCACAGCGGCGGCGCCCACCACGGCGGCGGACTTGGAAAGCTTTACGCAACCGTCGCGCGGCCGCTTCTGGCAACGAAAACGCGCAGCCTGACCTTTCTTCTCGTAACGGCGGCGCTGTCCTTCGGGTCGCTGGGGCTGTTGTATACCAAGCACGTGACCGTGAAACTCTTGCCGTTCGACAACAAGACCGAACTGATGGTGGTGATTGACATGCCGGAGGGATCTTCGGTCGAGGCCACCGACGCGGTTGCGCAGGCGGTTGCCCGCACCGCGCTGGACCTGCCGGAAGTCCTGTCGGCGCAAACGCATTCCGGGTCCGCCGCCGCATTCAATTTCAACGGGCTGGTTCGTCATTACTATCTGCGCGCTCAGCCGCATATGGGTGACGTGCAGGTCAACCTGTCCCAGAAAGCTGATCGCGACCGGACCAGCCACGACATCGCGCTCGTTCTGCGAGAGCGGCTGAATGCGCTGGATCTGCCGGAGGGCGTGCGCCTCAAGACGGTGGAGCCGCCGCCCGGTCCACCGGTCATGGCGACGCTGCTCGCAGAGGTCTATGGCCCCGATCCTGACGCCCGCCGCGCCGCCGCCGGTAAAATCCGGCAGGCGTTCGAGAAGGTACCATTCGTTGTCGATGTCGATGACAGCTTCGGCATTCCGCCCCGCCGTTTGCGCGCGACAATATCGACCGACGACCTGGAATATTTCTCTGTACTCGAACAGGACGTGTTTGACACGCTGGGCATTCTGAACGGCGGTATGACAGTTGGCTATTCGCATCGCGGCGAGGGACGGCATCCGATCCCCATCGTGGTCGAACGCCCGAAAAACCAGCGCGTCATGGACGAAGCTTTCCTGTCTACGCCGATCCCTGCAAACGTGATCCCCGGCGCGCGCGGAGTGGTGGAACTGGGCGACGTTATCCGGGTGACCGAGGAACGCGCCAGCTTTCCGATCTATCGCCACAATGGCCGCTACGCAGAGATGGTGACAGCCGAACTGGCAGGCGATTTCGAGGCGCCGCTTTATGGCATGATCGCGGTTGCCGATGTACTGGACGGGCTCGACTGGCCCGAGGGGCAAAAGCCGGAGATCGCGCTGAATGGCCAGCCGACCGATGAAACCGGCATCACCCTTCTGTGGGACGGCGAGTGGGAAGTGACCTGGATCACCTTCCGTGACATGGGTGCGGCCTTCGCGGTTGCGCTGCTGGGTATCTATATCCTCGTGGTGGCGCAGTTCGGGTCGTTCCGCGTGCCGTTGGTGATCCTGACGCCGGTGCCGCTGACCTTCCTCGGCATCATGGGGGGGCACTGGCTGTTTGGCGCGCCGTTCTCGGCCACCTCGATGATCGGCTTCATTGCGCTGGCGGGTATTATCGTCCGCAATTCAATCCTGCTGGTGGATTTCATCCGTCATACGGATGCGACGGGCAAGTCGCCGGTGGATATCCTGATAGAGGCCGGTTCGGTCCGCTTCAAGCCGATCCTGCTGACGGCGATTGCCGCGATGATCGGTGCCGTTGTCATTCTGGCCGATCCAATCTTTCAGGGGTTGGCGATTTCGCTGCTGTTCGGGCTGCTGAGTTCGACGCTGCTTACGGTTCTGGTCATCCCCGCGATCTATCGGGTTTTCAAAACCTGATAGACAAAAAGGGCATGAAAGGCTGTTCACATCGTCGGAAAGATGCATAAAGTCGCGGTCATGAATGACAGGTCCGATCACATGCCAACCGTTGCGCTGGATTTTCTGACCGCAGGTCGTCCCGCGGCGCTTGCGACCGTCTTGTCGACTTGGGGGTCGGCGCCGCGCCGGGCGGGATCGCAATTGGCGATCGCGCAGGACGGAGCATTTTTCGGATCGGTGTCCGGCGGATGTGTCGAAGGAGCGGTGATCCTCGAAGCGCAGGACGCGCTGGCCGACGGTCGATGCCGCATGCTTGATTTCGGCGTCGCGGATGCGGACGCCTTTGCCGTGGGGCTGGCTTGCGGCGGCAATATCCGGATACTGGTCGAGCCGATCGCCGTGGGCAACGGACCCGACAGGCAGATGATCGAGGCGCTGGCCAACGCCCACGCCGAACGGCGCGCGATCGGTTATCAGGTCGACCTGGAGACATGGCAGCGCCGGTTGATCGATGCGGACGATCCGGCATATAAGGCTCTGTTTGCGCAGGATAAATCAGAACTCATCGGCACCCTGTTCACCGGCATATTCAACCCGTCGCTGAAAATGATCGTCATCGGTGCAGTCCATATTACGCAGACGCTGGCGGCAATCGCACGGTTGGCGGGCTACGAGGTGTTTATCGTCGATAGCCGCCAGGGCTTTGCAACCGCCGAGCGGTTTCCGGAAGACACGATTATCGATGCCTGGCCGGATGAAGCATTGATGCAGATCGGCGTCGATGCCCGCACCGCCGTCGTTACGCTGACGCATGATCCGAAACTCGACAATCCGGCCCTTGAAACGGCACTGGGCAGCGATGCTTTCTATATCGGGTCTCTGGGATCGACCCGCACACATGCAAAACGGGTGGCGCACCTGGAAGCGGCTGGATTTACCGACGCGCAAATCTCGAGAATTCACGGCCCTGTCGGTCTGGACATCGGATCGGCCTCGCCTGCTGAAATTGCGGTGTCGATCATGGCCGAAGTGACGGAAAGCCTGCGGAAGCCGGAAGCGCGGCGATGAAGTCCGGCAGGGCAGATGCGAAAGGTCGCGTGGCAGCTGTTCT
Source organism: Amylibacter sp. (assembly GCA_041573315.1). Lineage (GTDB taxonomy): Bacteria > Pseudomonadota > Alphaproteobacteria > Rhodobacterales > Rhodobacteraceae > Amylibacter. Next base: position 1,850 of record JBFFQS010000057.1, on the reverse strand, counting down.
GCTGGCCGCCGGTGCGTCCCAGCGCATGGGAAAAGAAAACAAGCTTTTGCGCAGGATCGACGGGGTTCCGTTGCTGCGCAGATCGGCGCAAACCCTGCTGGCATCCGATATTGACGAATGTGTCGTCGTTATCCCGCCGGATAGCGCGGACCACCGCAAAGCTTTGGAAGGGTTGCGCGTCACTATAACGGAGGCAAAGGATGCTGCCCTTGGAGTATCGGCGTCCCTGCGCGCGGGGGTTGCAGCCCTGAGCGGCTCCGTGTCGGCGGTTCTGGTGGCGCTGGCCGATATGCCGGACCTTACGCCTGATATCCTTAACAGCATCATCAAGGCCCATGACCCGTCCGCAGGCCGCCTGATCATACGTCCGGTGGATGAAACGGGCCGGCACGGTCATCCCGTCCTGTTCGACGCGCGGTTTCTGAAAGACCTTCAGAACCTGAGAGGCGACAAGGGCGCGCGGGATATTTTACGCGCGGTGCCCGAGGCTGTGTACGAAATCCCTTCGGAAGCAGCCGTCACCCGTGATCTGGATACGCCCAAGGACTGGGCGAACTGGGAAAATCTAAAATTTTTAAGCAGTTAGTTGGATTACAATCCGTCCGGTTTGACAAAACTAGAATCAGCGAATTTGCTTCGCCACCATTTTGGCCAGTTCAGCAATCGCGGTCCCTGTCGCCGCGGCGATGTCCTGCGCGGTCTGTCCGCCGGAAGCGATCTTGATATCGAACCACTCTGAACGCGGGCTGCGGCCTGACTCGAAAACGACGAAGTACTGCCCAGAGAATTGCAGCGAACCATCCGTCGAGGCGAGCAATGTCCTGACGCGTACGTCAAGTTTCACGTCCGCCGACGTGTCCAGCGGCCATGGTTCCACCGCTACAACCGATCCCGTGAGTTGAGAGATGCTTTCGGCCAGGCCGAGCGAGATCGCGCGTGCGGGTGTATCCGCCCAAAGGGCGCTCCGGTCCGTGCGGATGGCTCCGGTCTGGTCGGCATATGGAATTTCCTGATCCCGCGCATAGAGCGGCAGGGACACTTCGAGGACTTCGATCGTCGTCTTCGACTTGCCGATCGCGGCCGCCTCAGGCGTATTGACCGCATATCGCGAAATATCCGGGTTCGAACAACCCGACAGGGCCGCGAGGAGGATGACGATTGCCAGGTGCAGTGGTTTCATGAAGCTTACCGTCCCGTGATGATTGAGTTGGGGTTGCGCTCGATTGCGCGCGCCAAGGACGCGACGGCTTCCGCCGCCTCGCGGATTTCCCTCATGGTTTCGCGGGCGTCGCCCGAAAACCGTCCGGTCTCGTCGTAGTTTTCGAGGGTCTGCTCGGCCCGCGTCGCAACGCGGTTCAGGCGATCAAGCAGAGCCGGAAGGGCGTCGCTCGCCACTGAGATCTGCTCCGCCGCTTTTTGGGTCGCGGCAAATGTGCCCGTGGCGCTTTCGATCAGTCCACCCTCGCGGATTGTCTTGGTCAGGGTGCGGATTTCGTCCAGCGCGGCGGTCAGGGCGGGGGGAACTTCTGCCATCGCCTCGGACCCCGCGAGCCTGTCGACCGTGGCCACCAGTGCGGTCGTGGATTTCACCAGTTCGTCCAGCGGCAGATCCCCGGCACTGGCGGCAAGACTTTCGATTTCGGCGGCGATAGCCGGCAGGCCGCTGGTTGCGTCGCGCAGACTTTCGGCGGCCGCACTGGCGTCGTCGATTGCCTTCAGCAGATTGGCCGAGACCCTCGCATCCGTCAGTTCGCCGATCATTGTTTCCAGCGTCGTCGCCGTCCGGTTTAGCGACGCCAGTATCTCCCTGACGTCCTGCGGCACGGACCCGAGTTCCTCGGGCTCGGCGA
>JBFFQS010000056.1:0-13032 GCA_041573315.1 Amylibacter sp. | reverse complement strand
GTTTAGGGCAGTTGCGGGGGTCCCGCAAGCAGGTTAAACCATTGCCAACAGAATTTGGAGCTTTGAAATGACCGCTATTCCCGCCATCGCAATCGTCGGCGCATCGGGCCGCATGGGCCAGATGCTGATCCGGATGATCGAAGAAACCGACCGCGCGACACTGGCCGGCGTTTCGGAACGTCCCGGTCACGACTGGATTGGCAAAGACCTTGGCGTCTGCATGGGTGGGACGGAAAACGGCTATATCGTGCAGGACGACCCGCTCGAGGTCTTTGCGAAAGCACAGGCGGTGATCGACTTCACTTCGCCGGATGCGACGGTGGCGCATGCCGAACTGGCGGCGCAGGCCCGCGCCGTGCATGTCATTGGCACGACGGGGCTGAGCGATGCCCATCTGGAAAAGCTGACCGCCGCCGCGCGCCACGCCACCATCATCCGCGCCGGAAACATGAGCCTCGGCGTCAACCTGCTGACCAAGCTGACGCAGAAAGTCGCCGCCGCGCTGGATGCGGACTACGACATCGAGATCGTCGAGGCGCATCACCGCCACAAGGTAGATGCACCGTCGGGCACAGCGCTGATGCTGGGCGAGGCCGCCGCCGAAGGCCGCCATGTGCACCTGAAGGAAGTGTCCGACAGGGGTCGCGACGGCATCACCGGCGCGCGGAAGCGCGGCCATATCGGTTTCACCGCCATTCGCGGCGGTGATATTGTCGGCGAGCATGACGTGATCTTCGCCGCTGACGGCGAGCGGATTATCCTGCGCCATGTCGCGACTGACCGCCGTATCTTCGCGCGCGGAGCGCTGAAGGCGGCGATCTGGGGGCAGGGCCGTGCGCCCGGCGAATATGACATGATGGATGTGTTGGGGCTGTAAGCTCGCCGGTTCCCCTAGAAATCCGAGGTTATGCCCTTTTTCTCCCAGTCGCCGAAGCGGGTGGGCTCGGGTCCGTCGCGCCCGCCCAGTTCCAGCGGCAGGTCGGGATCGGTTTGGGATTTCTTGCGCGCCTCGGCCTCTGCCAGCGCACGGTCTGCGGCGGCTTTGATGCGGGCGTCGATCTCGGATGTCGGTTTTTTCATGGCGTTTTCCTGTTGTGGCAAAATATGGCGCGGCGGCACCGGAGTGCAAGCCGATAGTGCCCGAAAATGCGAAAGCACTGGTCGTACAGCCGCCGGCAGGGTATCAGCGGCCCCAGCGAACCCTAAAGAACAGGCCCGACCATGAGCAAACAAGGCTTTGCCGCCCGATCCGCCGCCCTGACCCTGCTGCACGGCGTGCTTCATGATACAAAACCCCTGTCCGATATCGTCGAGGGGCCGAACAGCCCGCTTGCGGATCTGGAGCCGGGCGAGAGGGCGCGGGCGCAGTCGCTGGCCAAGATCACCCTGCGCAATCTGGGGCCGCTCGATCAGGTTTTGGACCGCTTCCTGACCAAGAAGCCGCCATTGCAGGTCCTGAACATCCTGCGGCTCTGCGCGGCGGAGTTGCTGGTGGACGGCATCGCGGCGCACGCGGCGGTCGATGGCGCGGTGACGCTGGCGCGGTCCAAGCAAAAGGCGAACCACCTGTCGGGGCTGGTAAACGCCGTGGCGCGAAAGCTGTCGAAATCGGATCGCGCTGAATTCGACAAACTGCCGCCGCATCCGCTGGCGAAATACCTGCGGGTTCCGGTGGTTACGGCCTATGGCGAAGAGGCGGCGGTGGCGATAGACGCCGCGCACCGCGCGGGCGCGCCGGTGGACCTGACGCTCAAGAATCCCGCCGAGGAAGAGAAATGGGCCCTGGCTCTGGACGCCACGATCCTGCCGAACGGCAGCTTGCGGCTGGCCGAAAAGGGCCAGATTTCCGCGCTTCCCGGCTATGACAGCGGCGACTGGTGGGTTCAGGATGCCGCCGCTTCAGTGCCTGTGAAACTGTTCGGCGACATGGCGGGCAAGACGGTGCTCGACCTGTGCGCGGCGCCGGGTGGCAAGACGATGCAGCTGGCAGCGGCTGGAGCCAAGGTGACAGCGGTGGACATTTCCGGCGACCGTCTGGTCCGCGTGCGCCAGAACCTCGACCGCACCGGCCTCAGCGCCACGCTGGTCGAGGCGGATGCCTTCAAATGGACGCCCGCGGAACCCTTCGATGCGATTCTGCTGGATGCGCCTTGTTCGGCCACCGGCACGATTCGCCGCCATCCCGACCTGCCCTTCGTGCGGCGTGACTGGGATTTGCAGCCGGTGCTGAAAATGCAATCCGATATGCTCGACCTCTGCGCGAAATGGCTGAAACCCGGTGGCCAGCTGGTCTATAGCACCTGTTCGCTGCTGCCGGTCGAGGGCGAAGGGCAGATCGCGAAATTTCTTGCCCGAACACCGGATATGACGCCGCTGGATTTCGATGCGGCGGCGCTGGGCATGAACAACGACTGGAAGCCGTCGGAGGGTCAGTTGCGTTTGCGTCCCGACTATTGGGCCGAGGTCGGCGGCATGGACGGTTTCTTCATGGCGCGGCTGCAAAAGGTTTAGAGATAAACTGTGGTGACAGCCGGTATCAGCGTGCCTATGATCCGGCGTCAGACACTTGGATAGTGAGTATATGTCAGATCTGCGCTGGACCAGCTATGCGCTCGCTGCGCGCTGGAAGGATAAACGCGCCCGCATGGGAAATGCCTGGTGCGCCCGCACCAGCCGGTTCTATCCGACCGCCAGAGGTTTTGTATCGCAGCCGGAGCCGCGAAGTTTCGGCGTTGCCGCGCGCGGCACGCAGCTTGCTGCCGGCAATTTCTTTTTTGCCGGCGGACTGGTCGAGGCGCCGGACCGGTCGATCTGGGATATTGTGCCGACCGACGAGGCCTTCGAGGCGGAAATCCATGGTTTTGCGTGGATGGACGATCTGTTTGCCGCCGGTGGCAAGGCCAACAGGGCGCTCGCCTGCAAATGGCTGCTGGAATGGGCGCGGCGCTATCGTAACGGCAGCGGGCCCGGCTGGCGGCCGGAGCTTGCCGGACGGCGCGTGCTGCGATGGATCAATCATTCCATCGCCCTTTTGGGTCAGATGGACCGCGCCGAGCAAAAGCTGTTCTTCCGCATTCTCGGCCAGCAGGCGCGGTTCCTGTACCGGCGCTGGCATGTTGCCGCGTCCGGCCTGCCGCGGTTCGAGGCCGTAACCGGGCTTGTCTATTGCGGGCTGGCGCTGGAGGGCAAGGAACGTTACCTGCCCCGCGCGCTGCGTGCGCTCAGCCGCGAATGTGACCGCGAGATCGGCGAGGACGGCGGCATCGCCAACCGCAATCCCGAACAATTGATGGAGATATTCACCCTGCTGACATGGGCCGCACAGGGTGTGGAGGCGGCGGGCGGCAGGCCCGACCGCGCTCATCTGCTGGCCATGGAGAGGATCGCGCCCACTCTGCGCGCGCTGCGTCTCGGCGACGGCAGCCTGGCGCAGTTCCACGGCGGAGGGGTCGGCATCGCGGGCAAGCTGGATCAGGCGCTGTCCGATTCGTCGATCCGGCTGCCGGCGCGCCCGGGCGGCGGCATGGGCTATGCGCGGCTGGCTAACGGCAGGACGATCCTGATCATGGACGCCGGCAAGCCGCCGCCGGTCGAGGCGTCCGAAAACGCCCATGCCTCGACACTGGCCTTTGAGATGTCGTCCGGGTTCTATCCGGTGATCACCAACATGGGTTCGGGCTATGCCTTCGGACGCGACTGGCGCAATGCCGCGCGCTCGACGCCGTCGCATTCGACGCTGGCCGTCGCCGGCAAATCCTCGGCCCGGTTTTCCAGCAACGAATTCGTCGGACGCAGTTTCGGCAACAAGCTTACCGAGGGACCGGCAAAAGTCACCGCCCAGACCCAGATCGGCCAGACCGGGATCGGCATAACCGGGTCGCACGACGGCTATGTTAGTTCTCACGGATTGCTGCACATGCGCCATATCATGCTGTCGCCGGACGGCACCCGCCTGTCTGGGATCGATGCGGTCGAGGCGCGAACCGATGCGGCGAAAGCCATGTTCGACATGCGCGCGGCTGGTCAAAAGCGCAATGGCATCCCGTTCAAGGTGCATTTCCATCTGCATTCGGATGTGCAAGCGGATCCCGGTCTGGGCGGTCAGGCCGTGTCCCTGACCTTGCCGAATGGCGAGGTCTGGGTATTCCGCCACGAAGGCGGCAGCCTGTCGATCGAACCCAGCGCCATGATGGACGCTTCGCGGCTGATACCACGCGCGACAAAACAGATCGTTTTATCCGGGCGGGCGATCCACTATGAAGGCGCGGTAAAATGGACTCTCGTGCGGACAGAACCCGCCAAAACGCCCTGACCCCGTTTCCCCCGCGGGTAAGAACGCAAAGCAAAGGAAGTTACAAATGTCGCAAGACCTCGTGCCCGTTCGTCGCGCACTGCTCTCTGTTTCCGACAAGACCGGATTGATCGACCTAGCCAAGGCGCTGGACGCGCGCGGCGTTGAACTGCTGTCCACCGGCGGCACCGCCAAGGCCATCCGCGAGGCCGGTCTGCCGGTGAAGGACGTATCCGAAGTGACGAAGTTCCCCGAGATGATGGACGGCCGCGTCAAGACCCTGCACCCGATGGTGCACGGTGGCCTGCTGGCGCTGCGCGACAATTCCGAACATCAGGCCTCCATGGCCCAGCACGGTATCGCGCCGATCGACCTGCTGGTTGTGAACCTCTACCCGTTCGAGGCCACGGTCGCCAGCGGTGCGGGCTATGACGACTGCATCGAGAATATCGACATCGGCGGTCCTGCGATGGTACGCGCTGCCTCGAAGAATCACGAATTCGTCACGGTGATCGTAGATGTCGAGGACTATGGTGCGCTGCTGGCGCAACTGGACGAGAACAACGGCGCGACGGGGTTTGGCTTTCGCCAGTCTCTGGCGCAGGTGGCCTATGCGCGCACGGCGGCCTATGACGCGGCCGTGTCCACGTGGATGGCGCAGGCGATCAACAACCCGGCCCCGCGTCGCAAGGCAATTGCCGGTACGCTGGCGCAGACCCTTCGCTACGGCGAAAACCCGCACCAGTCCGCCAGTTTCTACCGCGACGGGTCTACCCGTCCCGGTATCGCAACGGCGAAACAATGGCAGGGCAAGGAATTGTCCTACAATAACATCAACGACACTGACGCGGCCTTTGAGCTGGTGGCGGAATTCGATCCGGCTGACGGGCCTGCCTGCGCCATCATCAAGCACGCCAACCCCTGCGGCGTGTCGCGCGGCAAGACCATGGCGGAGGCCTATCAGAACGCGTTCGACTGCGACCGGACCTCGGCCTTTGGCGGGATCATTGCGCTGAACCAGACGCTGGATGCGGCGACGGCGGAGCAGATTGTCCAGATTTTCACCGAGGTGGTGATCGCGCCGGATGTGACCGAAGAAGCCAAGGCGATTTTCGGGGTCAAAAAGAACCTGCGCCTGTTGACGACAGGCGGCCTGCCGGACGTCACGGCCGCGTCGCAGACGTGGCGGCAGGTGTCCGGCGGCTATCTGGTGCAAGACCGCGACAATGGCCGGATTACGCTGGATGACCTCAAGGTGGTGACCACACGGGTGCCGAGCGAGGCGGAACTGGCCGATATGCTGTTCGCATGGAAAGTGGCCAAGCACGTCAAGTCCAACGCCATCGTCTATGTCAAGGGCGGCGCCACGGTGGGCGTCGGCGCAGGTCAGATGAGTCGGGTCGACAGCACGCGGATCGCAGCGCGCAAGGCGCAGGATATGGCCGAGGTTCTGGGGCTGGAAGTGCCGCTGACGCAGGGCTCGGTCGTGGCATCCGATGCGTTCTTTCCATTTTCCGACGGCCTGCTGACCGCAGCCGAGGCAGGCGCGACGGCAGTGATCCAGCCGGGCGGATCGATGCGCGACGACGAAGTCATCGAAGCCGCGAACAAGGCCGGGCTGGCCATGGTCTTCACCGGCATGCGCCATTTCCGTCACTGATGGCGATGACCCGCATCCTGATCGCCGCTGCGGCCGTGTTCTTGCTGGACCAGTCCAGCAAGTGGGCCGTCGTGGTCGGTATGGACCTGCGCAACCGCTTGTCGATCGACGTTTTCCCGCCGTTCCTGAATTTTCGGATGGCGTGGAACGAGGGTGTCAATTTCGGCCTGTTTTCCAATGACGCGGAGGTCACGCGCTGGTTTCTGGTGGCGCTGGCGCTTGCGATCAGCGGCTGGCTGCTGTGGTGGGGGCGGCGCATGACGGATTGGCGGGGCGCGATCCTGATCGGGCTGGTGGTCGGCGGCGCGCTGGGCAATGTGATGGACCGGATCCTCTATGGCGCGGTGGCGGATTTCCTGAATATGTCTTGCTGCGGCATCCGAAACCCCTATGCGTTCAATGTGGCGGATATCGCGATATTCCTCGGCGCGGTGGGGTTGCTGATATTTGGCGACAAGCTGCACAACAAGGCGTGACCTTGCGAAAAAACTGCTATAAGGCTGGAAACCGAACTGGAGTAGCACGGGACATGATATGTCGATGAAACGATCAATAGTCGGACCGCTGGTTGCGGCATCGTTTTTACTGGCAGCCTGCTCGAACGGCGAAAATACGTTGATGAATTTGCAGCAGGACGGCGAAGGTCCCGATGAATTCGCTATCCTGCCGACCAATCCGCTGGAGACGCCGAAGGATCTGGCCTATCTGCCAGAGCCGACGCTGGGCGGAACCAACCGGGTGGATAAGACACCGCGCCGCGATGCCGTTGCGGCGCTGGGCGGACGCACGGCTCTGATGGACAGCAACCGCATACAATCCGGCGAACAGGCGCTTCTGGCTGCCGCCGGACGGTTCGGCATCGACAGTGATATCCGCAGCAAGGTCGCCGCCGAAGATGCGGCATTTCGCGCCTCGGCACGGGTCAGGCCGCTGGAACGTCTGTTCAATGTGAATGTCTACCTGAGTACCTATGAGGACTTGGCGCTCGACGCTCAAAAAGAGCTGTTGCGCCTGCGCCGGATGGGTGTCCGGACCCCGACAGCGCCGCCGCCGCCGGAAAATTAGCAGCCCGCCTTGATGGTCACGTTTCTGTTTATTGCGCTTGCACGACCGGGCGCATTAATTACTGTGCCATACCAGCGGAATACAGGGCGTAAGAATGTTTAAGAAAATCGTATTTTTCCTTTTTATCACCATCGCAGGCTCGGCAGGCGCATTTGCGCGTTCGGACTTTGTCACCAGCTTCACGCTCGACAACGGAATGGAGGTCGTGGTTCTGGAAGATCACCGCGCCCCGATTGTCACCCACATGGTCTGGTACCGTGTCGGCGCTGCGGATGAGGCCGCGGGAAAGTCCGGCATCGCCCATTTTCTGGAACACCTGATGTTCAAAGGCACGGACAAGATGGCGGCGGGGGAGTTTTCCGAAATCGTCGCGGCCAATGGCGGCAGCGAGAACGCCTTTACGGCGTATGATTACACAGGCTATTTCCAGCGCGTTGCCGCGGACCGGCTGGCCTTGATGATGGAACTGGAAGCGGATCGCATGCGCAATCTGCACCTGACCGAGGAAGAGGTTCTGCCGGAGCGTGACGTGGTGCTGGAGGAACGCAATTCGCGGACCGAGAACGACCCCGGCGCCCTGTTCGCCGAGCAGCGCAGCGCGCTTCAGTATTTCAACCATCCTTACGGCATTCCGATCATCGGCTGGAAACACGAGGTCGCCGCCCTGACGCGCCAGGATGCGGTCGATTTCTACAAGACCTACTATGCCCCGAACAATGCCATTCTGGTGGTCGCGGGCGACGTGGAGCCGGAAGCGGTGCTGGCGCTTGCCGAGGAATACTACGGCGGGCTTGAGCCATCCGAAAACCTTCCGCCGCGTGTGCGCCCGCAGGAACCGCCGCATCTGGCGCCGGTCCGTGCTGAATTCCGCGATGCGCGGGTCAGCACGCCCTATCTGATCCGCACCTATCTGGCGCCGAACCGGCGCACCGGCGACCAGAAAGAGGCTGCCGCCCTGACGATTCTGGCCGAACTGCTGGGCGGGTCGGGCATCACGTCCGTTCTGGGCAAGGAATTGCAGCTTGAGCAGAAAGTCGCGCTGAATGCGGCGAGTTTCTATGGCGGGGTGTCTTTCGATCCGCAAACCTTCGGTCTTTATGTGGTTCCAGCGCCGGAAACCACTCTGGCGGACGCGGAGGCGGCAATGGACGCTTCGATTGCGAAGTTTCTGGCTGACGGCCCGGACGCGGATCATCTGGCGCGTATCAAGACCCAGATCCGCGCCTCCGAGATTTTCGCCCGTGACAACATCGACGGGTACGCCCGCAGATATGGCGCCGGGCTTACGGCGGGGCTGACGATAGAGGATATTCAGAGTTGGCCCGACATTCTGGACTCGGTCACCGCAGAGGATGTCGTCGCCGCCGCCAAAAGCGTTTTCGATCTGAATAATTCGGTTACCGGCTGGTTGATGCCCGAAGAGGAGCCCGCGCAATGACCCGTTTCCTCGCGATATTCGCTTTTGTCATCTGGAATGCGCTGCCTGCCACCGCCGAGATCGCCGTTCAGGAGGTTACTTCCGATGGCGGAATAAAGGCGTGGCTGGTTCAGGAATCCTCGATCCCGATCATCGCGATGCAGGTTTCGTTTCGCGGCGGCACTTCGCTGGACCAGCCGGACAAGCTCGGCGCCACGAATTTGATGGCCGGTCTGCTCGAAGAGGGCACCGGAGACATGGATGCGGCCGCATTCCTGCGCCGGACCGAGGAACTCGCGGCGCGGTTCTCCTTTGACGCCAGCCGCGACAGCATCACGGTCACGGCACAGGTGCTGCGCGAGAACTCCGGACGGGCGCTGCACCTGTTCAAACAGGCGATCACCAATCCGGCCTTCAACGATGTGGCCTTTGCGAGGGTGCAGGCCCAGGTGATTTCGATCCTGCAATCCAACTTGACCGATCCGTACCAGATCGCCTATCGCGAGATGGACGAGAGGGGGTTCGGCGATCATCCCTATGGCCGCCCGGGCGTGGGAACCATCGAGACTGTCAGCAAATTGACGCCCCTCGATATCGTGGCGGCGCACAAGGCAGGCATGACAAGGGACCGGATGTTCGTGTCCGTTGTCGGTGATATTTCCGCCGAAGAACTCGGTCCGATGCTGGATGAGGTGTTGGGCGACCTGCCGGAAACCGGTGCTCCGCTACCCCCGAAAACCGCGTTTGCGGCAACCGGAGGAACGACGGTGGTGGAATTCGACACGCCTCAGTCGGTGGCGCTCTGGGCGCAGCCCGGCATTGGTCGGGACGATCCGGATTTCTTTGCCGCCTATGTCATGAACCATATTCTGGGCGGCGGGTCGTTTTCATCGCGCCTGACGGAAGAGGTGCGTGAAAAGCGCGGTCTGACATATGGCGTCTATTCCTATCTGGCGCCTTACGATCTGGGCTCGGTTGTCTACGGATCGGTGGCATCGGCCAACGACCGGATTGGGCAGGCGATCGACGTGGTCCGCGAGGAATGGAAAAAGATGGCAGAACAAGGCGCAACCGCGGAAGAACTCGCTGCCGCTCAGAAATTCCTGACCGGTGCCTATCCTTTGCGGTTCGACGGCAACCGCCGGATTGCCGGTATTCTGACGGGCATGCAGCTGAACGACCAGCCGATCGACTATATCGCTACGCGGAATCAGCAGATCGAAGCGGTGACGCTGGCGGATATCAAACGGGTCGCGGGCTATCTGTTGCAGCCGGACAACCTGCGCTTCGTGGTGGTCGGCAAGCCGGCAGGGGTCGAAAGTACCGATTAGAATTCGAGGCAGATGACCGTGGTCGAATCGCCCCTTCACATGCTATCCCTTGGGGTATGAACATGAGCGACCGCAATATATCGGGTGTTTTACCGATGATCCGGCAACTGGACGCCGCCGCCGCCAACCGCATCGCGGCGGGCGAGGTGGTGGAGCGTCCTGCCTCTGCGGTCAAGGAACTGGTCGAGAATGCGATAGACGCCGATGCGCGCCGGATCGAGGTGGTCTATGCCGACGGCGGCAAGACCCTGATCCGCGTCACGGACGACGGCCACGGCATCGCGGCGGAGCAACTGCCGCTGGCGCTGTCGCGGCACGCGACCTCCAAGATCGACGGGTCCGACCTGCTGAACATCCACACTTTCGGCTTTCGCGGAGAGGCCTTGCCCTCGATGGGGGCGGTGGGTCGCCTGTCGATCACCTCGCGCGCGGCGGGCGCGGACATGGCGGCCGTGATCGCTGTGAACGGTGGCGATATCGGGCCGGTCAAACCGGCGGCGCTGGCCAAGGGAACCGTTGTCGAGTTGCGCGACCTGTTTCAGGCCACGCCGGCGCGGCTGAAGTTCCTGCGCACAGACCGGGCAGAGGCACAGGCGATTGCGGATGTGATCAAGCGTCTGGCTATGGCCGAGCCCTCGGTCGGGTTCGTGCTGCGCGATGTGTCCGGCGGCGGCGAGGGGCGCGTCGTATTCCGCGCCGACCCGCAGACCGGTGACCTGTTCACCGCGCTGCATGGCCGTCTGGCGCGTATTCTGGGGCAGGATTTCGTCGACAATGCACTGGCCATAGACGCGGAGCGCGAGGGAATAACCCTGACCGGATATGCCTCGCTACCGACATATTCGCGCGGGGCCGCGGTGGCGCAATACCTGTTCGTGAATGGCCGTCCGGTGCGTGATAAGCTATTGATAGGGGCGCTGCGCGGGGCTTATTCCGATTTCCTCAGCCGCGACCGGCATCCGGTGGTGGCGCTGTTTCTGGACGTCGATCCGACGCGGGTTGATGTGAACGTGCATCCGGCCAAGGCCGAGGTCCGCTTCCGCGAACCGGGCGTGGCGCGCGGGCTGATAGTCTCGGCCCTGCGCCATGCGCTGGCCGAAGCCGGTCATCGCGCATCCTCCACGGTCCGCGATGCGGCGCTGGGCGCGTTCCGGTCGGCGGATATCCCGGAACGGCCTGTCTATCAGATGGAGCGCAACAGCGCAGCCTATCCGGCGCGGAGCTTTGCGGCGCCTTTGCAGCAGGGATTCGGCGAAGTCGCCTCCATGTCCGGTCGTGTGGAAGAATCGCGCGAACCCGACATGTCGGATGTCGGGTCGCTGCATGCAAATCCACTCGGCGCGGCGCGGGCGCAACTGCACGAGAACTACATCATCGCCCAAACCGCTGACGGCGTCGTCATCGTCGATCAGCATGCGGCGCATGAACGGCTGGTCTATGAAAGGCTGAAGCGGCAGATGGCGGAAAACGGCGTACGGGCGCAGGCGCTGCTGATACCCGAGATCGTCGAATTGTCCGATAGCGACCGCGACCGCCTGCTGGAAGTTGCCGACGACCTGATCCCGCTGGGCCTGACCATCGAGAGCTTCGGCGGTTCCGCGGTCTGTGTGCGCGAAACCCCTGCCATGCTGGGCGAGGTCAACGCCGCGGCGCTGGTCCACGACATTCTCGACGAACTGGCCGACCTGAACCAGACCCAGACCGTGCGTGACAAGATCGAGGCGATCCTGTCCCGCGTCGCCTGCCACGGCTCTATCCGGTCGGGCCGCCGGATGCGGGCCGAAGAGATGAACGCCCTGCTGCGCGAAATGGAGGCGACCCCGCATTCCGGTCAGTGCAACCACGGGCGGCCGACTTACGTGGAACTGAAACTCGATGACATCGAAAAACTGTTTGGACGCAAATGATACAGATCGGTGAAACAGTGCTGGACCTCGGCGATCCGCTGACCCTCGCCGCCGTGATCGGCGGCGGGCTGTTTCTGTTGTTGCTGGTCATGGTCTTCATGGCGCTGCGCGTGTCGCGCCGCTCTGCCGATGCGATCCAGCCGCTGGCGCAGCAGATGACCCAGCTTGGCGAACACGTCCGCATCCTGAACGACAGCCAGCACCATCTGGCCGGCGGACTGAAATCGGTCGGCGAGACGCAGTCGGTGGCGCAGGCCAATATGATCGCCACGCTGGAACGTCGGCTGGAAGAGGTGCAAAAGGCGATGAGCGAGAGCCTGCACGGCACCGCGCTCAAGACCACCCATTCCCTCAGCGCGCTGCACACGCGGCTGGAAACCATCGACAAGGCGCAGACGAACATCGAGAAGCTGTCCGGCGATGTGCTGTCGCTGCAGGACATCCTGTCCAACAAGCAGGCGCGCGGTGCGTATGGCGAGATTCAGTTGAACGACATCGTTTCCAAGGCGCTGTCGCCCGAGGCCTATACGTTTCAGGCGACGCTTTCGAACGGCAAGCGGGCCGATTGCCTGATCCACCTGCCGAACCCGCCCGGCCCGATCGTCATCGACAGCAAATTCCCGTTGGAACCCTATGAAGCCTATCGCCGCGCCAAGACCGATGCCGACCTGCTGAACGCCGCGCGCCAGATGCGCACGGCTGTGCGCGGCCATATCAAGGCGATTTCCGAGAAATACATCATCGAGGGCGAAACCGCCGACGGGGCACTGATGTTCCTGCCGTCAGAGGCCGTTTACGCCGAATTGCACGCGACATTCCCCGAGATCGTGCGCGAGGGCTTCGATGCGCGGGTCTGGATCGTATCGCCGACCACCTGCATGGCAACGCTGAACACGATGCGCGCGGTTCTGAAGGACGCGCGGATGCGCGAACAGGCGGGAGCGATCCGCGCCGAGCTGGGGCTTCTCTACAAGGATATCGACCGTCTGGGAACGCGGGTCGGAAACCTCGACCGGCATTTTTCCCAGGCCAGCAAGGATGTCGAGGAAATCAAGATCTCGGCCACCAAGGCCGGAAACCGCGCCCGCAGGCTGGATGCCTTCGATTTCGACGAGATTGCGGAAGACGAACCGGTCAAGGGCGGCGATGTCCTGAAACTGACGCCGAAAGGCTCCTGATACGCAGAAAATTCCGGCGCGGCGTCAGGGCGTCTTCTCTTTGCGACCGCATTGTCCTATGGCAGTTCTGTTCATACGGAGCATCGGAATGCAAAGTAACTACGTCCAGAGCCATCCGCAGCGCTACGCACTTTCGAACGAGCTGCATGCACGGCCATTTTCCAAGATAGACGCGCCCAGCCG
>JBFFQS010000055.1:0-13139 GCA_041573315.1 Amylibacter sp. | reverse complement strand
TCTGGGGATTACGTGCTGTATTTCGATCCGCTGGACGGGTCGTCGAACCTGGATGTGAACCTGTCTGTCGGCACGATATTCTCCATCATGAAGGTGCCGGACGGTGCGACCGGCGACAGTGCCCGCGAGGTTCTGCGCCGTGGGGCGGATCAGATATGTGCCGGCTATGCGATCTATGGGCCCTCGACCATGCTGGTTCTGACCACCGGCCATGGTGTCGATGGTTTCACCTGCCGTTACGGAACGGGGAACTTCCTGCTGACACACCCGGAAATGACCATCCCCGAAGAAACCAGTGAGTTCGCGGTCAACGCGTCACGCTACGGGCATTGGGATGCGCCGGTGCAGCGATATTTCGACGAGTGTATCGCGGGCAAGAACGGACCGCGCGGCAAGGAATTCAACATGCGATGGACGGCTTCCATGGTGGCCGATGTCCACCGCATCCTGACCCGCGGCGGAGTGTTCCTGTACCCGGCGGATGCGGGAAACCGCAAGGCCGGCGGCAAGCTGCGCCTGCTGTACGAGGCGAATCCGATGGCGATGCTGGTTGAAAACGCCGGCGGCGCGGCTTCGACGGGTTTCGAACGAATTCTGGACCTGCAACCAACCGGACACCACCAGCGGGTACCGGTGATCCTCGGCTCGAAGTCAGAGGTGGCGCGGCTGGAAAGCTATCACGCGGCAACCTAGTCGACCGGCAATCCGCTGGGTACGCTGTCAGGCACGCCAAACGGCGTCTGTTCGGTGGATTTGCCTGTCAAAGCGTGCATAAAGGCCACCAGATCGTCGATTTCGCTTTGTTTCAGGTCGATCCGACGGATGTCCCGAGCCATCGCCTGACGGGCGATTTCGCGTGTGTCTTCCCATACCACGAAGTCGATATCGCGCAGCCACGGCGCATCGGGCAGGTCGGCTATGTCCGGTGTCCATTCGGCCAGCGCCCTGTCAGGGTCAAGATGATGGCGAATGATACCTTCGAGGGTCGGATAGGCTCCGTTATGTCCATAGGGCGCCGTCAGGGCGACATTGCGCAGCATCGGGGTGCGGAACCTGTACGCGTCCTCCAGATTGTCGCTTTCCCCCATGCGCCCGACGTCGCGGATCATCGGATCAAAGGGCCGCGTACGGCCGGGACCGAAGGGCGGCAGGCCGAGCGCGTGGAACTCCTGATCGCTGAGAAGCGGACCGGAGTGGCACTCGGAGCATCCTGCCTTGCCGAAGAACAGGTCCATCCCGCGCCGCTGCGGCAGGTTCAGTGCATTGTTGTCGCCGGCTACGAATGCATCGAATGGGCTGTCGGTGCTGTGCCATTCAGTGGCCATGAAGGCCGCCAGCGCATTTGCTATCTCTGCAATGGTCACGTCTTCGGCGGTCCCGATGTGGTCGAACGCAGCCACGAAAGCTTCGCCATAGGCCGGAATGATCCGCACGCGCTTGGCCAGAATGGGCCAGCCGGCGTCGATCCGGTCATGGATCGCGCCCGCGATCTCGTTTTCCTTGGGGTTTCCGGCCATTTCAAATTGGGCGGCCAGGGGAAATATCGCCTGCGCCGCGAGGATCGAATTCAGCCCCGGCGGCAGCCATTCCTCGGCAGCCGAGTCAAAACCGTTGCCATAGGTGTCGGCGCGCGACAGGCGTCCGTCGTGAAACAGGGTGACGATCTCCTTGGCTCCGAGATTCCAAAGGCCCGGCGCATTTCGCGGAATCCGCTTTCGGATGCGGTCGCCGCCGATGCCCGCCGTGCGTTTCGGGCCCAGCCCTGTGCCGCCTTCGCCAATGCCCAGTGATAAGCCGTCCGAGGTGCCGAAATCGGGGTGATGGCAGGTCGAGCAGGCAATATTCCTGTTGCCGGACAGAATTTTGTCATAGAACAAAAGCTGTCCCAGCGCCGCCTGATCCCTGTCGAATTGCAGGAAATCCTCGTCGGTCAGCGGGGCCGGCGAACCGGCGGAAACCGAACCCGCGAGGCAGATAAAAAGGAGCCCGAGATGCGTCAGACCATATTTGCTCTGTTGCTGATGACTACGCCGGCCTTCGCCGGCATCGAACAGGCGCGCGATCTTATGGAGGCAGGCCAGTTCGAGGCCGCGAAACAGGAGCTTTGGCCTGCGGCGCGATCCGGTAATGCCGATGCCGAAGAACTGATCGGCGTTATGTACGCCATGGGGTTGGGCGTCGAGCGCGACGATGTCAGGGCGTTCGAATGGTATCTGCGCAGCGCGATGAAGGGGCATCCGGGCGCGCAGTCCGGTGTTGGCTGGTACTATGAGGTCGGGCGCGGAATGCCGGCTCCTGATCTGGTCCGGGCTTATATGTGGTATACGCTCAGCGCAATCGGCGGCGATCCCGATGCGGCGATATCGCTGGAGGAGGTCGTCAAGAAAATGACGCCGGAAGAGATCGAGCACGCGCATATTCTGGTGAAGGACTACAAGGTCTGGATGTATCCGTTCCGATAGGAAAACGGAATAGGGGCGCAGCCCAGGCCGCGCCCCGTTCAATCAGTTGATGTCGGCTGCCCGCGCAGCGTTGATATCCGCTTCGGCCTCTGCGACCGCGTTGGTCAATGCCGTGAAGATATCGCCGCCACGGGCGACATTGCTCTGGAACCACTCATAGACTGGCGTCGCTGCCTCGGCAAAGGCCGCTTTCTGAGCCGGCGTCGGAACATAGAGGTCGCCGCCTTCAGCCACGAAATCCTCGTAAGCCTTGATCGACTTGCGCTTGGGAGAGGCGAAGGTCGCCTGTTGCAGCTGGTAGAAGCCATCGACAACAACCTGACGCATAGGCTCGGGCATGGACATGAACCGCTCGTTTGACATCCACCAAAGAGCAGCCATGTAGGCATGACCGTCCAGCGTCAGATATTTCAGGCCGGCATCGGGGAATTTCATACCCATGATGTCAGTGATACCGTTCTTGGAACCTTCGACAACGCCGGTCTGGAACGAGGTGAACAGCTCTGGCCACGGGATCGGGGTCGGAGAAGCACCAAGCGCCTTGACCAGTTCCTGCGGCAGGTCGGCTACCACGGTCCGGATTTTCAGGCCGCTCAGGTCAGACGGTTCCGCTACGCGGCGCTTGGTGTTGGCGAAGTTGCGCCAGCCGCCGGTGTTGCCAATGGTCATCAGGCGGATCGCGCCACCGCTGTCCTCCAGCGCCATGTCGCGCATGGTGCGGGTGAAGTTGCCCGACAGAACATGCTCGGCGACACGATCGTCAGCCATCAGGTACGGAAGATCGAGAACCTGCACGTAGGGGAAAATCCCGGATGCGCCGCCAGAGGTGGAAATGTAAATATCGACGGTGCCGTCGGCCACACCCTGAAGGCATTCCGCGCCGTTCGAGCACAATTGTGTGCCAATGAACAACTCAACTTCGATCGCACCGTTGGAGGCTGCCTCGACATAGTTCTTGAACACGACAAGACCGTCGTAATCCTCGTCGTTCTCGTTCGAGTTCGCGGTCGCACGCAGCTTGTAATCTGCCGCTTGCGCGCTGACCACGGAGCCGGCCAGCATGGCCGCCACGGTCATAATCTTGAGTGTTTTGTTGAGCATTATGGTTCCTCCCTAATATACTCGGTTCTTTAGCGAAATTATTGAACAAACCCGGTCAGGCGCGGGATCGTCATTGATATGGCGGGGACATAGGTGATCAGGAAGATCACGATTATCTCCACCGCCAGAAACGGTAGGATGGCGCGGGCGATGGCCTCGACCCGTTCGCCGGACACGGCAGAGGCCACGAACAGCACCAGTCCCATCGGCGGCGTTGCCAGGCCGACGGTCAGGTTCACGCTCATGATGATCGCGAAATGTACCGGATCGACGCCGAGGCTTGTAAAGATCGGGCCAAGGATCGGGCCCAGAATGATGATCGCCGGACCTGCGTCAAGGAACATGCCGACGATGAACAGCAACAGGTTGATCAGGAACAGCAGGATCAGGGGATTGTCGGACAGAGCCAGAATGAATGCCGCAAGATGTTCCGGTGCATGGCTGAGGCTGACGACTGTCTTGAATGCCATCGCCGCCCCCACCAGCAGCATGACCACCGAAGAGGTCAGGCCGGCGCGGGTCAGTATCTCCGGTATTTCGCTCAGGCTGAGCGTCCGCAGGACGAAAAAGCCGATGATCAGGGCATAGGCGACCGCCACGGCCGCCGCTTCCGTCGGCGTGAAGACCCCGACCAGAATGCCGCCCAGAATGATTACGGGGGTCATCAGCGGAAAGAAAGCCTTGATGCTGGCCTGCCCCCGTTCAGGCCATGTGTATTTCCTGCTCGCAACCGGGAAGTCGTACTTATCTGCCATGAACTTGACCATGAACATAAGTCCGACCCCGACCATGACGCCCGGCACGATGCCTGCAAGGAACAGCGCGGCGACGCTTTCGCCCATGACATAGGCATAAATGATCATGATGCCCGAGGGCGGAATGATAGGCCCGATGACAGAACTGGCGGCGGTAATCGCGGCCGCGAATTTACGGCTGTAGCCCTGTTTTTCCATCGCCGGGATCAGCATGGAACCCAGTGCGGACGTATCCGCCACGGCAGAGCCGGACAGGCCGGCGAACAGCATCGAAGACAGCACGTTCACATGCGCCAGCCCTCCGCGCATATGGCCCATCAGGGCCTGCGCGAATTCGACCAGCCGCATCGTGATGCCGCCCTTGTTCATCAACTCGCCCGCGAGCATGAAGAACGGAATCGCCATTAGGGGAAAGCTGTCCATGCCGTTGTAAACATTGCGGTAAAGCAGCGTCAGATCGCGTTCCTGCCCGTTCAGATACAGCAGCAGGCCCGGCGCGAACAGCAGCGCGAAAAAGACCGGAAGACCGATCAGAAGAAAGACCAGGAAGACTGGCAGGAACCATACGAGCATCAGTCTGTTCCCCCGAGTTTTACAAATTCGATTGGCGGCAGGTCTTCCGCGCGGCCGAGCATCGTCAAGACGGACCGCAGGATCAGTTCCACATTCACGATTGCCAGCAGAACGACGCCGACAAGCAGGGACATCATCATCCAGGATCGCGGTACGCGGAAGAATTCATCAAAGCCCAATGAAGTCGGCAGATACAGGGACGCGGTAGCGAACCGGCCGCCGAAACCGGTGACCTCGCTCCAGCCGATCTTGACCGCAAAAACCAGTACCAGCAGGGATATGAACAATAGTAACAGCGTCAGAAGCTGGCCTGCGATCCTCGGCAGGGCCATCGCCAGCATGTCGATTGCGACAAAGCCTCCGCGCCGGAACGCGGTCGGGGCCATGAGGCCGGTCATCCAGAGCA
This sequence comes from Amylibacter sp., assembly GCA_041573315.1. Classification (GTDB taxonomy): domain Bacteria; phylum Pseudomonadota; class Alphaproteobacteria; order Rhodobacterales; family Rhodobacteraceae; genus Amylibacter. The sequence goes on along the minus strand of JBFFQS010000055.1, from coordinate 7,842 downwards.
TGCAGAAGCGTGCGGCCTCGTCGGGCCATGGCAGCGCGTTGTTCAGGACATACCGGAATACGACCTGAATCAGAATGGCAATCACCATTAATCCGACCGCGACAACACCTATGCCGCGGCCGATCCGCAGGATAGTCTTGTTGAACGCGCTGAGTGGTTTGACCACCGCCAGCAATCCGCCCATTAGGCTCCTCCCTAAATGTTGCCGTCCTCCCGACGGTTGATCCTTGCACGCTTAATTCGGTGCGACAAGCTTTCCGTACTTCCCGGCGTAAAAAGCCAGAGGGTCACCGTCACGCATTTCCGCGTCGATAACCTGACCGACCATGATCATGTGGTCGCCGCCCGGATAGGCCGCGACGCGCGCGCATTCGAACCGCGCGAGGCAGTTGTCGATCAGAGGGACGTTATGCTGGTTCTTGTGACCGTAATAGTCCTGATAGGCATAGGCGCTCTTGGCGAACGCCTCGCAGATTTCGCCCTGATCGGCCGCCAGAATGTGGATGGCGAAGTGATCGGCCTTTTCAAAATAGGGGAACCGCCGCGATCCTTTGGCCGGTGACCACAGCACCAGCGCCGGGTCCAGGGACAGCGAAGAGAAACTGTTGGCGGTGATGCCGACAGGACCTTCGTCCGAATTGGCCGTCACCACTGTCACCCCGGTCGCAAAGCGCCCGAAGGCGTTCCGCAATATGCGCGTGTTCTCGGCGTCGGGTCTGAATGCCGTTGCCATGTTTGCGCCTCCATCTGCCATTTTATGCTACCTCCCGTCCAAGTGCGGCGGTATACAACTGATACCACGTCACACGATCCATCTTGACACGCAGCGCGTCTGACAGCGACGCAATCCGCGCAATGTTGTTTGTGCCCATAACCGGCAAAATTTTCGCCGGATGGGCGAGTATCCATGCGACCGCAACTGCTGCGCGATCGACATTCTGGTCAGCGGCGACCCGATCCATGGCAGCACCCAGGGAGTCTGCCGCCGACATAAGGCCGCCGCCGCCCAACGGTGACCACGCCATGACGCGGTCGCCGTTCTTCTGGTGGAAGGCCACATCGCCGTTTGTAAGCGGGTCATGCGCCGTCAGCGAGAATTCGATCTGGTTGGCAAGTAGCCGGTTCTTCATGGCCGATTGCAGCAAGTCCCAGTCCCATGGCTTGAAATTCGAAACGCCGACCGCGCCGACCTTGCCCGAGGCGATCAGGTCATCCAGCGCCGCCCCGGTTTCATGGTGATCCATCAAGGGATCGGGGCGGTGGACCAGCAAAAGGTCGATATGCTCTATGCCCATGTTTGTCAGGGAGGCATCGACCGAGGCATTTATGTGCGCCCGCGACGTGTCGTAGTATTTCACCGGTACGTCCGCGTATTTGCCGATGGGCGCAACGATATCGCATTTGGTCACGATCTGCATTTTCTGACGCAGGGCCGGGTCGTGGCGCAGGGCCGCGCCGAGCACTTCCTCGGCGCCGTAGTCGCCATAGATATCGGCCTGATCGAAGGTCGTGATACCTTGGTCGAGGCAGGTGCTGATCTTGCGCGTCACATGCGTGACCGAAGTATCGGCATCATCGGCCAGTCGCCACATGCCATAGACGATGCGGCTGAAATCCAGTGTATCCGACAGTTTTATACGTTCCATCAGCGGCGGACCCCCACACCCAGAGGCGTTTCGGGCGTCGATGCCGGAACCCGGCCATAGGCCTGCGGCATGGAACAGGTCTTGAGGTGCGGCATGACCAGACGGCCGAAATGTTCCGCTTCGTCAAGATGCGGGTAACCCGAGAAGATAAAGGCGCGCATGCCCATCTTGCGGTATTCTTCCAGCTTGGTCAGGACCTGATCGGCCGAGCCGACCAGCGCCGCGCCGCAGCCGGATCGCGCCCGTCCGACGCCGGTCCAGAGGTTTTGCTCGATGTAACCGAATTCGTCTGCCACATCGCGGTTCTTGGCTTGGTGAGAGACGCCCAGAGAGGTCGCGTCCAGCGCCCGTTCGCGGATCTTGCGGCCGTATTCGTCGTCAAGTTTGGAGACGATGTATTCGGCGTATTCCTGCGCCTCTTTCTCGGTATCGCGGACGATCATGTGAACCCGCAGGCCGTAGTCCAGCGTGCGGTCGTATTTCTCGGCTACCGCGTTTACGGCGCGCATCCGTCCAGCCAGTTCTTCCTGCTTCTCCGGCCACATCAGGTAGACGTCGCAGTGCTGACCGCAGAGGTCGAGCGCATCGGGCGAGTAGCCGCCGAAATAGAGCAGAGGGCCGCCGGTCTGATAGGGGATGACGGGGTCGGTGGTCAGGCCCTTGAAGTTATAGATCTGGCCCTCGTAGTTGATCTCTTCCCGCGTCCAGGCCTGTTTCAGGATCTCGACCACTTCGCGCGACCGCTGATAGCGATAGTGGCTGTCCTCTTTCTGGCCGGGGAAATCCGAACTGATGATATTTACGGTCAGGCGGCCTTCGAGCATGTGATCCAGCGTGGCGATGGTCCGCGCCAGCATGATGGGCTGCATCTCGCCGCAGCGCACTGCGGCCAGCAGGTTGATCTTTTCGGTGATCGGGGCGCATCCGGCAACGAAAGACAGGGTGTCCTGACCGACCTGATAGGACGACGGACACAGAATATTTCGGAACCCTTGCTTCTCGGCCGTCTTGACGATGTCGGAACAATGATCCCAGCTTGACCGCAGATCGCCGTCCGGCACGCCCAGAAACTGGTAATCGTCCGAACAGAGGGCGGCAAACCACGATACTTCGGCTGCGTCCAGATCGGGGGAAGTCACTGGGACTATGGTCATAAAAACTCTCCGGAATTCTCTTCAACGTCACAAAACCCTACCAGCCGCATTGATATAGATCAATAGTATATCAATTTTTTATGTGGCGTATTGAAGCGCGCCGCCAAACCAGAGAAAGATGGAGAAAACTGCGAGATTTCGGTCTTGGACGACCAGCTGAAATTCACTGAACAGCAGAGAAGGGTGACACAATTGCGGATTTTAGCGGTGGGTTGCAGCGTTGCGGCTGGCGCTGGACGGGAATCGGCACATGGAATGCGCGAATCGCGAAGATGTTACAGGCAATTTCGGCGCTATACTTCTTGGCGCGTCCAAAAACAAAACGGGCGCCGAAGAGCGCCCGTTTCGAAGTATTCTTTTTGGTCTAACCGTAAACCACTTTCGGTAGCCACGTTATGATCTGCGGAAACTCCATGCACAACAGCAGTCCCAGGATCTGAAGCGCCAGGAAGGGCAGTGCCGATTTGAAGATGTCAGACATCGGGATATAGTCCGGAGCCACACCGCGCAGATAGAAAAGCGCATAGCCGAAAGGAGGTGACAGGAAGCTCATCTGCATGTTGACCAGATAGAGCACGCCGAACCACAGCACCAGATCGTTGGGATCTTCGAAGCCATAAGCCTCCGCGCCCAGCGACTTGATGATTGGTACGAAGATCGGAACGCAGAGCAGCAAGATGCCGACCCAGTCGAGGAACATGCCCAGAACAACCAGAAGAATCATCATGACGACCAAAATGCCCCATGGTCCAAGGCCATAGCCCTGCATGGTTTCCTGAACGAACTGCTGACCGCCTTCGATCACGTAGAGCCCAACGAAGATCGTTGCGCCGAACATGATCCAGATCACCATCGCGCTGGCTTTGAGTGTGGTTACACTGGCTTCGCGAATTGTCTGCCAGTCCAGCTTGCGGTGAATGGCGGCCACGATGAACGCGCCGAATGTTCCGATACCTGCGGCTTCCACAGGTGTCGCAACACCGGTAAAGATAACACCCAGCACAACTACGATCAGCACGATCGGAGCAGCCATGTTACTCATCAGCCTGATCTTTTCGATATTGGAAATGCGTTCCGCTACCGGAATTGGCGGACCGAGTTTCGGGTTAATGTAGCAGCGTAAGCTGACATAGCCGATATAAAGGCCGGACAACATTAGGCCGGGGATGACCGCGCCGATGAACAGTTCACCGACGGATTGCTCTGCCACAACCGCGTAGATAATCGCCAGAATGGACGGCGGGATCAGAATGCCCAGCGTACCGCCTGCCATGATCGAACCCATTGCGATCTTGGGATCATAGTGGCGCTTCAGCATGGCGGGCAGGGCGATGATACCCATCGTCACAACCGCCGCACCGATCACGCCGACCATGGCCGCAAGGATCGTGGAGGCGATGATCGTCGCCGATGCCAGACCGCCTTTGACGCCGCCCAGCACCTTGTAGATCACGTCGAACATCTCGTTAATAATGCCCGCCTTCTCTAGCATCGCGGCCATGAATATGAATAGCGGTATCGCCGATAGCTGATAGTTGGTCATTAGCGGAAATATTCGGCTCGGAACGATATTCAGCGCCCTGGAGTCCCCAAGGACATACAGAAACACGATGGCCAGGCCGCCGGTCACAAAAGCTAGCGGCAAGCCCATCATCAGCAGGACCAGAAGGCTGCCGAACATGATGAGCGTCAGCAGCTCAATTGAAATCTCAAGTCCCATTATCAGGCCCCTCTAGCAATAGCGCGAATGTCTTTCGCGATTTTTGATACGCCTTGCAACACCAGCAGCAGGCCACCGACAACCATCATCCACTTCATCGGCCAGAGCGGAACTTCCCATTCGTTGAAAGATATCTCGCCCCACCGGATTGACGGGTCCGTGAATTCCTTCAGCGAGAATTCAGACACCATCGTTCCCACCCCGTATTCTCCGCGCGCCCAGCCAGAGACCACGCCGTTCCCGGTCGGCACCGCGATGGCGTCAAGGGCAAAGGTGTAGGACGTGACCAGCAAAGTACCGGCGAAGATGAAGAAGAATACCGATGTTGCCAGATCGGCGATCGCCTTTTTGGGCTTGGTCAGCGGAGCATAGAAAATGTCCACCTTGACGTGAGCCTCCGTCAGCATCGCATAAGAACCCGCAATCAGGTACTGCATCCCGAACATCAGGTACATGGCTTCGTGCGCCCAGTTGGTAGGCGAGTTGAACACGTAACGGGCGATAACCTCGAAGTAATAGACGAACACCGCGATCACGGCCCAATAGCTTACAAATTCACCGGCAAACAGCGACATGCGGTCAATCCAGTTGTCGGCATAGTCGCTATCGTGTTTGACTTCCTCTTCGACCGCATGATCGACTGCCTCTTCCGCAAGGTCGCGCTCGACCGGCATGCTGCGCAGCTTCGCGTTTGCGCGGCTTACCAGTCGCGGCATCAGCAGGACGTCAACCGCCAGCAGGGCCAGGATCAGGTAAAAAGTGTTTCGCGCGGCGTGCGACCAGTAAGTACGCTTTTCGGTAGCCTCGATTGCGATAGGCTGCGCCGCGGCATATTCCTCTTCAGCGGTTGCCAGGCGTTCCATGCCCGTCTCCACTTGGTCCTTCGCGCGTTCAAGCCGTTTTTCGATGCTCCGCTTCGAGAATGAGCCCTCTTCGGCCTCCTCAAAAGCTGTCTCCAGCTCGGGTATGGATTTCTTGGCGGCTTCGATCCGCGGACGCTCACGCTCGATTGTGCGTTCTGCGACGCGCTCGATGTTGATCGCGTCACTCTGGACGGAGCGGGCGGAGCGTTCGAAGTTGTTCGAAACCAGCACGAAAACGAACAGCGGGATGAAGATCAGACCCCAAATGCTTCTGACGTAGAAGCGGTGAAGGCCCAGAATGCCTCCGGTTACAAGAATGAGGTAACCCAGAGCGACTGAGTAAAGTTTGATATCCGGCTTGGCGCGGCGTGCCAGCACCATGGCAATAGCCGGAAAGGCAACAAGGCCCACCAGATAGAGCCAGTGCGGCAATGTATATTCAAGACTTGGCATGATCAGCCCCTGACTGCTTTGTGACTATGGTGTCAGTTAAAAAAGGCCCGCACGATAATCAGCGCGGACCCTTTCAATTTCTGCCGGACTCCTATCAGAGGTCCAGTGTGAGACCCTCGACCTGATCCGGACGAACGTAACCCAGCGATCCGGACAGCATGTAGTCCAGCTGGATCTTGAACACCCGTGCCGCATTCTTGTCGCGGTTGGCGTATTTGAACCAGATGGGAATTGCGACTTCGGTCATCAGCTCTACGTCGTCCTGGGTCAGACGGGTAACTTCCGTGCCGTCCGCCTCGAACTTGGCCCAGGCTTCCTGGTCGGCCTTCTGGATCGCCGCGTGGTGATGGATCGAGTAGGACTGAGTTTCCAGTTCGACGAACTGCTTCATTTCGGGGCTCAGCGCATCCCAGCTGGCCTGACCGACGGTGATGTCCATGATGTCCACCGGCTGGTAAACGGACATGAAGCCCGGAGGGCCCATGGAAATGTAATCGGTAACCTGGCTGAAGCCGAGAGAGTAGTTCACGGACGGACCAACATAATCGGCCACGTCGATCGTGCCTTTCTCCAGGGCAGGGAAGATTTCCGAGCCGGGAAGAACGGTTGTTTCAGCACCGAGTTCCGTAAATACCTCTGCAACCATGCCGCCTGGCATACGCATCTTCCGGCCACGGAAGTCGTCTACCGAACGGATTGGCACTTTGGAGTGAATGATGTTCGGGCCGTGGTGCACAGGTCCGACGAAATGCATACCCTGCGCTGCATAGAGCTCGCGAGCGATATCCAGACCGCCAAGGCCATAATAGAACACGTCGAATTCATGCGGGTTCCGCAGAGCCAGCGGATAGCTGGTCAGGAAAGTTGCCGCGGGAATGATGCCCTGTGCGTAGATCGTGAACGGGTTCACAGCGTCCAGAACGCCGTTTTTCACAGCATCGTACAACTGGAAATCGCCGACGACGTCGTTCGCGCCGAATGGTTGAAATGCAAGCTCACCGCCAGTTTTTTCGACGATGGTTGCGCACCAGTCCTTGAAAATCTGCAGACCTGCGCCACCGGGCCAGGATGTCTGAATTTTCCATGTTTTGGTGTGTGCTGCGGCCGTCGCAATCGACGGTGCGGCCAGTGCGGCTGCACTAACCCCAGCCATCGTGCGGATTGCCTGACGGCGTGTAGTTGACTTGATAGTCATATTTCCTCCCTAATTTTGGGTAGCAAGTTGTATCGTAACACAGAGACCCAGACCGCTACCCAAGCACTCAGCCTCATTGCAAGAAATTGGTAAGATAACCTAACCAAAAAGTACAGTTATTTTTTAACGACGTAAAGTCATCAATTCTTTATACACCACTTTGGTGCCAGCCACGCGCTATTTTTTTAAGTAAACAAGGCGCTACGGAGTCCAGCGACAGCAGGCGAAGCCGCTTGAGGTTGGTTGAACTTTAGCGGGAAGCACTCCGCTGCCGCAAAGGATTCGTGACAAGACGCGAATTATCCGAAGAATCGAAGAAGCTATTGGCCTTAGGTTTGCGGTATAGCTGAATCGCCGGACGAATACGCGAGCGCGGGCGATCCCCGGCGCGCGACTTTAATTAGTCCGCAAAACTCCGACGGAACTTCAACGATCGCAATTCATGATGATCCGAGTGGAATGCGGCTTCGGGTGACGCTGCCTCGGCCCAGTCTATTCGCCGCGCGCGATGGCTGCAACGCCGGTTCTGGCGACGTCGGACAGACCGAGAGGGCGCATCAGTTCCACAAAAGCATCGATCTTTTCAGGTGTACCGGTCAGTTCGAAGACGAAGCTGGAAAGGGTCGAGTCGACAACGTTGGCGCGGAACACACCGGAAGTGCGCAAAGCCTCGACGCGGTGCTCGCCCGTGCAGACGACCTTGATCAGGGCCAGTTCGCGTTCCACCGACGGGCCTTCGACGGTCAGGTCGTGAACGTCATGAACCGGAACGATACGGGCAAGCTGCGCTTTGATCTGTTCGATTATGGCC
>JBFFQS010000054.1:0-13181 GCA_041573315.1 Amylibacter sp. | reverse complement strand
GTGACGGACTGGTCGGCGTGCAGTTCCACCTCGATGCGGTTGGCGTGACCGGCGACAGCCTCGTCCATCGAGTTGTCGAGAACCTCGGCGACAAGGTGGTGCAGCGCGCGCTCGTCGGTGCCGCCTATATACATGCCGGGGCGTTTGCGGACGGGTTCCAGCCCTTCGAGCACCTCGATCGATGAGGCGTCATAGGAGTTTTCGGCAGCGTCTTCGGCGAAGAGGTCGTTCGGGGCCATTCGGGCTCTTTTCTTGATTCTAAAATATGCTCGTTTTGTCTATATTAGATCAGATCAGGGGCGGTTGGCACAAGATGTTGATTCCTGTAAATTGCACGGAAGGGTTTGCCGGAACACTACAGTTGGCGGCAAACTCGGCGAAACGGGAAATTCCGCTTGCAGTGAGCAGGGCTTGAATTGCATTACTCTTTTACAGCACAACCGTGGACGGACCGACCTTGAGATCTTACAGCCAGATAGGCAAATCCCTGCTTGGCATGCAGACCACCTTGCCGCTGCTGGCGCTGATCGCCAGTTATCTGGGGCACCTTCATCCGGTCGGCGACAGTCTGGCCGTGTTCCGGCAATACCTGATCATCCTGACCGGCGGTTCGATCTTTTTGATGGTATACCTCGGGCGGCGCTATCTGGCGGTGTTCGCGCTGACAGTGAGTATAATGGCCTCGACGCCGTTCCTGCTGCAACTGCTGTTCTACGAAAGAATGGAACAGAGCGATTTCGTCTTCTATCAGAAGAACATGTCGGTCGACCTGACCGATCAGCAGGCGTTCGCCGAGGACCTGCGCTCGGTCAATCCGGATTTTGCCGCGTTTCAGGAGGCCAGCAGCAAGAACCGCGCCCTGATAGACAGTTTCGCCGATATCCTGCCGTTCGTGCATTACTGCGGTGCGAACCGCTGGACCGGCATCGCCATCGCGTCACGATGGCCGGTCATTCGCGGCACGGCAAAATGCGATCCCGACGTGCGGACCGCCTATATGCAGGTCGATACGCCCAAGGGGCCGATCTGGATCGTGTCGATTCACCAGAAATGGCCATGGCCAAGTGCACAGCCGGATGAAAAGGAGACATTCCTGAGTCTTCTGAAGGGCCTGAAGGGGGATGTCGTCGTCGCGGGCGACTTCAACATGGTGCCGTGGTCCTATACGATGCAGGAATACGAAGAGGCCGCAAACGCGTCCATGATCCCGGGACTGCGGGGCAGCTTTCCGCTGACCTGGGATGTCTTCTGGATTCCGATCGACCATATCCTGCTGGCCGACGGCTATAGGGGCAGCGCCGAGATGCGCGATTTCTTCGGATCGGACCATCGCGGCATCGTGGGGCGGTTCAACGTGCATCCGATCAGCCGGATCGTGCCGGTCAAGTCGGACGCGGCCCGTTAGGCCACGGGGTCACGTCTGTCCGGCAAGCCGGGACTCGATCCTGACCTCTTGCAGCAGTGTTCTGTGAACCGGGCATTTGTTGGCGATTTCCAGCATGCGGGCGCGCTGTTCTTCCGTCAGGTCGCCGGACAAGTGGATCGTGCGGGTGAAGCGGCTGACCATGCCTTCGTTGCTTTCGCAGTCGGCGCAATCCCTGGCATGGATCTTGTTGTGCGCCACGTCGACATAGATATGGTCCAGCGGCCATTGCTTGCGACCCGCATACATGCGCAGCGTGATCGAGGTGCAGGCAGCAAGCCCCGCCGAGATAAGCTGGTGCGGCGTCATGCCGAGGTCGGTGCCCCCCTGATCGACCGGTTCGTCGGACAGAATGTGGTGCAGCGGACCGGCGGAAATATCCTGAAGATACCCGTCCGGACCGGATTCGGAGGACCGCACGATGCCCTCTGGCGCGCCTTCGGGCGCGGCGCGCGGCGTCAGGTCGATATAGCGCGAGGCCCATGCCGCGATGACTTCGGCGGCGTATTCGGCGTCTTTGGGCGCGGTAAGCAGGTGGTCGGCATTGTCGAGCGTAACGAAGCTCTTGGGGTGTTTCGCGGCCACGAAAATATCCGAGGCATTGTCGATGCCCACGACCTCGTCCACCGGAGAGTGCATGACCAGCAATGCGCGGTTCAGTCTGGCGATGCGGGGCTGGAGTTCGGCCGAGGAGACGTCGTCGATGAAGGATTTCCGGATTGTGAAGTCGCGGTCGGCCAGACGAACCTGCGCCGCGCCTTTTTCCTCGATCTCCTGCAGGGTGCTGCCGAAGTTTTTCAGGACGTGGCCGGGATCGGACGGCGCACCGATGGTGACGACCGCCTTTACCGAAGGCATGTCGCCCGCCGCGCGCAGGGCCGCCGCCCCGCCCAGCGAATGGCCGATCAGCAGTTGCGGGGAGCCGACGTTTTTTTCGAGGTATTTTGCCGCGAGAACGAGGTCCTCGACGTTAGAAGAAAAGTCGGTATTGGCGAATTCGCCGCCGGAATGGCCGAGGCCTGTGAAATCGAACCGCAGCACCGCGACGCCCATACTGGCAAGCCGCTGAGAGATGCGCCGCGCCGCGGCAATATCTTTCGAACAGGTGAAGCAGTGGGCGAAAATCGCCGTGGTCTGCAATTTGCCCTTAGGCCTGTCCAGCCGCGCCGCCAGCATATCGCCGGAGTGGCCAGCGAAGGTGATCTTTTCCGGGTTCATGGCGGTCCTTTCCGTTTTTACCCAGTTTGATGCGGGTCCGCTGCCTTGGCAAGCCCGGAGCGGCGGGACGTCACGGGAAGGTGACGGCGGCATGGGCAGGTTGACGCGGGGCGGCGGCGGTTCTAGGAGCATTGCTCGGCCGGAGCGGATCGAATACGGGACAAGAACATGAAGACGCCAGAAGAATTCCGGGAAATTTGCCAGTGGTCGCTGCCCTTCGCGCCGTGGATGGATGTCGGCCTGAAGCGCCTGCCGGGGATGAAGCCGCTGGCGTTGGCGGACTGGCTGGCGTTCGACGAAGCCTGTGCGCGGCAGATGGCCTATCGCGACTGGCTGATCGCGCATCGTCGGGCGGATGTCGTGGCGGAAACGCCCGAGGCGGGACCGGCGGCGCAGGAGTTGCTGGAGACGCTGCTGGAGGCTTTGGCAGAGGCGCCGGACTATGAGGTCGGGCAGGGGGCTGTGGTGCGCCCCGACGGGGTGACCGTCACGCTGCGCGCCGAAGATCCGATGGCAACCGCCGGGCGGCTGACGCAGGACGATTTCTGCCTGTTGCTGCCGCAGGACGGCGAGCATGTCCTGAAGGCGGCGGTACTGTGCTTTCCGGCGAGCTGGACGCTGGCCGAGAAGATCGACAGGCCGATGATGCGCATCCACAAGCCGGTGCCGGACTATGACGGCGATATCGGTCAGCGGGTGCAGCGCATGTTCGACCGGATGCAGGCCGGGACCGTGATGTTCCGCGCCAATGCGTTTCTATATTCCGATCCGGATCTGCACCATCCGCGCAGCGAGGCCGCGCCCCGTGTTCCGGATGATAAAAGTTCTGACCGCTGGGTCCGCGTCGAGCGGCAAACGCTTCGCAAGCTGCCTTTGTCGGGCGCGGTCGCTTTTGGGATACACACCTATGTTGTGCCGAAACAGAGCCTTAGTGCGGAGCAGTGGGAAAGTTTCGGCGGGCCGGAATGAAAAAGGGCGCCGAATTGGCGCCCTCTTCCGAAATATGTGCCGCGATCAGCAGCTGTAGTACATGCCGAACTCGACCGGGTGCGGAGTGTGCTCGTACTTGTACACTTCTTCCCATTTCAGGTTCATGTAGCCCTGAAGCTGGTCCTTGGTGAACACGTCGCCGGCCAGCAGGAAGTCCATGTCTTTTTCCAGCTCTTCCAGGGCTTCGCGCAGCGAACCGCAGACCGTCGGAATGCCTGCCAGTTCTTCGGGCGGCAGATCGTAGAGGTCTTTGTCGTTGGCTTCGCCCGGATCGATCTTGTTCTTGATGCCGTCAAGGCCGGCCATCAGCAGCGCCGCAAAGCACAGGTACGGGTTGGCGGCCGGATCGGGGAAGCGGGCCTCTACGCGTTTTGCCTTGGGGGATTCGGCCCATGGGATCCGGACGCAACCGGAGCGGTTACGGGCGGAGTAGGCGCGCAGTACGGGAGCCTCGAAGCCGGGGATCAAACGCTTGTAGGAGTTGGTCGAAGGGTTGGTGATCGCATTCAGCGCTTTCGCGTGCTTCAGGATACCACCGATGAAATACAGCGCCTCTTGCGACAGGTCGGCGTATTTGTCGCCTGCGAAGATTGGCTTGCCGTCTTTCCAGATCGACATGTTGACGTGCATCCCGGTGCCGTTGTAGCCGTAGATCGGCTTTGGCATGAAGGTTGCGGACTTGCCGTAGGCGTGGGCCACGTTGTGGATCACGTACTTGTATTTCTGCAGCTCGTCGGCCTGCTTGGTCAGCGAACCGAAAACCAGACCCAGTTCGTGCTGGCAGGAGGCCACTTCGTGGTGGTGCTTGTCGACCTTCATGCCAATGCGTTTCATGGTCGACAGCATTTCGCTGCGCAGGTCTTGTGCGGAGTCGGTCGGGTTCACGGGGAAGTAGCCGCCCTTGACGCCCGGACGGTGGCCCGAGTTGCCCATTTCATATTCGGTGTCGGTGTTCCAAGATGCGTCAACCGCGTCCACTTCGTAGGACACTTTGTTGATCGTGTTGGAATAGCGCACGTCGTCGAACAGGAAGAACTCTGCTTCCGGACCCCAGAACGACTGGTCGCCGATACCCGAGGAGATCAGGTAGGCCTCGGCTTTTTCGGCGGTCGAGCGCGGGTCGCGGGCGTAGGCTTCGCCGGTGTCGGGCTCGACGACCGAGCAATGCACGGCCAGTGTTTTCTCGGCGTAGAACGGGTCCATGTAGACCGAAGACGTGTCCGGCATCAGTTTCATGTCTGACTGCTCGATGGATTTCCAGCCGGCGATCGAGGAGCCGTCGAACATGAAGCCTTCGTCGAAAAATTCTTCGTCGACTTCGTCCACGATTACGGTCACGTGCTGAAGCTTACCGCGGGGATCGGTGAAACGGATGTCGACGTATTCGACGCCTTCGTCCGCAATCAGCTTTACTACTTCTTTCGCATTCATTTCATTTCCCTCTGAATTGTTAAAAGTGTGGGGGGTTAAAGCGCGTCGACGCCTTCTTCGCCGGTCCGGATACGGATGGCTTGTTCGACGTTCGAGACAAAGATTTTACCGTCGCCGATTTTTTCGGTGCGGGCCGCGCCAATAATGGCCTCGATTGCGGCTTCGAGTTGTTCATCGGCCAGAACCACCTCGATTTTGACTTTTGGCAGGAAGTCCACGACATATTCCGCGCCACGATAAAGCTCGGTATGGCCTTTCTGGCGTCCGAAGCCCTTGGCCTCGATCACGGAAAGGCCCTGGACGCCCACCTCTTGCAGAGCCTCTTTCACCTCGTCCAGTTTGAACGGCTTGATTATGGCTTCAATTTTTTTCATATGACGGGACTCCTCATTCACGTGCATCTCTGGACCTCTGGATCATCACCTTTTAACGTCAATAGCAATTGAGCGCGCCGGTGACTTTGAGGGGCAATCCCCGATTCAGCCAGTACTGCCCATTAAAAAGGCAATTTGCCTATTATTTAATCGGAATGGATTCCGCCATGAAAGAGCTGCTGACAGCCGCCCAAATGAAGGCCTCCGAAACCGCCGCCATCGAGAGCGGCGCGGTCACCGGTCTGGAGTTGATGGAGCGCGCCGGCAGGGGCGTCGTCGAGGCGATTTTCGAAACGTGGCCGGAACTGGCGAAAACCGATCACCGGGCCGTCGTCCTGTGCGGACCTGGGAACAACGGCGGCGACGGATTTGTCATCGCGCGGCTGTTGCGGGACTGGGGCTGGGAGGTCGCGGTTTTCCTGTATGGCGACGCGGAAAAGCTGCCGCCGGATGCGCGGGCGAATTACGAGCGGTGGAGGGAGATGGGCGAGGTTCAGCCCTTTGACGCCGGAGCGTTCAGCTTGCAGGCAGGCGCGGGTGCGCCTGCGGCGGTTTTCGTCGATGCCGTGTTCGGAACAGGCCTGACGCGGCCCTTCGACTTGTTTCCGGCGGTCTGCGAAGCGCTGGCGGCACAAACCGCCCGGCCGCGCGTCATCGCGGTCGATGTGCCGAGCGGAATGTGCGCCGACAGCGGGTTTTTACTGGGTGGGGTCCAGCCGGAGCGGCTTGCCGATCTGACTGTCTCTTTCCACACCGAAAAGGTTGGGCACCGGCTGGGCAATGCGCAAGAATTGTGCGGCAGGGTCGTGGTCGCGGATATCGGGCTGTCCGACGCGCCCGATCCGGCGGCGGTGACGCTGTTGGATCGTGCCGATGTCGTGGCGGCGGGTCTGCGCAAGGCAGCCTCGCATAAATACGGTCATGGCCATGCGCTGATCCTGTCAGGACCTGCCGGGCACACCGGAGCCGCGCGCCTGGCGGCGAGGGGTGCGCTTAGGATCGGGGCGGGGCTGGTGACGGTGGCCTGCCCGCCGGATGCGCTGGCCGAACACGCGGCGCAACTGAACGCGGTCATGTTGATGGACGTGGCGGACGCCGGCGTTCTGTCGAAAAAACTGGAGGATGTGCGGCTGAACGGGCTGTGCCTCGGGCCCGCGCTGGGGCTGGGCGACCGGACGCGGGAGCTTGTTTTCGCCGCGCTTGCGCCGCAACGCGCGACGGTTTTGGACGCCGACGCCCTGACGGTTTTCGAGAATGATCCCAAGGCGTTATTTGCCGCACTGCACGAAAACTGCGTGCTGACACCGCATGGTGGCGAGTTCCGGCGGCTGTTTCCCGATATCGCCGAAAAACTGGACGAGACACCCGGCAAGGGGCCCGCCTATTCGAAGGTCGATGCTACGCGGGCGGCTGCCGCGCGGGCGGGATGCGTCGTTCTGTTCAAAGGGCCGGATACGGTGATCGCCGCGCCCGACGGCCGCTGTTCGGTCGGTTCGGCATATTACGACCGCGCGGCACCCTGGCTGGCCACCGCCGGATCGGGCGACGTGCTGTCGGGGTTCATCACCGGCCTGCTGGCGCGTGGGTTCGCGCCGATGCAGGCGGCAGAGGCCGCCGTCTGGCTGCATGTCGAATGCGCCCTGAATTTCGGACCGGGATTGATTGCGGAGGATCTGCCTGAACAGCTGCCCGTGGTTTTCAGGGAACGACTTCCTCTGTAAAAACGTTTTATTATAATGTTTTAGGTGTCCGGGTGCTGCGTAAGTTTTTTTGATGACCATAATTTTCGGCGCGGATATGCTTTTGTGATTTTGTTGAAAGGTGGTCCGTGGGAACGCACCGTTGTGGCGCGTTTGAGTGTTTCGGGATTTCTTTTTAATATTTAAAAGAAAAGTGGCTGCGTTGTCCGCCGCATTTCGGGCTGATCCGGCGCGAAATCGCGGCGCGGCGGAATTTTCCGCTTACCAAGTCAAAAAACCTTTGCTAGAAGGGCGCGGATTTGGCGCTGCTGCGCGAAATCTCTGTGCGGGTGTGGCGGAACTGGTAGACGCACCAGATTTAGGTTCTGGCGCCGCAAGGCGTGGGGGTTCAAGTCCCTTCACCCGCACCATTAAAATAAGGTAGTAACCGTTTCAACTTTCGTCTGAAACACTGCAAGCGGTGCTTCGGGCGGACAGCCATGATCACCTCCACCGTTTGCTGGGCGCATGACGGCATCGGACAGCAGACCATTTACAGAGAGCTACCTTATCCGCTGCGACAGGCCCATGGCCGGGCCCGGATGCTGTCGCAGCGGCTTTTAACCAACTCATTCTGTTGAAAAAACCGGAGATCTGAAAATCTTGATTTTGAGGCAGAAGCGCATGGCATTCGAACAGTCGGCCGGCATTCCTCGCGCCCCCGTCAGCGCTTATAGCGGCTTTCCTGATTTCGATAGATGGCGCCCAACACGTTTGAATAGTCATCTGTCCACGGCTCGGAAAAATGCTCTTTATCCAGTTTGTACCAGTTCCCGGAATATGGGAGCTGTCCGAGGTTTCCCGGGGCTTTGCTGACTGCCGCCACGAGCGCCGGCAGCACATATTCCGTTTTGTCGGTTAACCAGAGGCCATTCTTCATACTGCTGATGTAAGTGAAGGCATCTTGTGTCGCGGCTGTGGAGGATACCACGCTGCCGAGTTCCAGATATCGGTTCGAAATGTGGAAAACCAAAGCTCCGCCCGGTTTCAGTTTGTCGAAATATATAGCGAGAGCTTCGCTGGTGATCAGATGAACAGGTATTGAATCTGAAGAGAACGCATCCAAAATGATGACGTCGAATTTGTTATCGGGTTGTTTTTCAAGCATAATTCTTCCGTCCCCGACGATAATGTCCGTATCTCCTCCGCATTCGGACAAAAAACGAAAGTTCGACGGAGTCCGGGCAATTCTGATCACCGCCGGATCGATCTCGAAAAAGCGCCAGTGTTCACCCGGCATTCCGTGACAGGCCATCGAGCCTGTCCCGAGGCCGATCACGGCAACATTGGCCAGTAACCCGTCGTTGCTGTTCCGAATCTCGTTTACGGCCTCCGCCAATGCGCCGTCTTTGTGATAGTAGGTCAGCGGAACCGGAGGACCCTTGGTCAGGGCGCCGCTGTTATCCCGGCGCCGTTCCGCGCCATGCACGGTGGTGCCATGCTTGAGCAAGTGGTATCGCCCGTCCCGATCTGCCGTTACCGAACTGACGCCGAAAAATCCACGGTCGGTCTCTATGACCCGTTGGCTGAAATTATCGAAACGGAATGTTAATGCCAAAAGAAGGCCAACAGCAACAAGACCGGCTTGGGTAACCGGATACCTGATCGAACTTATCAGCCCGAAGATCAGATAGGCCGCTGAAAGCATCAGAATTATGAAAAAAGCAGTTGGGAATTTCAAAAACAGATCATTCAGCGATTGCAGGGTCATTTCGAAAAAACTCGCCGCCAGAAGCAGTCCGAATACAATGAAACTCCATCCCTGACGCAGTTTCCCATCTTTCAGAGCCTTCCAGAAATCGCCGCGACACAAGAATACGGCCGACAGCAAAATCGGATATTCAATAACTGTATCAAATATGTTCGGCGCGATGAGGCTTGAAAAGATCCCGCCCAGAACGCCGCCAAACGACATCCAAAGGTAGAACTCAGTCAGTCGTTCAGCCTTGGGCCGGCGTTTGACCAACTCTCCGTGACAGACCATCGAGCTGATGAAAAAGACACCGAGATGCAGGGGGAACAGATACAGGCCGGGCCAGCCCAAATACATCAATGGCAGCGCCGGGGCGACGATCCAGGCATGCAATTTGAGACTTTGGGAGTGGCTCAAGACCGGGTTCCGGGAGAAGGAGATTATGAATGTGACGAGAAAAATAGCGAGCGGTATGACCCATAAGAACGGAACTGAAGCCAGATCCGTGGTAATATAATTCGATACACCGACAAGCAGTCCCGACGGCACCATGGCCAGACCCGCCCATTGGATGCGAAGGCTCGTAGCCGGCTTGTCGGGTTTCAGCGCCCCATCCGTCGTTTCCGGGCGATATTCAGCTTTTGCGGGGATTTTTCGAATGATCGCCCAACAGCAGGCAATCAGCAGGCAAAGTATGACAAAACCGCCGGTCCAGGCCATGCTCTGTTGGCCGACGGACAACCATGGCTCGAGGATAAACGGGTAGCTGACAAGCGCCAGAAGGCTTCCGAAATTGCTGGCGGCATACAGGAAATACGGGTCACGGGCATGCGCGTGGCCGGACGTCGAAAACCACGCCTGCAACAAGGGAGCATTTGCCGAAACTGCAAAGAACGGGAAACCCACCCCGACCGCAAACAATCCCAGAACCCAGACTGTCAATCCGGATTGCGGAACATCCATCCAATCCGGGGGATAGGAAATCGGCAACCAAACCAGCGCCGCCGCGAGCACGCACAGGTGCAGGAGAAATCCATGATATGGCTTCAGTTTCGTTATCAGCAGGTGGGCATATCCATAGCCAAGCAGAAGCACGGCCTGGAAAAATACCAATGCCAGCGACCACACAGCAGGCGAGCCGCCAAGTTTTGGCAATACTATTTTCGAATATAGCGGCTGCACGCCGAACAGAAGCATGGCGCTGATAAAAATCGCTGCGGAATAAATTCCGAGAACCATATCAGCCGGCTCCATTTTATGAATTCAGTGATTACTTTTAGGAAACCCGCATCGGCTAATCAAGCGCGATCACGGAAGCGGGTGGTGGAAACGGGGTTGGCCGCGGGCCCCCGCCATATGCGCGGTCACCTTACCGTCCGGAAAATGTCTCCGTGCGGGCGCAAGATGGGTTGATGCGGCCTGACCCTTGTCGGACGCAATCGCGAACTAATCCGACAGGATCGGAATAAAATCTTTCAGCGGATTCGAAACTCGTGCAGACTGCCCTATGAAACCCTGCTGGACGGGAAAAACTGAATAATTTCAAGGAAACAGCTGACAATGCAGAGAACCCCGGCAGGCCCTCAGCGGGAGAACCACGTCTTTCTCCTCATCATGTATTTTTTCGCTCAATCCTTTTTCAGCCCGGCCATCTTTATCGTTTTTTTTGTATTGGGACCCTCGTTGGGCGAGGCGTTGGGTGTTGAAGCCATTCAAAGCGTGGGCGTTAACCTGTCCCGCATCAACCTCGGGTTTTTCCTTCCTTTGGCCCTAATATTCAACGCAGCCTTCTATATGGCCAACTTCGCTCTTGTAGGCTCGTTTGTGCCAGGGCTCTCATTCTTGCGGTTCTGCAGCGCGCGGTTCACTTACTGGAGCGTTGTTCCACTGGCGTTCGGGTTGGTGCATTTGAAGGTTTGGTCGGACGCGATGGAAGGCAACGTCTTTGGGTTCATATTTGTTCTGCCGCTGTTGGCGCTGGCGCTATACCAGTTCGTTTTTTTCTGTGTCCAGAATTCCAGGCTGATGCGGCAGGGCGCTTTGCGTTGATGCCGCGCTGGCCGCTCTCTTCAATCGGGGCTTTGGCAGGATAGGGCAGGACGCGCAGGCGTCGGGGGCCTTTCTGCCATCCGGCTTTGCCGTCTTGAAAGAGTTGCCGCCCGCCTGCGCGGGGCAAGCGGCTGTGCAGAGGGATAGGAGCCCGGACCCATTCCGGGACGCTTGCCGCGAAGAGAAAAGCGATAAACCCATTGAGCGCCGACGCCCTTGCGTTTAATGAGCCACAGGCATCCGGCGTCGTTTTGCCCGCCGTCTGACAGTCTGGTTCCGGTTTTCCAAAGCCTGAGGCAGTTTGTTCGACTATGGTCACGCCTGACGGCATTTCTATTCAAGGCATTGTCATGCATACGCAAATTTCATACAGCGGCCATGCGAGGGCCATTTTGCTTCTGGGACTGCCGCTTATCGGCAGCCATATTGCGCAGATGGCGATCAGTGTGGCCGATACCATGATGATGGGATGGTACGGCGTTCCGGAACTGGCGGCGCTGGTGCTGGCGAGTTCGATGTTCTTCGTGATCTTCCTCAGCGGGTCGGGTTTTGCCTTTGCCGTCATGCCGATGGTCGCCCGCGCGGCGGGGGCCGGAGACGACACGCAGGTGCGCCGCGTGACGCGGATGGGGTTTTGGACTTCGGCGATTTTTACGGCGCTGATGGTGCCGGTCTTTGTCTGGTCGGGGCCACTGTTCGTCGCTTTGGGGCAAGAGGCGCATATCAGTCAGCTGGCGCAGGATTACCTGAGGATTCTGGTGATCGGCCTGTTGCCGTCGCTGCTGACCATGGTGATGAAAAGCTATCTGGCGGCGATGGAGCGGACGCAGATCGTTTTCGTGATTACGATTGCCGGAACTCTGTTCAATATCCTGTTGAATTACATTCTTATTTTCGGAAATCTGGGTGCGCCCGAAATGGGGATTCAAGGCGCGGCCCTGGCGTCCGTTATCGTTCAGGGGCTGACTTTTCCGGCGATGGCGGTCTATGCCGGCTGGCAGATCCCGCAGCACAGCCTGCTGCACCGGCTGTGGCGGCCGGATGCCGAGGTTTTCATGCAGGTGTTCCGGCTGGGCTGGCCCATTGGCATGACCAGCCTGGCCGAGGTCGGGCTGTTCGCGGCCTCTGCGGTGATGATGGGATGGATCGGGACTTTCGAGCTGGCGGCGCATGGCATCGCGCTGCAATGGGCCTCGGTCGCGTTCATGGTGCATGTCGGGCTGGCAAATGTCGCGACGATACGTGCCGGAAACGCGATGGGTCGGCTGGATGACGCGGGAATGCGGCGCGGCGGGGTCGTGGTCACCGCGATCTCCGTGCTGTTCGCGGGGGTTGTCATGGGGGTGTTTCTGGCGATGCCGGAGCCGCTGATCTCGACCTTTCTGGATCGTGCGGAGCCGGCTCGCGACCAGATAATCGCGATCGGCGCGCTTCTGCTGGCGATGGCGGCGCTGTTTCAGCTGGCCGACGCGGCGCAGGTCGTGGCCCTTGGCCTGCTGCGCGGCGTGCATGACGCCCGCGTGCCGATGATCTTTGCCAGCGTCAGCTATTGGCTGGTCGGGCTGCCGGCGGGATATTTACTGGCCTTTCCGCTGGGCATGGGCGCAGCGGGTATCTGGCTCGGTCTGGTCGCGGGCCTGACGCTGGCCGCCGTGCTGATGTCGCACCGGTTCTGGACGCGAAGCTGGTTCGAGCCGGAGCAGGGCGGCGCCTAGTTCAGGACGGCGCCGACGGCCCGGTAGAGGTCTATGATCTCTTGCGTTTCCCTGCTGGCCTTGAAGATGACGTCGTTGACGATGAAATAATCGGTTCCGTCTTCGGGATCGGGCAGGCCGTAATCCTTTGGAACGAGGATCAGTTCATAGCCGTCGGGAATGCGGTCGCCGGGCCGGTAGTCGCCGTAATCGGTGCCGTCATAGCGGCGATAGCGGCGATGGCCGTCGTCATCGTCATAGCGATGGTAACGATCGTCGTCGTCACGGTCGTCGCCCTGGTACTGTTTCTTGGCCAGCCCAGGCGGGACGCAGGTGGGCGACTTCTTGGCCAGACCGGGCGGACAATGGTCCGGGCCCTTGGCCAGCAAGGGAGATACGGGGCCTGCGATCGCGACGAGCGCGATCAGGGCGGTTACTGCACGTTTCATCTGCGCCTCGGTTGTTAAGGTCTGTTGACGACAGAGTAATCCTGCGCGGCGCACGGTTCAAGGTGCGGCGGAAATGATCTGGAATGTGTTGGAAAAATGCGCGGGTTATGGCTTAGTGCGG
>JBFFQS010000053.1:0-13254 GCA_041573315.1 Amylibacter sp. | reverse complement strand
CTATCCTGCTCTTAAACTGCGCGTTCTGGCTGTGCCAGTCTTTTTTTGCAAGCTCACAAATGCTTGCACGGAATATGATTTGTTCTATGTTTGTTCTATGCACGAACCCGCACCCAGACAGCCGCAATGGCCCAAGCCGCCGCACGCCCTGCCGCATATCCGGCTGGACGAGCCGCCGCAGGGCGCGTTGGTCACGGTTGCCGGGCTGGTGCTGGTGCGCCAGCGCCCCGGAACGGCCAAGGGCGTGATCTTCGTGACGCTGGAGGACGAAACCGGCATCGCCAACGTCATTGTCTGGCGCAAGACCTACGAAAAATTCCGCCGTGCGGTGATCGCCGGCCGCCTGCTGCGCGTCACCGGCCATTTGCAGCGCGACGGACAGGTGGTCCACATCATCGCGCAGACGGTCGAGGATATCTCGCCCATGCTGGACAGGCTGCTGGAAACGGACTGAAAACCCGGTACGGTTGACCCATATCAAGGTATGCCCCGCCGCAATATCCTACAAAAACGCGACAGTAGAAGCCGAACTTGACCGCAGCCGAATTAGAGCCACCCTTGAACACAGAACGTGCAAAATCAAACGGACGGCAAACGAAAGGACATTGATATGAGCAAGAACGCACACACCAAAGAGAACCTTCAGGAAGCGCTCTCCATGGAGCTGGCCGCCGTTCAGCAATACCTGTCGCACACCCTGACCGCCGAGGACTGGGGGCTGGACAAGTTGGCCGCCAAAATGCGTGAGGAGATGCAGGAAGAGCTGGGCCACGCGGAAGAATACGCACGCCGCCTGATTTTTCTGGGCGGAACCCCGGTGATGAAGCCGGCGAAAACTCCAGCCTATGCCAAATCCCTGAAGGCCATGTTCGAGGCCGACCTGGCAGACGAGAAGGACGCCATCGCCTTCTATTCCGAAGCGGCCCGCGCCGCGTCGCAGGAAAACGACATCGGGTCACGCAACCTTTTCGAAACCACAGCGCTGGATGAAGAGGGCCACATGGCGTGGCTGGACCTGCAACTGTCGCTGCTCGACCGGATGGGCGAACCGGCCTATATCGCCATGCAGATAAGTGGATCGGGGGCTCAGTAGGAACCGCGGGCGGCATCCAGAAAGCGGCCGCCGCCGTAAGGCTATTAAAACGACACCCCCTGCGCCGACCGCGGGGGATGTCTTTGTCTTAAAATCGTCAGGTTGCGTTCTTGAACGCGTTGAAGGCGAACACACCAACGCTGATCAGCACCAGAGCCTCCGCCAGCGGCGCAACCGGCGCCATGCCTGCCTCGGAAATATTTCCAGTGAACAGCATGAACAGCATGATGATCAGGATCAGCGCCCCGATCTGATGCAGCCAGAAATGGATCGTCGCCAGCTTGCCGCCCGCCATGGCCGGGAACAGCTTGTAGACACAGGCGAACACCGCCATCAGCGTAAAGCCCAGCAGGTTGATATGCGCATGCACCGGTGCCATCGAATGGTCACCGGAGCCGCCCATATACATGCCAAGCAGGATACCGATCAGCAAATAGCAGCTGCCGATGACCAGAAAGTTCCGTGAGATATTCATAAAGTCCCTCATTTGGTTGTTTTTATGTGCGGAACATACCAGATTCCAAGGGCTTAGGATATGAATTCGTTCAGACTGCGCACCACTTCGCGGACGACCGGCGCTTCCGGTCAGGTATGCGGCTTCCGGTGTTTGGGCCGGCAATCCTGTCTGCGGTTTTTGCAGGCAGGACAATATGCTATAATCTATCAAAGGCGGAAACCGGCCGGTAATCCGTGCTGCCCGGACATGCGGCAGCGCGCGGCGACCGGACCAAAGGCCGGAGGAACTCACCAATGCCAAGCTGGATGCCGGACGGGTCGGGCACGCGGGCACGGATCGGCGTCCTGACCCCGCATCTCGACGCGGTCCCGGAAAGCGAATTCCAGGCGCTCGCGCCCTCAGGCGTTTCGATACATGCGGCCCGAATTCCACTGGGTATGATAGGCTCGGACGGACAGGTTATTCCAAAGGTGGACGCGGACATCGCAAGCGCCTTCGCGAAACCGCCTGCGGTCGACGACGCCACGGCGCTTCTGGCCGCGGTGGAGCCGGACGCAATTGTCTTTGCCTTCACCAGCAGCAGCTACATCATGGGTGCGCCCGAGGATGAAACCCTGCAGCGGCGGCTGCAGAAACGCAGCGGTAATATTCCTGTCGTCATCCAGTCCGCCGCGCTGGCCACGGCCCTGCGTGCTTTGGGCGCAATACGCATCTCTCTGGTGCATCCGCCGTGGTTTTCCGACGAACTGGACGCGCTGGGCGCAGGTTATTTCCGGGACCGGGGCTTTGAGGTCCTGCGCCACGGGCAAGCGAAACTCCGCGACGACTACGGCGACATGACGCCCGCCCTGATTTACGACTGGATTATGGATCGGACGCCTGACGCGACGGACGCCGTGGTGATCGCCGGCGGCGGCTTTCGGGCTACCGGCGCCATTGGCGCGCTCGAAACCGATCTGGGAATACCGGTTCTGAGTGCAAATCAGGCGTCGTTCTGGCTTGCGCTGAGGCTGTCCGGCTTCACGGAGTCGCTGACCGGGTACGGACGCATCTTTGCGGAACCCAAGCCGACAGGGATGTAAGCGCCGCAGAACCGGCAGAGATTTCCCCAAAAAAAAGGCCCCGCCGAAGCGGAGCCTTTCGAATTCACGGCCACAGAGGCCCTATTCGTCCAGCGACAGTCCCACAAAGCGCGGTTCGCCGTCGCGGCGCACCAGCAGCAATACGGACTTGCGTCCGGCTTCCCGCGCGGCGTCGAAGGCGGCCGTTACATCGGCGGGGCTTTCAACCTTCTGCTGCCCGACCTCTGCGATCACGTCACCGGCGCGGATGCCCTTGTCGAAAGCATCGGTGCCTTCTTCGACATTCAGCACCGCAACGCCCGTCGCCGTGTCCTTCAGTTGCAGTTGCTGGCGGATTTCGTCGGTCAGGCCAGAGAATGTCATGCCCAGGCCCTCTTCCGGTTTCTGCACGTCAGGCTGGGTCGACGCCGGCAGGATTTCCGCCTGTTCCGCATTCTCGCGACGGCCAAGCACGACCTTCAGCGTAACGGTCTTGCCTTCACGGAAGACCACGACACGGACGGCCTTGCCGACATCGGTATCCGCAACCATGCGAACCAGTTCCCGTGTGTCTTCGACTTCCTTGCCGTCAAAGCTCAGGATAACGTCGCCAGCCAGCATACCGGCCTCCATTGCCGGACCTTCCGGAACGGAACTGACCATGGCGCCCGCGACTTTCTCCAGCCCCAGCGCCTCGGCCATATCGGGATCGACATCCTGAATTCGGACACCGAGCCAGCCGCGGCGCGTCTCACCAAAGTCCTGCAACTGGTCTACGACCCGCGAAACGACGTTGGACGACATCGAGAAGCCCAGACCGATCGATCCGCCGTTCGGCGAGATGATCGCGGTATTCACGCCGATCACGTTGCCCTCCATGTTGAACAGCGGTCCGCCAGAGTTGCCCCGGTTGATTGCGGCGTCCGTCTGGATGTAATCGTCATAGGTGCCGCGCAACGACCGGTTACGAGCAGAGATGATCCCGGCGGAAACCGAGAAGCCCTGACCCAGCGGGTTGCCGATCGCCAGAACCCAGTCGCCCACACGCGACACGTCGCTGTCACCGAAGGAAACAAAAGGCAACGGTTCGTCGGCCTCGACCTTCAGCAGGGCAATGTCTGTTTTAGGGTCGGTGCCGATCAGCTTGGCATCCAGTTCCCTGCCGTCAAAGAAATCGATCACGATCTCGTCCGCGCCGTCGATGACGTGATTGTTGGTGACGATGTAACCGTCAGCCGAAATGATAAAACCGGACCCCAGCGCGGTTGTGCTGCGCGGCCGGTCCTGCGGGTTGCCGCGATCCAGAAAATCCCGGAACAGGTCCTCGAAGGGCGAGCCCTGCGGAACTTGCGGCGTCATGCCCTGGCTGCGGCGCATGACGGTCGTGGTCGTGGTGATATTGACGACTGCCGGGCTGAGTCTCTCGGCCAGATCGGCAAAACTGTCGGGTGCGCCCCGGGCCGCGGCCGCCACCGCCTGTGCCATCAGCAGAGCCAGAGCCAGAAAAGCCCCGACGAAAATGGTTTGATACCGGTCGGACTGGTTATGATTGGAAAAAACGAGCGCTCTCACGATCAAACTCCTTATTTGCTGCAGTAGGAACAGGGCTTTTCACCTGCCCTTCTCCCATGCCTTATTTGTGTCATTCCGCTGACATTGCAACCTAATCGGCGGATGTGCATTTCAAATCGCTGTGATGGGCGCCCGGCGTGCAAAAATCCGCCGGTCACAGGCCGGTTTTGGCCATCGCTATCAACAGCACACCCAGCGCGACGATCCCCAGTCCGATATTGCGGCGCTGCGCCAGGGTCAGCTTTCGCAGCATTTCCAGCAGGTCCTCGTAACGCAAAGGGGCCAGTGCAAGCACCAGCCCCTCGATAACGGCCATTATCCCTAATCCGAGCAAAAGCTCATAGATCATTGGACGTTATCCGATTTCAGATAGTCGAAGAACTCGCTGTCAGGCGAAATCACAAGGGTCGAGTTGTCGCCCTGCAGTGATTTCTCGTAAGCGGTAAGCGACCGGTAGAAAGCAAAGAACTCCGGATCGCGACCGAAAGCATCGGCGAAAATCGCGTTTCGCTGCGCGTCGGCCTCACCGCGGATAATATCGGATTGCTTCTGCGCTTCGGAAACTGTTTCCACAACAGTACGGTCTGCTGCGGCGCGAACCCGTTGCGCGGCCTCATTACCGCGCGCGATCTCGTCCGCCGCTTCGCGCTCACGTTCCGCCCGCATACGGTCGAAGGTGGCTTCGAGGTTCTGTTCCGGCAGGTCCGCGCGCTTGATGCGCACGTCGATGATCTCGACCCCGAGGTTCACGGCCTCTGTCCGTGCGCCGTCGCGAATCTGGGTCATCAAAGTGACCCGGTCTGCGGACAGGACCGCATCGGAAGTGACGCTACCCAGCACCTGCCGAAGTTGCGAAATCAGGATTCGGTCCAACCGCGCTGAGGCACCCGGAATACCGCTCGCCCCGACGGCGCGGCGGAACTGCCGCGCGTCCTGTATCCGCCAACGGGCGAAGGCGTCGACAACCAGACGCCGGTCGTCCAGCGGCGTCACCTCGGACGGCTCGGTATCCATCGGCAGAATGCGGTCATCGTATTTGACGATCTCATGCAGCACAGGCACCTTCAAATACAGGCCCGGATCCTTGATCTCTGCGGTAACTTCACCGAACCAGAGCCGCAGGGCGGTCTCGCGTTCGTCGACGATATATATCGATGACAGGCCAAGCGCGCCCAGCACTACCAGAACAGGCAGGAATAAAGCTGATTTTTTCATTAGTTTGCTCCCTGGGAAGTGGAAGCGCCCGAAGCGCTGCCCGACTTCCTCAACTCATTCAGAGGCAGGTAAGGCACAATGCCCTGTCCGCCACCCACGCCTTCGTCGATGATAATCTTGTCGACATTGCCCAAGACCCGTTCCATCGTTTCGATATACAGACGCTTGCGGGTTACATCGGGCGCCTTGGCGTATTCCTCGTACACGGAAACGAAGCGAGCCGCCTCACCCTGTGCCTGGTTTACGGTCTGGGCACGATAACCTTCGGCCTGCTGCAGCAACCGCGCAGATTCACCGCGGGCCTGCGCAACGACTGTATTGGAATAGGCATCGGCCTGTTTCTCCAGCGTGTCGCGTGTCTGTTCCGCGGCCTGAACGTCGCGGAAAGCATCGATAACCTCTCCCGGGGGATCGGCCTTGTCGAAGTTGACGCGCACAATATTCACGCCGCTGTTATAGCTGTCGAGTGTAGCCTGGATCAGCTCTTCCAGTTCCGCAGCGATCACGCCGCGGTCGCGGTTGAGGATAGGCGACAGCAAGGACCGCGCGATGATCTCGCGCATCACCGATTCCGAAACGGCGCGGATGGTATCGCGCGGTTCGGCGAGGTTGAAAAGATAGCCCCTGGCGTCGGAAATATTCCAGACCACCTGAAAATCGATATCGACGATATTCTCGTCGCCGGTCAGCATCAGGCCCTGATCGGACCTCGATCCTCTGCCGACGCCGATATCCTCGGTGTTTTCTCGGGTGACTGACAGGATTTCCTTCGTGACGACAGGCCAGGGGGCAAAGTTCAGACCTTCTTCCCCTGTCTTGTAGTACTTGCCGAGGAACAATTCGACCGACTGCTCGGACGTGTCCACGCGATAGAACGAGCTGAAGGCCCACAGGCCCACGGCCGCGATCAGAACCAGTATCACGCCACCGCGCCCGATACCGCCGCCACCGCCGCCCGACGGGCCGCGTCCATTGGTGGACCCGCCACCCTTGCCGCCCATCAGAACACGCAGGCGTTCCTGACCCTTGCGTACGATCTCGTCAAGTTCGGGGATCGGAGGCTGCCCCCCACCGCTGGGTGGCTTGCGGCCCCCGTCTTCGTTTCCTGAACCGCGGTTTCCACCGCCGCCGCCCCAAGGGCCGCCCGAGTTGTTACTTGGCATGTATTATCGTCCTTTCTGGATATTCCAGCTTACCTATCTCCTACGTGGCGCTTTTTGTCAAAAAATCAACCGCCACAATCGTCTAACTGCGCACGGGCGTGCGCATTGTCACCAATTCCTCTGCCGCCGTCGGATGAACCGCCATCGTTCGGTCGAAATCCTCCTTCGTGGCGCCCATTTTCATGGCGATTCCCACCATCTGTATCATCTCGCCCGCCGCCGATCCGACGATGTGACAACCCAGCACCCTGCGGCTGGTCTTGGACACGATCAGCTTCATCATCATGCGTTCGGGATTCTCGGCCAGCGTATGCATCATAGGGCGGAACGTGGACTGATAGACCTCGATCTCTTCCCGCTCGCGCGCGGCCTCTTCCGACAGGCCGATCGTGCCGATTTCCGGCTGCGTGAAAATCGCGGTCGGGATCAGGTCGTGATCGGGGCTGGTCGGGTTGGCGTTGAACACGGTCTCGACGAAGGCCATGCCCTCGCGGATCGCCACCGGCGTCAGGTTGACGCGGTCGGTGACGTCACCAACGGCATAGATCGACGGGATCGAGGTCTGGGAATACTTGTCCACCTCGACCTCTCCGGCCCGTCCGAGCTTCACGCCGACCTGTTCCAGACCCATATCCGTCGTGTTGGCCTTGCGGCCGGTGGCATAGAGCACGCAATCGACCTCATAAGACCGGCCGTTTGTGCATTTCACCTGCAATCCGCCGTCGGTCTTTTCAATCTTCACCACGTCCGTGCCGACATGCAGGTCAATGCCCTTTTCGCGCATCTCGTCGGCGACATGGCCCCGCACCTCTCCGTCGAAGCCGCGCAGGATCTGCTCGCCGCGATAGAACTGGGTAACCTCTGCACCCATGCCGTGAAAAATGCAGGCGAATTCGCAGGCGATATAGCCGCCGCCGACCACCATCACCCGTTTGGGAAGGTCCGGAAGGTTAAAAACCTCGTTCGAGGTGATCACATGTTCCGCGCCCTCGACATCCGGCACGAAGGGGGCCCCGCCGGTGGCGATAAGGATGTGCTTGGCGCTGAAAGTCTCGCCACCGGACAATTTGACGGTATGCGGATCGGCGATCGCGGCGCGGGCTTCGAACAGCTTCACGCCCACCTTTTCCATATTGGCCTGATAAACGCATTCCAGACGCTCTATCTCGCGGTCCTTGGCGGCGATCAGTTTGGACCAGTCGAAAGACGTCTCGCCCACGGTCCAGCCGAAGCCCCGCGCGTCCTCGAAGGCCGTCGAAAATTCCGAGGCATAGACCATCAGCTTTTTCGGAACGCAGCCCCGGATCACGCAGGTGCCGCCCCAGCGGTATTCCTCGGCAATCGCCACCTTCGCGCCCGACAGCGCCGCCATGCGCGCGGCCCGAACCCCGCCGGACCCGCCGCCGATCACAAACAGATCGTAGTCAAAAGCCATGAAACAAAACCCCTATCCGGCCAGCGCCGCCAACAAGGCGGCCTCGGCCTGCAAATCAATCTCTTCCACCTGCCAGTCGTCGCGTCCGGCGACCTGCGTTTCCAGCCGCCCGCTGCCGTGACCCACAACAACCGCATCGGCGATACCCAGAAACAGCCCGTCCTCCACGACGCCCGCGATCCCGGCAAGGCTTGTAGTCAACCTATGTGCGTCGCCGATCTTTTCCAGATGCAGGTCCAGAATATGGTGGCCTTCGTCGGTCACAAGCGGTTGATCGCCCGCCATGCGCACTGTCACCTTGCGGCCCTGAACGTCCTGATCGGCCAGCATTTCCGTGACCAGCCGCTGGGTGGTGCGGAACCCGAACTGCACGACCTCGACCGGCAGGGGGAACGCGCCCAGCGCCTCGACCCGTTTGCTCTTGTCGGTGATCACCACCATCTTGTCAGAGGCCGTGGCCACGATCTTTTCCTGCAACAGCGCCGCGCCGCCTCCCTTGATCAGGTTCAGCGCCGGATCGAACTCGTCCGCGCCGTCGATTGTAAGGTCCAGCTGCCCGACCTCGTCCAGCCCGCGGATATCGATCCCCAGAGAATTCGCCAGTTCCGTCGTGGCATAAGAGGTCGCGACAGCCGTGAAATTCAGCCCCTGCGTCCGCTTGGTATGCGCCAGCAGCTTGACCAGCCAGGCCGCCGTCGACCCGGTCCCGAGGCCCAGTTTCATGTCCGGCTCCACAAAGCGCATCGCGCCCTTGGCCGACAGGAATTTCCCGATTTCCGCAGGTGACAGGTTTCCGCTCACGTGTAGGCTCCTCTTTTGATCTGCGCCTTATAGGAAGTTTCCATCGTCTGGGCGAGGCTGAATCGTGTTCTTGGGGAAGGAAAACGGGAGTTTTCCGGCCTGACGGCGCAAACAGTGGAATTTGGTCGCTTTCGTCGGATGCGAAAACGGCCTAAAGCGTGCATAAAAGGCGTCTGACAGGCAATCTTCGGGGACGACAATGTTTCTCAGCATATTCGAAATTTTCAAGATCGGCGTCGGCCCTTCCAGCTCTCACACCATGGGCCCGATGCTTGCCGCCGGCATGTTTCTGGAAGAGATCAAGTCAAAGGGACTGAAACCCGCACGCCTGTCCTGCCGTCTGCACGGATCGCTCGCCTTTACCGGCAAGGGGCACCGCTCCGACTGGGCCTCGATCCTCGGCCTGGACGGGTTCCGGCCCGACGATTTCGACGCGGCCAAGGCAAAGGAGGCCCAGAAGACCATTTCCGAATCCCATCTGATCCGCCCGCCGGGTCACCCCGCCTATCGGTTCGATCCCGAAACCGACCTGATCTTCGACTATGAAACCGCGCTGCCGTACCATGCGAACGGTATCGGCTTTTTCGCGCTCGACGAAAAGGGCAACACCCTGCTGGCGCGAAACTACTATTCCATCGGTGGCGGTTTCGTGAAAACGGAGCGGGAAATGGAAGGCGACGAACCGGTCCTCGGCCATGTCGTCACCGTGCCCAATCCCTTCAAGAGCGCCATGGAAATGGTCGCGATGGCGGAAAAGTCCGGCAAATCCATCGCCGAGATCAAACGAGAGAACGAGCTTTCGCAGCGCTGCCACGACGATCTGGACGCGGGCATCAGCAAGATCTGGCGCGTCATGAGCAATTGCATCGACGCCGGATTGTCCGAGGACGGCGAGCTTCCGGGCGGGTTGCACCTGAAGCGCCGCGCCAAGTGCATCCATGACAAACTGGAAGCCGAACGCGGCAAGAACCTTCAGGCGCCGCACATCATCAACGACTGGATCGCCACCTACGCCATGGCGGTGAACGAGGAAAACGCCGCCGGCCATCAGGTCGTCACCGCGCCCACCACCGGCGCGGCCGGCGTGATCCCTGCCACCCTGCGTTACTACCTCGACCACGTCCCGCAAGCCGATCCGGCGAAAATCCCGGAGTTCCTGCTGACCGCCGCCGCCATCGGTGGGCTGATCAAGACCAACGCCTCGATTTCAGGGGCCGAGGTCGGCTGTCAGGGAGAGGTCGGCTCCGCCTCGGCCATGGCCGCCGCCGGGCTCTGCGCCATTCTCGGCGGCACGCCTTCGCAAGTGGAAAACGCGGCGGAGATTGCACTGGAGCACCACCTCGGCATGACCTGCGACCCGATCAAGGGGCTGGTTCAGGCGCCCTGCATCGAACGCAACGGTCTGGGCGCGATCAAGGCGGTCTCCGCTGCGTCCTTGTCGCTGCGCGGCGACGGCAAGCACCTCGTCTCGCTGGACGCCTGCATCAAGACCATGCTGGAAACGGGCCTCGACATGAACGAGAAATACAAGGAAACCTCGAAGGGCGGTCTGGCGGTCAATCTGCCGGCGTGCTGACGAAGCCCTCGACCACCGACTCCAGATAGCTCAGCGGCAGGATCACCAGCATCGCGCCGCTGACCTCGTACAGATGCACCGCGTCGCCCGTGGCGCGATTCGACGTGGCCGTCCGCATGTGCGGGTGAAACACATGCGGGTCCAGCGGCCAGTGCAAACCACGGCTCTTGGCCTGACTTTCGCGCATCGGGAAAAGCGACACCCGGTCGCCCTCCTGCGCCGTGATCCGCAGATCCGGCGGCGACAGGAAACAGATATCCTCCTCGCCCACCAGAATCGCCCGCTTGTCGGGAAATTTAGACAGCGCGTTCATCGCCGCGAGGCTGTGATCCAGTCGCTGCCCCAGAAATCCCATGCAGATAACGGTTTTGGCATCGACATGGGCCAGAATCTTTTCGAAATCCGTGGTGTCCTGATCGGTGTCCGGCAGCACCGGACAGTCCAGCGCCGCTACGGTTTCCGGCGTGATGGAATCCATGTCGCCGACAACCGACAAAGGCTCCAGCCCCATCGCCACGGCCGTATTCGCGCCGCCATCGGCGCAATAGAGGCTCGGAGCAAGTCGCAGCGCCAGATCCATCACCTTCGGATCGACTGCGGCCCCGCCCAGCAGCGTCGCGACGCCGGATTTTCCATTTTTCATGAAGAATTTACCCAAAATGCCACATTCCCACCTTAATCTAGCAATTTACGCCTCAATTAAACCCACTTTTTAGTCCTTATTTACGGTGTTGCACGCGAGGGGCGGGCAATTGCTGAGACGGAAAGTGATCGGTTCGGGGTAATGAGCGAAGAAACTCGAGCTATAAGAGTTGAATTCGGACCATTCAGAATTGTTCTGGAAGGGTTCAGGAATTCTTCCGAAGGCGTAGACATGGCCGTTCAGTTGATACGGAACCTGTCCGCTAACGACCTTGCCCCCGGCGTGACCAACTTCTCGTTCCCCGCAGAGGATGCGCCAAGCAGCCAAACTGAGCAGCCCCGGCAAGAACCGGACACGCCGCTTCTGCTGCGGGAAGAGCCGCCCGCCAAGGATGTTCAGGCCAAGGCGCCCGAGTTCCACACCATTCGACTGGACGCGGCAGAGCCGGCACCGGTTAAAAACCGCCCGCAGTGGCTGCTTGACATCGAAAGGCTCGAGGCAAGCGCGCGTCAGGCAATGGATACACTGACAAACGGTCAGGACGCCCGCAAGGCGCCGGTGGACGCCGGCACTATGCACACGCCCAGCCGCCTGTCGGAAAGCGAGCTTTTGCCGGAAGTCACGTCCCCGCTGGAAAACCTGCCCGCCGAACCTCTGGTTGACGGGCGCCCGTCCGGCGCTCAAGGCCCCCAAATGCGGGAAACGGCGGAGCCCCCTGCCGCCGCCGAAGCCGTCAATCCCGATTCGGGAGCCGACGACTTCTCCCCGCGCTTTGTGGCGAATGCCGATATCCGGCCCGAAGACGGCGAACCCGGCGCAGAAAACGGCCGCTCAATCCGCGAGAATATGGATATCAATCGTCGGGCGATCGAGCAGGCCGCCGCCGACGGTACGGCCAAGCATGGCCAGCACGACGCCGTCAGCCACGATTATCTGGCGATGGAGGACCGGGCGATCGACAGGTTGCTGGAAACCACTAACGCCCTGCTGGAAAACGACGATCACACCCGCAAGAACCAGTCCCTGGACCGGCTCAAGGCCGCCGTTGTCGCGACCGAGGCGGAACGGCGTATCAGCGTCAAAACCGCCACCGGCACCGTCACGCTGGATTTCGATGAAAAGGGCAGCACCCGCAGACCGGTCGCGGAACTGTTGGCCGCACCGAAGGTCGATCCGGAGAAACGCAGGCAGCGCCTGCAGGACTATCGCAAGATGATCGCGGAGCACAAAAAGCGCCCCTAGGCGGCTTTTCCCTAACGTTCAGCTATTTCCTGGCATCCGGGTCTTCCTTGCCGATGCCCCGGAACACGAACTTGAACGGCAGCACCCAGAGCACGCCCAGCAGGATATAGACCAGAAACTCGACCAATATCGGCAGCCGCCCGATGGCATTCATGATGGTTACCGCGATCACGATATAGATCGGCAGGCCGATCAGCAGGATCACCAGCGACCAGCGCCGCCTTGCCTTGTACGACAGCGCCATCAGTCGGCAAACGGATCGGTTACGAGGATCGTGTCCTCGCGCTCGGGCGAGGTCGACAGCAGCGCCACGGGACATTCAATCAGCTCTTCTATGCGGCGGACGTATTTGATCGCCGCCGCAGGCAGATCGGCCCAGCGCCGCGCTCCGACGGTGCTCTCGGTCCAGCCCTCCATGGTCTCGTAGACAGGCGTCACGCGGGCCTGCTCGTCCGCGGCGGTCGGCAGATAGTCCAGCGTCCTGCCGTCCAGCTCATATCCGACGCAGATTTTCAACTCCTTCAGCCCGTCCAGCACGTCCATCTTGGTCAGCGCGATGCCCTTGACGCCCGAGGTCGTGCAGGTCTGGCGCACAAGAACGGCGTCGAACCAGCCGCAGCGCCGCGACCGGCCCGTGACGGTGCCCTTTTCGCGGCCGACGGTCGCCAGGTGTTCGCCAACCTTGTCGAACAGTTCGCAGGCAAACGGGCCTTCGCCGACGCGGGTCGTGTAGGCTTTGACGATGCCCAGAACGAACCCGACAGCCCCCGGCCCCATGCCGGTGCCGGTCGCGGCCATGCCGGCCAGCGTGTTCGACGACGTAACATAGGGATAAGTGCCGTAATCCACGTCCAGCAACGCGCCCTGCGCGCCCTCGAACAGAATGCGCTCGCCCTTCTTGCGGCGCTCGGCCAGCACTTTCCAGACCGGGGCGGCGTATTTGAGGACCTGCGGGGCAATCTCCAACAGGGCGGCCTTCAGTTCCGCGCGGTCGAT
>JBFFQS010000052.1:0-13353 GCA_041573315.1 Amylibacter sp. | reverse complement strand
GCGGTCGTGAACGGTCTTAACAACGGTGTCAAGATCGACGGCGCCAACGTGGTAACAGCCGACATCGAAGCATCGAACGGCGTGATCCACGTCATCGACGCGGTTATTCTGCCCAACTGATCCCCATTGGTGGCAGGATAGGGTAAAGGGGGCGACCTCTTTACCCACCTATTCAAAGGGCCGCCAAACTGACGTTTGGCGGCCCTGAAACTTATCTTAGAAGTAGACGAACCAGATATAGGCTCCCGCGACCAGCGTCACCGGCCAGAACATGATGGCCATTCGCAACACCAGAAACAGCATGATCCGCAGGAGCCATATCATCTAGTGGACGGTCGCTGGTCTCGGCATCCTTGGCGTTGCCGCCTTGCCGTTGATCAACAAGCCCTCTGCACCGGCCGTAACCTTCACGGTCGATCCGTCCAGAACCTCTCCGGACAGCAGCAATTCCGCCAACTCGTCCTGCAACTCCTTCTGGATCACGCGTTTCAGAGGCCGCGCGCCATAGACCGGGTCATAGCCCTTGTTGGCCAGCCAGGTTTGCGCCGGGTCGTCCACATCCAGCGTGATCTTGCGGGTTACAAGACGTTTGCGCAGATCGTCGAGCTGGATATCCACGATACCGTCCATGTCCTTGCGGCTAAGCCGGTCGAACAGAACGATCTCGTCCAGACGGTTCAGGAACTCGGGCCGGAAATGGCCGCGCACGGCTTCCATCACCTGATCCTTGGCCTGACTGCTGTCCGTACCTTCGGGCAACTGGCTCAGCGCCTGCGACCCGAGGTTGGAGGTCAGCACGATCAGTGTCTGCTTGAAGTCCACGGTGCGCCCCTGTCCGTCGGTCAGAACGCCGTCGTCCAGAACCTGCAACAGAACGTTGAACACATCGGGGTGCGCCTTTTCGACCTCGTCGAACAGCAGCACCTGATATGGCCTGCGCCGCACCGCCTCGGTCAGCGATCCGCCTTCTTCATAGCCAACATAACCCGGAGGCGCGCCGATCAGACGGGCAACGGAGTGCTTCTCCATGTATTCCGACATGTCGATCCGCACCATTGCGGTTTCATCGGCGAACAGGAACTCCGCCAGAGCCTTGGTCAGTTCGGTCTTGCCGACCCCGGTCGGGCCGAGGAACATGAAAGAGCCAAGCGGCCGGTTCGGGTCGTTCAGACCGGCACGCGCGCGGCGGACCGCGTTCGACACGGCGTGGACGGCATCGTTCTGCCCGACGACACGCTTGCCGATCTCTTCTTCCATGCGCAGCAGCTTCTCGCGCTCGCCTTCCAGCATCTTGTCGACCGGGATACCGGTCCAGCGCTCGACGACCGAGGCGATATGCTCGGGCCGGACGGCCTCTTCGACCATCACGTCCTCGCCTGCCTCTTCGGACTTCTTCAGCTTCTTCTCCAGTTCGGGTATCACGCCGTATTGCAGCTCGCCCATCTTGGCCAGATCGCCTGCGCGTTTGGCATTCTCGAACTCGTTACGGGCATGGTCGAGCTGTTCCTTGATGTCGCGGGCACCGGCCAGCTTGTCACGCTCGGCCTGCCAGCGCGCCGTCATCTGGCTCGACTCTTCCTGCAGTACCGACAGGTCCTTTTCGAGCTTTTTCAGCCGATCCTGCGACGCCGCATCGGTCTCTTTCTTCAGTGCCTCGGCCTCGATCTGCTTCTGCAGCATTTCGCGGTCGATTGCGTCCAGCGCCTCGGGCTTCGAGTCCACCTCCATCCGCAGACGGCTGGCGGCCTCGTCCATAAGGTCGATGGCCTTGTCCGGCAGGAAACGGTCGGTGATATAGCGGTGCGACAGGGTCGAGGCGGCCACAAGCGCCGCATCGGAAATGCGGATACCGTGGTGCACCTCGTATTTTTCCTTGATGCCGCGCAGGATCGAGATGGTGTCCTCCACGGTTGGCTCTTCGACCATGACCGGCTGGAAACGCCGCGCCAGCGCCGCGTCCTTCTCGACATATTTACGGTATTCGCTCAGCGTCGTCGCGCCTACGCAGTGCAGCTCGCCGCGCGCCAGCGCCGGTTTCAGCAGGTTCGAGGCATCCATCGCCCCGTCCGACTTGCCCGCGCCGACCAGGGTGTGCATCTCGTCGATGAACAGGATGATCTCGCCCGCGGCGGCCGTGACTTCCGACAGGACCGCCTTGATGCGCTCCTCGAATTCGCCGCGGTATTTCGCGCCAGCGATCAGAGCACCCATGTCCAGCGCCATCAGTTTCTTGTTTTCCAGGCTGTCGGGCACGTCCTTGTTGACGATGCGAAGGGCCAGGCCCTCGGCGATGGCGGTTTTGCCGACGCCGGGCTCACCGATCAATACCGGGTTATTCTTGGTCCGGCGCGACAGAACCTGCATCGTGCGTCGGATTTCCTCGTCACGGCCGATGATCGGGTCGATCTTGCCGTCCCGCGCGGCCTCGGTCAGGTCGCGGGCATATTTCTTGAGCGCGTCATAGCCGCTTTCAGCGCTCGCCGAATCGGCGGTGCGGCCCTTGCGAATATCGTTGATCGCCTCGTTCAGGCTCTGTGCCGTCACACCGCCGTTTTTCAGGGCAGTCTGGGCGTCCGACTTGACGATACACAGCGCCGTTAGCATGCGCTCCACCGGCACGAAGCTGTCGCCTGCCTTCTGGGCGAGTTTTTCGGCCTCGGCCAGAACCTTGCCGGTCTGGCTGTCCAGATAAATGCTGCCGGCATCGCCGGTCACTTGCGGCATTTTAGCCAACAGAGCATCAACCTCCTGCAACACTGTATCGGCCTGACCGCCTGCGCGGTTGATCAAATTGGCCGCCAGCCCTTCGCTGTCGTCCAGCAATGCTTTCAGCAGATGTTCAGGGGTAAAGCGCTGATGGCTTTCGCGCATCGCAATGGTCTGAGCGGCCTGTATAAAGCCACGAGACCGCTCGGTGAACTTTTCTAAGTCCATTGGTCACTCCTCAATTAAGCGCCTGCTATAAATTGAACGCCCTCTCGGAGGCACGTCGCTTTGCAAGCCTTCGTTTTGAGAGATAGGCACCCGCAGAACGGCCCGCAAGAGCGTTTCAGCCAGAAAATGGCAAAGCAGTGAGGATTCATGTTTCTGCGGCACATACGACAAATGCATACCCTGCGATGGGTCAAACCTCTTCGAATATAGCCATGCACAAAAAATTCGTGATAGCGTTGAGGCAGATCAAGAAACAGAGAACCCTATGCGGAAATTTCACATCGAAAAACACGGCAGCCACCGGTCAGGCTGGCTGCGCGCCGCCGTTCTGGGGGCGAATGACGGGCTGGTTTCAACTGCCAGCCTGATTGTCGGGATCGCCGCCTCGGCGGCGGCCACGAACGAGATACTGCTGGCGGGAACCGCCGGCCTCGTGGCGGGAGCCATGTCGATGGCAGCCGGCGAATACGTCTCCGTCAGTTCGCAGTCGGACACCGAGAGCGCCGATCTGGAGAAGGAAAGCAGGGAACTCGTCGAGCAGCCGGACTTCGAGTTGCAGGAACTGGCCGGCTTTTTCGAAAACCGAGGCGTCACGGCGCAGACCGCGCGCGAAGTTGCGGAACAGTTGACCGCGCATGACGCACTGGGTGCGCATGCGCGCGAGGAACTCGGCATCTCGGAGATTACGACGGCGCGCCCCCTGCAGGCGGCATTGACGTCCGCCACCACGTTTGCGGTGGGCGCCGCGCTGCCGCTGGCTGTCTTGCTGCTGTCGCCGGAAGGCGCTCTGATGTACGCGGTCATCGCCTCGACCCTGATCTTCCTCGCGGCACTCGGTGCCCTGGGTGCCAAGGCCGGTGGCGCCGGAATGACAAAGGCGACAATCCGGGTCACCTTCTGGGGAGCGGTCGCCATGGCGGCGACGGCCGCGATCGGCGCCCTGTTCGGCGCTGTGGTCTGACACGGACGACGATTTCCGGCCTGCCGGCACAGAGCCGGAGATTCGAGGTTCACGCCGCGCGGCGGATCGGTTATAGCGGACCGAATCGCGCCGAAGGCTGCGTTTTGTTTCCCATAACCCCGAACCGCATCGGCCCCCTGAATGATCCTGGATCTGACAGTTCATCTGCATTATCGCATGGCGCGCGCCACGGACCTGCTGTTGCAGGTAGAGGCCGCGAACCTGTCCGATCAGCCGGTTCTGAGTTCGGGACTAACGCTGACCGGCACGGCGCCCTTCACGCGGATCGCGGCAGAAGACCGCATCGGAGAGCGCATCTGGCTGCATGTCGAGCAAGAACTCGTCTGTGACTATCAGGCCAGCGTTCAGGTTATCCGCCCTGCGCCCGACATTTCCGGACTGGCCGCGGCCGCGCCACAGTTTGTCCCCGGTGACATCGTAAAATACCTCATGCCATCGCGCTATTGCCCCGCGGACGAGTTCCAGAATTTCGTCACCGCGGAATTCGGTAGCCTGCAGGGCGGCGCGCGCATCGCCGCGATGCGCGACTGGATCAGGACCGGGTTCCTTTATGCCCCCGGATGCAGCAACTCGCATACCACCGCGATGGACACCTTCGTCCAGCGTCAGGGGATCTGCCGCGACTTCGCCCATGTGCTGATCACGCTGGCCCGGGCCTCGGCGATCCCGGCACGTTTCGCCAGCGTTTATGCTCCCGGCGTGACGCCGCAGGACTTCCACGCCGTCGCCGAGGTCTGGCTGGACGGGTCATGGCATCTGGTCGATCCGACTGGCATGGCGGGTGCTGATGAAATAGCGCGTATCGGGGTCGGTCAGGACGCCGCTGATGTTGCTTTCATAACCAGCTACGGTCCGCTTGAACTGATCGCCCAGTGGGTCACCGTCGGTTCGCGGCTGCAATAGGCCTGCCGTCAATCTTGACTTTGGCCGGCGAAACGCCCAAGAGGCTGCAAATTTGAAGGAGCCGCCAAATGCCTGCCGATGACCGCCTGATCGTAGCCCTCGACGTGCCCAACCTGATGGTTGCCAGCCAGATCGCAGACCAACTGGGCGACACCGTGTCTTTCTACAAGATCGGGCTGGGCATGCTCACCGGCGGCGGGCTGGCGCTGGCCAACGAGCTGAAAAGCCAAGGCAAGCGCATCTTTCTGGACATGAAGTTCTTCGACATCGGCGCGACGGTGGAAAAGGCGGTTGCCGGTATCGCGCAATACGACCTGGATTTCCTGACCGTGCACGGCGATCCGCATGTGGTTCGCGCAGCGGTGGCCGGGCGTGGCGACAGTGATCTGAAAATCCTCGCCGTCACCATCCTGACCTCGCTCGACCGTAACGACCTTGACGAATGCCTGATCCGCGCGGGCGATGTGCAGGACCTGGTGGTCGAACGCGCCCGTCGCGCACTGGATGCCGGGGCCGATGGCGTGATTGCCAGCCCCCACGAAGCCGCACTGATCCGCGCCCTGCCCGAGGCAGAAGGCAAGCTGATCGTCACCCCCGGCGTGCGCCCCGCCGGGGCCGCTGCGGGCGACCAGAAGCGCATCGCCACCCCTGCTTCGGCGATCCGCGACGGGGCCGATCACATCGTGGTCGGGCGCCCCATCTGGGCCGCGGAAAATCCGCGTCAGGCGGCGCTTGATATAATTGCAGAGCTGGCCGACAGCTAACGCTTTCCCGCGCGCCCGTTTCCTGAGATAATCGGGCCATGCCCACACCCGCCCTCTGCCGCGACTGCCTGACCGAGTTCGACGCCGCCCGCCGCTGCCCGAACTGCGGCTCGCCGCGCGTTCTGGCGCACCCCGAACTAAACAGCCTGAGCATCGCGCATATGGACTGCGACGCGTTCTACGCCTCGGTGGAAAAGCGCGACAATCCTGATTTGCGCGACAAACCGGTGATCATCGGCGGCGGTCAGCGCGGCGTCGTCTCCACCGCATGCTACATCGCCCGGATCAAGGGCGTGAAATCCGCCATGCCCATGTTCCAGGCACTTAAACTCTGCCCCGAGGCCGTGGTGGTACGCCCGCGCATGGAGGTTTACGTCGAGGTTTCGAGCCAGATCCGGGCGATGATGCAGGACCTGACGCCGGTGGTCGAACCGCTGTCGCTGGACGAGGCGTTTCTGGACCTGACGGGCACCGAACGGCTGCACCACGCTTCGCCGGCGAAATCCATGGCGCGGCTGCTCAAGCGGATGGAAACCGAACTTGGCCTGTCCGGCTCCGTCGGTCTGTCACACAACAAGTTTCTGGCCAAGATGGCGTCCGATTTCGACAAGCCGCGCGGATTTTCCCTGATCGGCGCGGCGGAAACCGAACCGCTGCTGGCCCCGATGCCGGTGAAGCTGATCTGGGGTGTCGGCAAGGCGATGCAGACCCGGCTTGAGCGCGATGGCATTCGCTCCTTCGCGGACTTGCGCCGCCGGGATCGCGCCGACCTGACAGCCTCTTACGGCTCAATGGGTGACCGCCTGTGGCATCTGGCGCGGGGGCAGGACAAACGCCGCATACATCAGAGCGCCAGCGTCAAAAGCATATCCAAGGAAACGACGTTCTTCGAGGATATTTCCGATATCGCCCGCCTAGACGGCTATCTGTGGCGCCTGGCGGAACAGGTCGCTGACCGCGCCAAGGCCAAGGACCGGTCTGGCCGGATCGTCACGCTAAAGGTCAAACGCGCCAACCATCAGAGCCTGACGCGGCGCATCAGCCTGCGCGAACCGACACAAAGCGCGGGCCGCATCTATGACACAGCCCGCCCGATGCTGACGGAAGTCATGGATCAGGCTCCGTTCCGGCTGATCGGAGTCGGTATCAGCGAATTGTTCGCCGCCGCCGAGGCGGACCAGTACAACGACCTTCTGGAACAGGACAAAGCCGCCAAGGCCAAGGCGGAACGCGCGACCGACGCGATCCGCGAACGATTCGGAAAGGATGCGATTCTGAAAGGCCGCGCCCTGCGCTGAACCTGGGGTGCGGGTTATTCCGCCGCCAAACCGACCTGAGGAACCGCGATATCGCAGATTTGGCGCACAACGGCGGTCAGCCGCCGTTTCGTGTTCGCATATTCGCTGTTCGTGCGAATCGTCGCCTCGTTCATATAGAGGCTGCGGTCTATCTCTATCTGGATCGCGTGCACACCGGCTGCCGGCCGGCCATAGGACTGGGTTATATAGGCGCCGGCAAAAGGCGAGTTGCGCGCCACCGTGAAACCCTCCTGCCGGAAGATCGCTTCGATCCGGTCCACATAGATCTTGCCGCACGAGGCCCCGAAACGGTCGCCGAGCACGACCTGCGGGCGCACCACGCCCTCGCCCCGGCTGGTGTTCAGCGCTTCGCTGGGCATCGAATGGCAATCGACCAGCAGAACCTGACCAAATTCGCTACGGCCGCGTTTCAGCAAATCCTTCAGCCTTGTGTGGAAAGGCGTGTGGTACTTCCGCAGCCGCTCCTGCGCTTCGTCAAATGTGATCTTGCCGGACTGGATCGCCCTGCCCTCCGCCACCACCCGCGGGATCACGCCCAGACCGGAGGCGACCCGCGCGTTCGGGTGGTTGCGCGAAACGCCCTGAATGATCGCCGGATCGAGGTCCTCGACGGACCGGTTCAGGTCGACATATGCCCGCGGCGCGGAGGCCGCGATCAGCGGCGCGCCGAAATCCGGAGCGGCACCGAACAAGTCGTCGACAAAGGCATCCTCGGAACTGCGCAGCGCGCGATCGTCAAGCAGACTCGCACGCAGGAACGCGGACGGATAGTCACGCCCGCTGTGAGGGGAACTGAAGACAACGGCGCTGGTCAGCCGCTTCGGTTCGCGAAGATAGTATTCAATCGGTGTCATGCGAGTCATGTTTTGCCACAATAAGAAAGAATAATGAAATGAAAACCACTTGAACAGGCCGCGGAACCCTTCTATAGAGCGCGTCTACGAAGGCTGTCTTTGGACGGTTTTGTGTTAGGGCGTATAGCTCAGCGGGAGAGCACTTCGTTGACATCGAAGGGGTCACTGGTTCAATCCCAGTTACGCCCACCATCCCCGCAAGGGGTCTGAAACAAGTCTGGCGCCCGGTCGTTCGGTCGCGCCGCGAAAAAAGGAGAAGGCCATGAAGGTCAGAAACTCACTTCGCTCGCTCAAGGCGCGTCACCGCGATTGCCGTGTTGTTCGTCGCAAGGGCCGCGTTTACGTGATAAACAAAACCCAGGGTCGCTTCAAAGCGCGCCAGGGCTGATTACCCGAAGATTTCTTTAAAAACGCCGCTGCCCGTCAGCGGCGTTTTTATTTGGGGCGCAGGTCCGCCCGCGCCCGTTCTTCTAAAATCGTATCACAAGTATCAACCGCGACAGGGTGGTCCGGTCCATATATCCGGTGACCGGCAGACCGGCGCTGCTCTGATACTTGCGAATCGCCTTGCGCGTCTTGTCAGTCGGCTGGCCATCGACCTTGCCGGGATCGAGGCCCTGCTGCGCCAGCCTGCGCTCGATCAGTTGCCATGCCTGTGTATTCAGTCCGAGGCGATCCTCCTCGCGCCGCGCCGCGTCCAGCCTGTCGCGGTCTTGTGCATCCCGGCGCAAAGCCTCGATACGTTCCTGCGCTGTATCGGCAAATAATCCGTTCGGATACCGGTAGAGGTAATCCTCGTAGGCATCCTCGGTTCCGATCTCTTCCGCCCGTTGCCATGCGGTGCGCTCCGGCCCCTGGCTCTGCTCGATCCGCGCGCGCTCGATCGCGTCAAGCTGCCGCCGCGCCTCTTCGGCATAAATGCCGTCGGGATAGTTGCGCAGATAGATCCTCAGGTCGGCTTCCTGTCCACTCTGCCCGGTCTGGCTCCAGAACCGCATATCGGCCTGCCGCTCCTCTTCCGCCTTGCGCCGTGCCTCTTCGGCCAGCTGCTCGCCACGGACCTGTGCCTGTTCGCGCAGCAGGTCGAGCTGGCGGCGATCCAGATAGCCGGTTTCGGTGAAGCGGTTGGCGACCTGCCAGCTGCTGATCGCGCGCCGTGTCGCCGGACCGAACAGCCCGTCGACGCCGCGCGGATCATGCTCCAGGATGGTCAGGTCGCGCTGAATCTGCTTGCGGTCCTCGCGGTTTAGATCGAGGTCGATTTCCGCCTGCTCCGCGGTGCTGACCTGTGGCTCGGCCGGTCCCTGCTGCATCTCGTTGATCTTGATCCGCGCCATTTCGGCATAGGCACCCTTGGGATAGCGGCTCAGGAAATCCTCGTAACCGGCAATCGTGTTCTGGGTCTCGGCGATACGCCAATAGGCCTCTTCGCGGCTATCCGCGTCGCCGGAGGGCATTTCAACACCCTCTTCCCGCCCGGGCGCAAGCGTCGAGAACCTCGAGACATAGCCCGCGACCTCGATCGTTTCGTCCAGATCCTCGACAACACTCGCCGTCGAGGCATCCGCTGTCAGGAACCCTGACCGCAGCGCCTCCGTCAGCTTGTCTGGCGGTCCGCTCGCCAGCAAGACACCCTGCGGAATCGTTACCGGCCCCAGACCGGGCGTCAGGCCGTTTATGCCGGTAAATCCGGGCTCACCGCCAAAGAATCCGCCCTTTTCGTCGTGGAAGCCGACAAACATCGCCGCGCCGCCGGCATGGTCCGCCATGATCGAAAGGAAGGATGACAGCGACGGCGCCTGCAACTGGATAGTGATCGGCCTTGGGTCCTTCAGGTCGGTCGGCGTCAGGAATGTCTCGGTTCCGTTGGTCAGGATATGGCCGGCGAAAAT
This sequence comes from Amylibacter sp., assembly GCA_041573315.1. GTDB lineage: Bacteria > Pseudomonadota > Alphaproteobacteria > Rhodobacterales > Rhodobacteraceae > Amylibacter. The sequence continues at coordinate 3,705 of JBFFQS010000052.1, read as the reverse complement.
CACGATCAGGCGGTCTGCCTCAGCCGCATCGTCCCCGAAGTTCGTCAGGATCGCGCGCATATCGTCACGGGTGGCGTTTTGCGCCCTTTGCACGCGATACCCAGCCTCGCCCAGCGCCTGTTCCAGATCGAAGACACGCGTCGCATCCTTGGCGTTGACGGTGTTCTGGTACCGGCTGTTTCCGATCACCAGCACCAGATTCTCAGCCAGCGCCGTTCCGGCGCTCCATGTCGCCGCAATAACCGCCAGCGCCGCCGCGATACCCGATCGCCCCGCAATATCCCGCATGTTTTTCCTCCGACCAATCTATAAAAACGTCTGTAGTATAGGGCCTATCGGGAAACATTGTTAAGACTATGGCGAAAGGACGCCCTGCCCGACATCAAACACGCAATTTCTTGCCGAGCGGTTTTTGGACGTCCTTCAGGTTTTAGCGCCGAATATTCGGTAATAGAGGCTCTCAGGCAGAAAGTTTCCGGCCCGGAACAGCCATGAAAAGACGCGGGGAAAATTTGTCTGGAAGCGGTTGCCGCGCATTGCCGCGACCACTTGTCCGGCGGCCTCTTCCGCGTCCATGATAAACGGCATTTGGAATGCGTTCTTGTCGGTCAGGCGCGACTTGATGAACCCCGGATTGACCAGTTGCACCTTGACGTTCGTACGATGCAGGTCGGCATGGATGTCCTCGGCCAGATGCATCAGGCCGGATTTGCTCGCGCCATAGCCGATGGCGCCGGGCAGGCCGCGAAACCCCGACAGGCTGCCGATAATCACGACATGGCCGCGGTCCTCTGCGGCGAACACCGGCACGACCCGGCCCAGAACGCGCGCGGCCCCCGTCAGGTTGATGTCGATCATCGCCTCGACCTGATCCGGGTTCCAGTCCGCAGATTTCGTCGGCCAGTATACGCCTGCCAGATAGACAACGCCATCGATCCGCCCCGCCTCTTTGGCAGCCTGATCGACGGCGGCGCTGTCACGGACATCGACGGTTACGATGTCTGACGGGCCGGGCAGATCCGCCTGCAGGGCGGCAAGCCGGTCCCGATCCCGCGCGCTCAGCACAAGTTCCGCGCCCAACGCGGACAGTTCCTGCGCCAGGGCGCGGCCCAGGCCTTCGCTGGCGCCAACCAGCCAGTAGCGCTTGCCGGAAAAATCCATCAGGCAGCCTTGCGAATCGTCGCCACCAGTTCACCCACCTTGATGCCGAACTTGCGCATCTGGCTGCGATTGATGATCGTGCCGTTTTCCATCAGGTACATCCAGTCCGTGGTGTCCAGAACATGGCCGCCCGCGCTTTCGGGCAACTTGATGGCGTATTTCAATTCCACGGCGGACCCGGCCTGCCGCCCCTTGCCGACGCCGACGATGTCGGGCGCGGTCGCCATGAAATCGCCGTCGCCGCTCAGCCGCAGCGTCCATTCACGGTCCAGCGAGCCGCCGTTGTCATAGCGGAACTCTTCGGTCATGTGGCCGGAGTTTCCGACCCATTTCGCGTTCATGTTTGCGACGAACCGCGTGTTGACGCGGCCTGTAGGGCCATAGATCACGCCTTCGCAAATCATGGGGCCGTTCAGGTGTTTGCGGATATCGAAATCCTGACCCTGACCGGCGTAGTCGTCGGGCTTCTGCGACCGGAACCCGAGAAACCGTTGCAGCACGATACCCGCTACAATGGCCAGAAACAGTCCCGACAGAAAATAGATTAGCGCGGTACTCATTTATACCTCCTCGAGGTCGGTAGCGGTCAAAATGCCGATAGCGACAAGTTTCAAAACGCAGGGCACGACAGCATAAAGCATCGACAGCACGAACAGCGTCTCATCCGTGTTCGGGCCATCCGTATCGAACCCACTGTAATCCAGCGCCGGAAGGACCGTTGCCGCCGCCAGCGCGAGCGTGAATTTGGTGCAAAAATTCCAGAGACCGAACGCCTGCCCGCCAGAAATTCGCGCGACCTCGATCCGGTTCGCGAACAGGGCAGGCAGCAGCGTCATATCCGCCCCCAGCGCTGCCCCCGAAGCCACGCAGACCAGAACGAACACGGCGACATCGCCCGCACCCAGCGGCGCGGCAAAGGCAAAGGCTGCAACAGACAGCGTCATGCCCCAGATCAGGCTGCGTTTCGTTCCGATCCGCGCCGCCAGACCCGACCACAGCGGCACCGAAGCGGCAGCCGACAGAAAGAAAAGCAACAGCAGCGGGCCAGACATGGCCTCGGCCTGCAACCGGTAATCGACATAGAACAGGAAAAGCGTCGAAGTTACGGCGATAGGGGCCGCGTTGAACAGGCCCACGATGACCAGCCGACGCAATCCCGCGTCACGGAGAACGGCGCGCAGAGACCCCGTACGCGATATCGCCACCGACCAGATCGGATGCATCAATCCCGCCGCAACCATTGCCAGGCCGGCAAACAATATTGCAAACCCGGTCATCGGCGACACGACGCCGGCAGCGGTCAGAATCGCTGGCACGACGCTGGCAAGGCAAACACCCGCCAGCGATCCGCTCTCACGCCAGGCTGCGATCCTTACGTGGCCTCCCGAACCGAACTGCGGAGCCATGCCCACGCCCTGCGCATAAAACAGAATGGTCAGAAAACTGAAGCAGGTGAACAGCACGGCCAGAACGACAAAGAACCAGAGCAGCGGGTCGAACATCGGCGTTACGGCGAAAAGCGCCAGCATCGACAACGCCAGCAGAGCGACCGCAGACGTGGCGGCGACCGACTGCGCCGCGCCCAGACGATCCACGAGCTTGCCAAGCAGCGGGTCCTGCACGAAGTCGATCAGCCTTAAAACCAGCAGCACACCGCCGATGGCCGCGAGACTGACGCCGTACTGGTCAACGAAGAACTTCGGCGCATGGATGTAGATCGGCAATCCGGCGAAGGCCAAAAATCCTGCAAACAAGCCGTAGCGGGGCAAAACGGCCCCGCCCCGCGTCAAAATGGCTTCCATCAGGGTTCTCCCCTCAGACGTGCCGTGACTTCCGGATCGCGGGTGTCGCTGCCCAGCCAGATACCAAAGAACCTATCGCGCAGGTTGGGATAAGACACAGTGCAGCTTTGAGCGCCGTTCACGAAGAATGTAGCGGTATCGGGCGAGGCAGACACGCCGGTGATGCGGTCATCTTCGGTAACATCGGCGAAACAGTCACGAAGCATCTCTTCCAGATCCGCGAAATCCGACTTCGGGCGGCCTTCGATCCTTGCGATTTCGCTCACCGAGCCCTTCGCCAGGGATCGCGCCTTGAAACCGCGTTTGTAGGTCAGCGACAACGCAAAGCTGTCGGCCTGATCCACGCGCTGCTGGTCCGGTGTCCAGAGCTGCGCCTCATAGAGCGGAAACGTCAGGAAATCCACCATTGCCGATCCGCGCAGTTCCGCACCCGCCACCGCGCGCGCGACCTCCGGCGGCCGCTCGTCGGCGGATGCCGCCGCGAGGGTCGCGGCAAAAGCGAATGCAGCGCAAAGAAGCTTCATCTCGATACCTCCTCGGACGGCGGCAAAGGCCGCGCACGATAAGCCGCGCCCTTCAATTTCAGCTTCAAAGCTTGCCAATAGATCAGACCCACCACGCGCATCGACCCGAAAGGCCGCGCAACACAGGATTTCACTATGGACCAGCTGGTCAACGGCTCCCGCCGCCCGGTAAACGTCGCCAGCACTCCGCCGTCCTCGGTCCGGTAGTCGATCCAGAT
>JBFFQS010000051.1:0-13923 GCA_041573315.1 Amylibacter sp. | reverse complement strand
TCTTGTCCAAGTTCACCGGCGAAGGCTGGCACCTGACCCTGGGCGGCCTGTTCATGTTGGTAATCATCTTCCTGCCGGGTGGTTTGGTCGAGGGTGGAACCAGGATCGGCAACTGGATCCGCAACCGTACCGGACGGGGAAACCCCCCGACCGACGCTGCATCGACACCGGCCGAGTAGGAGCACAAATATGAGCATTCTAGAAGTCAAGAACGTTAATAAGAGCTTCGGCGGTCTGAAAGCCCTGCATAACGTCAACCTAAAGGTCGAGGAGGGCACGATACACGCCATCATCGGCCCGAACGGGGCCGGAAAATCGACGCTGCTGAACTGTTTTGTCGGCAAGCTGATGCCCGACACCGGATCTGTCACCTTCGACGGCGTGTCCCTGATTGGCAAGAAGCCGCACGAGATCAACCAGACCGGCGTTTCGCGGGTTTTTCAGACCCCCGAGATATTCAGCGACCTGACGGTTTTCGAAAACGTGCTGATCCCTTGTTTCGGCAAGCGGGACGGCAGTTTCGAGATGAACGCCCTGACGAGCGTGCGCAGCCAGACCGATGTCCGCGACAAGGCGCAGCAGATGCTGGAGGACGTGAACATGGCCGACAAGCGCGATATGCGCGCCTCGAGCCTGTCGCGTGGCGACAAGCGGCGGCTGGAAATGGCGATGTGCCTTGCGCAGGACCCTAAATTACTGCTGCTCGATGAGCCGACGGCGGGCATGGCGCGGGCCGACACCAACAATACAATCGCCCTGCTGGCAGAGATCCAGGAGAGGCGCCACATCACGATGGCGGTGATCGAGCATGACATGCATGTTGTGTTTTCTCTGGCGCAAAGGATCAGCGTCCTTGCACAGGGCACCGTAATCGTCGAAGATTCCCCGGAAAACATCAAAGGCCACCCCAAGGTTAAGGAAGCTTACCTCGGAGGGGCGCACTAATGCTGGATACATCGACCATGACCAAGGAAAAGAACGCCAATCACGCCGCAACCGCACCGGCCTATTTCTCCGCATGGGATATCCATGCCTATTACGGCGAGAGTTATATCGTTCAGGGCGTAAGCATGAACATCCACGAGGGCGAGATTCTCGCGCTTTTGGGCCGTAACGGCGCCGGCAAGACTTCGACCCTGCGGGCCATGGCGCGGCTGGACAATCCGGCGCTGAAACATGGCGAGATCTGGCTGGACCACCAACCGCTGCACCTGATGAAAGCCTGGCAGGCGGCGCAGGCCGGCATTGCGCTGGTGCCCGAAGACCGCCGGATCATTCAGGGCCTGACGGTCGAGGAAAACCTGCAGCTGGCGCAGATCGAAAAGCCGATCGGCTGGTCCATCGAACGTATCTACGACCTGTTCCCGCGTCTGGGCGAACGCCGCAAGCAAGAGGGCACGACCCTGTCGGGCGGCGAGCAGCAGATGCTGGCCATCGGCCGTGCTCTGGCCCGTGATATCAAGCTGCTGTTGCTGGATGAACCCTATGAGGGGCTTGCGCCGGTCATCGTGCACGAGATCGAAAAGACCCTGCACCTGATCCGTGAACAAGGCATCACCACGGTGATCGTCGAGCAGAACGCGATTGCAGCGCTCAATCTCGCGGACCGGGCCGTTATTCTGGATACAGGCATGGGGGTCTATGACGGCACCGCCAAGGAAGTGCTGGACGACGAAGAACTGCGGCACAAGTATCTCGCGATCTGATCGCCGCGCACCGCTGAGAGTTTTATTGGCCCGGTCCGCAAGGCGCCGGGCCTTTTTGCGCGATCAATAGTCCGACACCAACAGATGTATCGGTGCCTCGTCCTCCTCGATCGAGGCAAAGCGGCCGATCGGTTCCTCGAAGACATTGTCCGTCAAATCGTCGTTGACGGTCGAGACCTCTCCTATCAGACAGTCGCCTTTTTCGGCCCAGAACGCGTGCCAGATGCCCGGCATCAGCGTCACGCTCTCTCCGGGTTTCAGGCACAGGTACGAACCGGGTTTCAGCGTCCGCAATTCGCCGTCCACCGGGACCGTCACCGGCCGGGTCCGGTCGACTGATCCGTCGGGGTCTTGGTCGTAAATTTCGAGTATCAGGTTGCCGCCGCCGCGGTTGATGATGTCTTCGGCCTTGATGTTGTGGCGGTGCATCGGGCTGAGCTGGTTCTCGCGAGAGATCATGATTTTCTCGGCATAGAGCATACCGCGACCCTTCGCCAGATCCTCGGCCCTGCCGTTCCGGACGGTGAACAGGAACAAGCCCATTTGATTGAACCGACCGGCGCCATAGTCGGTGATATCCCAGCCAAGCCGGTTGCGGAAGATATCGGTACCGGATTTCGTTCGCATCTCGGTTGGGGTGTAATAGGCAAAGGGCGGCAGTCGAAAGCCGAACGACCGGATGAAGGCGTCACCTTCCAGAAGGATCGTGTTGACGTCGGAGCGTTTCATGCCGGGGCCTCATTAATTCGCCACAAGCGCGGGATACCATGTTTTAATTCTGGACCTCTCGCGGGGTTTTATCAAGTTCGAAAGCGCGGGGCACTTTTTGAGATAGTGTTTGAAACCCGACGGTCAGACCGTATAGTGCAAGCAACCGAATTCACGACAAAATTCCATAATTGAAGAGGATCGGGTCGTCGATATGCCATCACTGAGAATTCCGGCCACTCTGTTGTTCATGGGGTTGATGCTTTCAGCGCCTGCCTTTGCCCATACCGACCAAGTAACAGCGGGCGGATTTGTCAGCGGACTGTCCCATCCGATACGCGGTTGGGACCATGTCGTGGCGATGGTGGCCGTGGGTATCTGGGGCGCGTATTTGGGCCAGCCGTCTGTTTGGGCGCTGCCGATTGTCTTTCCGAGCATCATGGCGATCGGAGGCGCGATGGGTGTTATCGGGCTGCCCGTGCCGTCGGTCGAGCTTATGATCGCCTTGTCCGGTATTGTTCTGGGCCTGTTGATTGTCTTTGCGGTCCGGTTGCCGACAATTGTCGCCGCGGTGATCGTTGGAGTATTCGCGATATTTCACGGCTATGCGCATGGCGCGGAGTTGCCGAACGCGGCCCATCCGGCGGTTTATGCCATGGGGTTCGTGATCGGTACCGGGGCCCTGCACGCCACTGGTATTGGCTTCAGCCTGCTGCGCGCCGTCCGCTTCGGTGATGTCATCGTTCGCACTATGGGCGGTGGGATCTTTCTGACCGGATTGGGCTTTCTGACGGGAGTTCTATCGTGATCCGGCGTGCCGTCCTGCTGGCCGCGGCCATACAGATTGCGGGTGCCGGGAGCGTCTTGGCCAACCATTTCCCCCCATTAAGCCAGATCAAAGTCGGTGCGAAACTGGCGCTCTACCAGCCCGAAATACTGCTCTTGCTGGCTGTCTGCGGGCTGGCGATATCCTATTGGGGTCGCCGCGACGCCCTGATCGGATTTGCGGCGTTTCTCGCCGGCGTCCTGCTGGGGTTTCCCGTGGTCTTCATCTGGCAGATCGACATGGTCTGGCTTGCCCTGATCCTGACGCTCTTGTTCGGTGCGACCGTCGCGCTGCACCTTTTCCTGCCCAAGCGGATGCAGCAGGCCTACTGGTCCTTGCAGGTGCCTGTTGCGCGCCGCTGGCCTTCATTGGCCATTACTACCAAGAGACGACGTGGCTGTTGTTGGGCAATTTCGTTTTCACCTTGCTGCTGGTTATGGCCGCGGCCTATCTTGTTTGCGCAGTTATGAGGAGGCGGTCGGAACAGTATTGGTGGATGGCGATCGTGTTGCGTGTCTTCGGATCCTGGGCATCGGCGGCGGCCATAATGGTATTTGCCTTCTACCTGATCCGCCCGGCGGCTTAGGGCCGGATTCTAGTAATCACGCTGGTAATAGATGCCGACGCCGGTGTCGCCGTCGTTTGCCACCCGGCCCTTGACCTTCAGTCGGGAATTGATGTCCAAGTTCAGGTTGACCTCGGTCTTGCCCGCGGAATCCACGCTGATATCCGAATAGATATTGTCGGTCAGGTATTTACCCGCGCGCACCTGAGTCTCGCCCGAAGCGGTGCTGCTGATATCAAGATCGTCCAGCCCGACATTGCTGCGCAGGTTCGATACGACGCCGCCACCGGCACGTCCGGTCAGGGTGGCCACGGCGCTTGCCAGCTGGATCAGTTGAAACGGTGACAGGGTCGTCATGTCACGGCCAAAAAGCAACTGCGCGACGATCTCGTCCTCGGGGAGTTCGGGTTCCGATTCAAAACTGACCTCAGGCGCGCTGATCTGGCCTTCCACCACGATCCGGCTGGTAATGTCGTCGTTGGCGGTCTCGGCGACCAGACGCATGAAGGGGTCCAGGCTGCCCTGAATGTTGACCTGTCCCTCCGTCAGATCGAAACGCTTGCCAAGCAGATCGAGGCGGCCCCGGATAAGTTGGAACTGTCCTATCGGGATGACGTCGTTGGTGGTGCCGGACAGGCGCACCTGTCCGCCGAATTCGGCGTTCAGCCCCCGCCCGCGGATGAATATCTGGCTTGGCGCGCGCACCAGCAGATCCAGCCCGAAACCGGGACCGCCGCCGCCGGCGGGGGCCTCTTCGGATACAAGTAGCCCGGCGCGTTCACGGGTGCGCCTGCTGTCGGCGGGCTCGTGCAGGTGGATCAGGCCCGGCAGTACTTCGCCACCGCCGGCCGTTCCTGCCGTCACCTGCACTTCTGTCGCTCCAACATCAATTGCGCCGCTGATCCTGCCGCCGCCGGTCAGCGGTCCTTCGATTGCCACGCTTCCGTCCAGTAAGGTGCGGTAAAGCGAAGGATCGGTCAGCACCAGTTGCGACAGCGCCACCGCCAGGGCCGCTGAATATCCCGGCCGGAGGCTGACGGGCCCATCGATACGAATGCTGCCTCCGTCGCGTGAATTGGCCGACAGTGCAATCCGCGCCTGCCGGTCCGACACGGCGACCGAAGCGTCGATATCCGAGAGTACGAGATTGAGTGTCGGGGCAGAGAGACGCGCGCCGTTTGTGGAAAACTGTCCCGACAGGTTGCCGACGTCCGGGCGGCCTGTCAGTTGCAGGTCATAGGCAAGCACGCCCTGCAGCGATCTCGGCGCGATGAACGGATTGGCCATTCCGAGCGGCGCCGAACCGGAGACCGCGAGATCGACATCGCCCAGATCGCCGGCGACCAGCCCTTCGAGTTTCGCGGTTGTGCCTCCTGGCCCGGTTCCGTCCAGCGAAATGATCCAGTCCTGTCCGGAGGGTTCGGCCGTGCCCTGCATTTGCGCCGGGCCGGGGAAGTCCGGCGCGAACAGGCCGACGTTCTCCAGCCGCGCGCTGAACGCCAATGCCGATCCGGCGCCTGCGGTGCTGCGGGCTTCTGCCGACAAGGCAGGGGTTTTGAGGTCAAGTTTTCCGACGGAAAACTGACCTTCTGAACGGGCAACTTGCGCCGCGATGTTGGAGGACCCGGCGAGCAGCTTGTTAACCTCTGCTATGCCGACGCCCAGATCGTCACCGGCGGCATCCAGAGACACATCGAAGTCGCGCCCCTTGATCTGGCCGGAACCCTGAACCGAAGCGCGCAGCGAACCGGCCAGTGTCCGTCCTGCCAGCGCGCTGAACCGCGACAGGTCCTGAACGCTCAGGTCCGCCTGTCCCGACGCGGGCAGGGCGTCATCGCCCAGATCGAGTTGTCCGCTGCCGTTCAGGTCGACGCCGGCGCCGGAAAATTTCAGGCGTGACAGTTCCAGCGGGCTGTCTTTGTCCCACGCCAGCGCGGTGTCGAGGCTCGCCGGTCCGGTAAGGCTCGCTTCGACCAGAGAGACATCCGTCAGAACGGCCTGCAGGTCGAGTTGCCCGGCGGTGCTCGACAAGGTGCCCTTGGCTGTCGCATCGACAGACTGCGAGCGGATGGTCAGCAGGGACAGTTCCGTTCCGGTCTGGTCGCGCTTTGCTACCATTCGCAGCCGGCTGACACCGGTCAGGAGCGGATCGACCTGTGCGGTTCCCGTGACCAGATCCGTTGCCTCGGCGTCGAGCGACAGATCAAAGGACCCGTCCAGCAACGCGCCGCCGCCTTCGCCATGAAGGTTGATCCCGCCGGCGATGTCGCGACCGAGCAGTCCGGAAAACCGGTCGATCGCGGCGGCCTTCAGATCGGCTGCGCCGGACACGGTAAGACCGGTATCGAAGTTATCCAGAGTTCCCGCAGCTTTCAGCAACAACCCCGCGCCCTCTACTTGCAGGTCCAGCAGCTGCAGGGGTGCGCCTTCGGTCCAGTCGAAGGCCGCCGAACCAGACAATTGCTCTCCCATCCCGCGCGCAAGGTCGGCGTTCGTGTGGTCGATACCGGAAGCGGCAAAACCGAGGTTCGCCAGAACCGCACGGGTTCCCGAGGTCGCGATGGTCCCGTCGCCGCTGAGAACCGCAGTGCTGACGGAAAGGCCGTCGCGGCGGAAATTCTGAACCGTGGCGCTGGCCTGCCAGGCGTCGCCCGTCGCGGCATCGAAACGGGCTGAAATTTCGGCGCTGGTCAGGCTCGTGGTCAGGCCGGGAACGGGCAGCATGACGACTTCGCCCGGCGCGCCCGCGATCCGGCCTGACAGGTCGAACCGTTCGGGCAGGCCGTTTGCAGCAAGGTCGAGTGTTCCGCCGAGCCGCAGCGCAGCGGTTTCCGCCAACAGCGAACTGATCCGGATTCGACCGTCAGGCAACCGCAAACCGTCGACCGACAGGGCCATGCTGTCACCAAAGAAGGGGGTCAGTTCCGGTGCGAACAACGGTGCCACATCGCCGGTCAGGGACGCGCTGAATTTCCGGGCCGGTGGCCGGTCGGTCTGGCTTTCGTCCGCGGTCTCGTCAGGTACGCTGGCCAGTGCAACCTGTCCGCTGATGCGCTGAACGCCGTCGGTCTGTAAATCGAGTGTCGCCGCGAACTCCGATAGCGGAGCCGATCCTGCGATGGCCAGCCGGACCGAGGGTTCGCCTTCCAGCTTCAGGACATGCGCGGCAATGCCGCCGGTGGCTTCGTCGAGCAGGATGTCGAGGTCCAGCACCTGAGTCTCGTTGGAATAACCGGCCGCGATCCTGAAGGTGCCGGCCGGTCCGTCAATCCGGTTGGCCCGAAAATCCACCTCGCCCGCGCCACCCGACAAGTTCGCGCTGCCTTCAAGCGACAGGGTCGCCGCCGTGCCCAGAACCGGAGCGCCAAGTGCAATCGAACCTGCGTATATTTTCTCGATATCCACTTCCAGCGGCAGTTCCGGCAGTTTGAACGGTTTTGCCTCCGCCGACGGTGGCGCGCTCTGGCCGGGTGGCAACCGGTCCAGCACGATATCTTGCACCGAAAGCTCGGTAATTTCCAGCCGTCGCGACACCAGGGCGGTGCGGCTCCAGTCGAGTTTTAACCCGGTCATGGTGAGCCAAACGCCGTCAACGTCGGCCACGGTCAACTCGTCAATAGTGGAGGCTGCGAACAGAGAGCCATTGAACCCTTCGATGCGGACCTGCGTGTCTTCGGTCGACAGGTTGTCCTCGATAAGGGATTGCAGAAAGCCGCGGTCATCCTGCGTTTGCGCGTCCTGAGCCTGCGCCAGTCCGGCAAGAAGAATCACAACCAGAAAAGAGATCAAATACCGCATCAGAAGGCCTGCCCGATGCCGATATAAAGCTCGACACCGCCGCCGTCGCCGCCGTTGACGGCTTTGGCGACGTCGACGCGAATTGCGCCGATGCCGGTGTAATACCGCAACCCGAGGCCCGCGCCGCTGTGATTGGCGCTGTCCGACGATGGAACGCTGTCGGCGCTGATATAGCCGGTGTCATAGAAACCCACCACGCCGATAGTCTTGGTGATTTTCGCGCGGAGCTCCGCCGAAAGCCCCAGGAACGACCGGCCGCCAGAGATGTCGCCGCCGCCGAGATCGACCCCGAGCGACTCGAAGGCCTGCCCGCGCACGGTTCCGCCACCGCCGGAAAAGAACAGCAGTCCGGGCGGAACGCTGTCAATTTCCGCGCCAACGACCGAGCCGAACTGCAGACGACCGGCCAGAACGAAACGATCATCCCGCCCGAATCCCTTGTATCCGCGCAAATCCAATTCGCTGTGCAGTCCGGACGCCGTGGATCCGATACCGTAGAAAGGTAACGCATCCAGATTGACATAGAAGCCCCTGGTCGGTTCCAGCGGGTCGTCGCGCCGGTCCCATGTGATCTCCGTCGGCAGGCCGATGTAGTGGAAATTGCGCTTGCCGAGGTCGTCTTCGACGTCGGAGTAGGTCAGGGACAGGCCGACCGAGCCGCTCAACTGGTCGGAAAAGATGTGCTCGAAACCAATCTCCAGCGTGCTTGAGCGTTCCAGATAGAACGGCTCGTCGTCCTGCCGGAACTCTCCTAGCAGGTAGCCGTTGGTGTCTGGTGACAGCGTTGCGGGCCGGTCCAGCCGCGCGGACAGGTTGTAGTCGATGCCGCCGGTGCCTCCTCCGATCCCCGCCACTCCGCCGTCCAGCCGCAGGCGTTCGGCGCCGCCCAGCAGGTTCCGGCGTAGCCAGAAGGCATTAAGCGACAATCCGTCGAGGGACGACAACTCGGCGCCGAAACCCAGCCGGCGCGGGCGTTCGTCCACGGTTATCGCAGTGATATCGAGAGTGTTGTCCGGCCCGATCTCGTCGGCTTCGCGGATTGCGACCGAACGGAAAACGCCGGTTCTGCGCAGACGCGCCGCCGCTTTCTTCAGCGCATCGGGAGAGAACACCTCACCTTCCGGAAGGCCCATGATCTTACGGATGCGGGCCTCCCTGACGCTGCTTTTGCCCTCGAGTATCAGTTTCCCGAAGGTCAGTTGCGGCCCCGGGCTCAGGGCGATATCGGCGTCGAGCGTGTTGTCGGTGTGGTCGGCTACGATGCGTTGGCTTTTGACCTCGACCTTGGCGTGGCCAAGATCGCGCCATGCCTCGGCGCCGGCATCAACAGCGTTCTGGATGATGCGGCTGCGGGCGGGTTCTTGGGGCCAGAAGCCATCGGGCAATACGGTACCCGGCGCCAGCGGAGCGACCCGCGCGCGGGAAAACAGGAACAACGGGCCGGGATCCACCGTGATAAGGATATTTTCGACCGATTTGGGTTGATCAAGCGGCGGAATATCGGCGACCTCCCGGCCATCGGCCAGAATATTCACAATGCCGCCGTAATAGCCCTCGGAATACAGCAGGCCTAAGATTAGAGCATAGTCGGCCCGGGCCGAGCTGAGCAGATCCTGCGTTTCGGCATCCTTGTTTTGTGCAGTCGTCAGGGTCACCGATGTCGCGCGCAATCCGGACAGCAGATCGCTGCCTGCCTTGGGAGCCGTCAGCGTCACCTCTGCTGCAAACAGCGGCGCGCTGCCGAGAACCGCGATCGTCGCGGCGGCAAGGAACCCCAGTTTCCGGTGCAATACTACTGACAGCAAAATCGACCCCTCTTGAAATGTTGAACTAGTTTCATTTGTTCGAATGGCAAAGGCAACAGAGAGTTGGAGCCGCGGCAGAAATTCGCCGCGATTCAACCGACTGCGAAACGGCTGGCCCGTGTCCAGTGCTGAAGGCGCTTTGCGTTCAGCGAAAACGCCTTAAACTCATGGCTTTCCGGACCCGCGCCTCTGCTATTTTTGTGGCCACGATTCGCGGCATCTCTGCGCTCTGCCGCGCGCCTTCCAGAACTGCCTGCGTATTCTTCCTGACTTTTTCGACCACGGCTGACAGCGCCTGACTTTCCGTGCTTCCCTGATATTCGAAAGCCGCGGTAATCACCCCGCCGGCGTTGGCGATGAAGTCGGGCACAACCAGAATACCGCGCCGCTGCAGGATTTCTTCGGCCTCTTCTGTCGCGGGGATGTTCGCGCCCTCGACCACAAGGCGGGCGTTGATGTCATCTGCGTTTACGGCGGAAATGACGTCCGGCCGTGCGGCGGGAACCAGAATATCGCAGTCCGCGGTGATGACCGCTTCACGGTCTTGGCTTTCTGCGCCCTTCAATTCTGCGACGCTCTTGCCGCGCTCTTTCAGGTCCAGCAGTGCCGACAGGTCCAGACCGTCCGGATGCATGATCGATCCGCGGGAATCCGAGACCGCGACAAGCTTGGCGCCCCGTTCCGCCAGACACAGCGCCGTATGTTTCCCGACTGCGCCAAAGCCCTGAATTGCGACACGCGCGCCCTGCAGTTTCAGGTCACAGAACGACTGTGCGACTTCGCAGGCGGTCGCGACGCCCAGGCCTGTCGCGCCAATTTCGTCCAGAGGTATGCCGCCGATCACGCCCGGCAGACCGACTGCGCGTCCGATCTCTTCGCGGACCCATGCCATGCAGGTTTCGTTGGTGCCCATATCGGGGCCGGGAATGTAGCTTTGCACGTCGCGGATGGCATCGGCAAAGGCTCGCATCAACTGCTCCTTTTGGTCCTCCGGCATGGCAGGATCGGCAAAGATGACCGCTTTGCCACCACCATGCGACAAGCCGGCGGCAGCGTTTTTCAGCGTCATGGCGCGCGCCAGTCTCGCGCATTCTTCCAACGAGACGTCGGGCGCCATTCTGACACCGCCGATCGAGGGGCCCGTGGCGGTGTTGTCCACGACGAGTATGGCCTGCAACCCCGCTGCGGGGTTGCTCAGGTGCAGAACCTGTTCGGGTCCGAGGTCGTCGGACATGGCAAGGATATCGGTCAACGTTTCTTCCTTTTGGTCGTCGATGGTTTTTCCAGTTCCGCGCGGCATTCTTTCAGAAACCGCGCTGCCTCCCCGCCTGTCACGGCGCGGTGGTCGAATGTCAGCGACAGGGGCAGGGTGCGCCGGGCCTCGGCCTTGCCTTTCACTGCCACACAGACGTCGGATATCCGTCCCGCGCCCAGAATTGCGACCTGTGGCGGCGACACGACCAGAGAGCCGAACTCGCCGCCCAGCGTCCCGAAATTCGACAGTGTGATGGTCGCGCCCTGCAGGTCGGCGGGCGCTGCCGTCCGCTCGCGGGCTGAAAGTTCCGCCTGCTTGATACGGTCGGTGAGCCCTTTGCTGTCTCCGATATGCCGCACCACAGGGACGATCAATCCGTCCGGCGTGTCGACCGCAAGGCCCAGATCGACGTGATCGCGAAGCTGCCGCCGCGTTCCGTCGAACCAGGCGTTCAGCGCGGGTTCTTTCCGGCACGCCTTCGCGACCGCCTGTACAAGCCGGATCGTCGGGTTTTCGTCGGACGCCCATGCATCGATGTCGACGCGTTCCGTGATCGTCGCGGGAACCACGGTTTGCCCCGCGCGGGTCATGGCTCGGGCCATTGCGCGGCGTACCCCGCGCAATTCTTCGCCTTCGACCTGACCGCCCGCGGCGGCCAGAATATCGGACGTCAGAATTGCTCCGTTTGGTCCGCTGCCGGTGACGGCTGCCAGATCGACCCCTTTGTCGCGCGCGAGTTTGCGGACTGCGGGAGAGGCCTGTGCGTGCTTGCCCGCGGGGCTGGCCGCAGCCTTGGCGGGCTTGGCAGGTGCGGCTTTCTCGTGTTGTTCCTTTTTGGGGCGCTCGGTTTCCAGTTCGCCCACGATGGCACCCTTGTCCACATCTTTGCCGGTGTCTATCTCCAGCAGCGGCGCGCCGGTTTTGACGATATCGCCGGTTTTGGCCAACAGGGCTTTCACGGTGCCGGAATAGGGCGCCGGAACCTCGACGACGGCCTTGTCGGTTTCCACCGACACCAGCGGCTGGTCCGCGATGATGTGATCGCCCTCGGACACTTGCCAGGACACGATTTCAGCCTCGGTCAGGCCCTCGCCGAGATCGGGAAGGTTGAATACGGTCATGAGAACTCCATCACGTTGCGCACCGCATCCAGTATCCGCGCTTTGCCGGGCATGTAATGCGCTTCAAGCCGCGGATAGGGCACAACGGTATCGAATCCCGCAACCCTGCGGATCGGCGCCAGCAGGCTGGTCAGGTTCTGTTCCGCCAGATCGGCCGCAATTTCCGCGCCCATGCCCGCCGTCAGCGGGGCCTCGTGCACAATTACGCACCGACCGGTTTTCTCGACGGAGGCGCGGACAGTTTCGCGGTCGAAATACTTCAATGTCGCGAGGTCTATGACCTCGGCGGAAATGCCTTCGCCGGACAGGTCCTCCGAGGCTTCGGTCACATCCGCCACCATCGCGCCCCATGTCACGATCGTGACGTCATCACCCGATTGCAGGGTGAACGCCTTGTCCAGCGGCAAGGCCTCGCCATTTTCCGCGACCTCTTCCCTGACCGACCGATAGAGCCGTTTCGGCTCCAGAAACACCACCGGATCGGGGTCGCGGATCGCGGCGAGCAGCAAACCATAGGCCTTGGCGGGCGAGCTCGGGATGACGACCCTGAGCCCCGGGATATGCGCCAGCATCGCCTCCATGCTTTCGGAGTGATGTTCAAGCGCCTTGATGCCGCCGCCATAAGGCGCGCGCAGCACCATCGGACAGGTCAGCCGCCCCCGCGTGCGGTTGCGCAGGCGAGAGGCATGGTTGGCCAGATGATCAAGCGCGGAATAGAGGAAACCCATGAACTGGATTTCCGCAATCGGTTTCAGCCCGTGCGCGGCGGCACCGACCGCCATGCCCGCGATCACGGTTTCGGACAGCGGCGTGTCGCGCACGCGCCCCGAGCCGAAGCGTTGGGTCAGCCCGTCGGTGGCACGGAATACGCCGCCGTCGATGCCGACATCCTCGCCGAATATGATGACATCCGGATCTTCCTCCAGTGCATATGCCAGCGCGGAACGGATTGCCTCGACCATGGTCAGTTCAGCCATTGCGCAATTCCTCCGAAAGGGCCGCGATGTCATTGGGCTGGTTCTCGAACAGACTGTCGACAATGGCGTTTGGCGGTTCGGGCTCGCTTTCCAGATAGGCGTCCGCAGCCAGATCGACCTCTTTCGTCAGCGCGTGCAACAGGTCTTCCTCTTCCTGTTTGCTCCAGCCGTGGGTCGCCACCAGATAGTTGCGCAAACGCGCGACCGGTTCTTCTTTCCAGTGGCCGCGGACCTCGTCCTCCTCGCGGTAACGGCTGGCGTCGTCGGCGGTGGTGTGGTCGCCCAACCGATAGGTCAGGCATTCGACAAGTGTCGCGCCGCCGCCGTCGCGCGCTTTTGCCAGAACACGCTGCATTACGTCGCGCACGGCGATCACGTCGTTGCCGTCGACCTGCTCTCCGGCGATGCCGGCGGCAAATGCTTTCTGTGCCAGCGTCTTCGCCGCGGTCTGGTCCGTCCTGCGCAGCGAAATCGCCCACTGGTTGTTGTTGATGACAAACACTGCGGGCAGGTTCCAGGCCCCGATGACATTCATCGCCTCGTAGAAATCGCCCTTGGAGGTCGCCCCGTCGCCCGCGAC
Source organism: Amylibacter sp. (assembly GCA_041573315.1). Taxonomy (GTDB): domain Bacteria; phylum Pseudomonadota; class Alphaproteobacteria; order Rhodobacterales; family Rhodobacteraceae; genus Amylibacter. Next base: position 582 of record JBFFQS010000051.1, on the reverse strand, counting down.
CGCTACCGCGACGCCGGGTTCCTTTTTCTGCGAAATCGCCAGTGCCACTCCCGCCGCATGGGGAAACTGCGAGGCGACGGGAACGCAGATCGGAAAATCCTGCCGGGATTCGGCGAAATTGTTGCCGCGCTCGTCGCCGCCCCAATACAGGAACAACTCTTGCAGCGAGACGCCGCGCCACAGTTGCGCCCCGTGTTCGCGGAACGACGGCAGAAACACGTCGTCGCCGGTCATGGCGCTCGCCACCCCGACGCCGATGGCTTCCTGTCCCAGACTGGAGCCATAGGTCCCCAGACGCCCGGTCCTTTGCAGCGCAATCGCCTTGGTATCGAATGTCCTCGTGCGCACCATGGCGGTATACATTTCCACGAGCGTTTCACGATCCTCGGCAAAGGCCGGCAGCTTTGACATCGGCTCGCCTTTGGCGTTCAGAAAACCCGTGCATTCGATGTGAAATTTTTCGGCGCGACCTGACATTGTCATTGCTCAACTCTCCTTTGATTTGGCCAGGTCCTTGGCCATCTGTTCGCGCATGATGTATTTCTGCACCTTGCCGGTGATCGTCATCGGATAGCTGTCGAC
>JBFFQS010000050.1:0-14008 GCA_041573315.1 Amylibacter sp. | reverse complement strand
GCATCCTTTCCGGCGACGAGCATGAAATCCGCCACCGATTTTGCCAACGCCTCACCATTTGGCAGGCGATCCTTCATAGCCGTGCCCCACCATGGGTCCGGTGTGCTGCTGTCCGCGATTGTATTGTCGGTGAAATACGTCTTGCCGTCGGTGGAGTAATAGCTCGTGGAATCCTCGAGGTTGAGGTAATCTATCCCCTTTACGAACCCGATCGCATTCATGACTTTCACGATTTCGGTATAAGCGGCGGTGTTGAAGTCGTTCACACCCAGATCGGCCCAGCGCTTGAACGGCGCGGATTCGAAATATGGACCCTCGCCGAAGCTGAACTGCGCCGTGTCCGCATTGCCGCCAAAGCGGTCCTGCGCCTCGACAACGGTGATCTGCGGGGATGCGGGCGCAAGGGCGCTGGCGGCGTTATAGGCGACGGCGAGCCCACCTACACCTCCTCCGATGACGACGATGCGGGGGCTGGTTGCTGGGGTCTGGGTCATGATGCCTCTTTCTCTAAGTTTTAAAGGTAATGGTCGATTCTGGAAATTGAGATTTGCAAACCGTCGTTCTGCGCCCGCTGCCGAAGCTGTCTGAGCGCGACCGGATCGGGGTTTCCGCGGTCGGCATCGGCGATCCGGCGTGTACGTTCAATATAAAAGTCCGACCAGGGCAACGGCTCTCCGGCGGTGTATTTCTCGAGCCTGTCGGCCAGCGCACAGGCCCGATCATGCTCGCCGGCTGTCGAGAGCGCCTCCATGCCATAACGCAGAAAGCGGAAGTGATTGTGTCCGATGCAACCTGAATCAAGCAGCGCCAGCCCCTTGTCCAGCACAGCATTCCGCCGCGTGGCATCGCTCGTTGTCAGGGCCACCGTGGACATCACCCACGGACCGATGAATGTCTCGATTCCCATCTTGTGCACCTTGGCAAGCGCGGCCTCCGCCGTCTTTGCCGCTGCTTTGGGATCGCCGCAGTGCAACTGAATGCGTGCCAGCGATTCCTCGAGGAACGGCTCGAAGCGTCCCGCACCGATGCGCGCCGCAAGTTCCAGTCCGGTTTCAACCTCTCGGCGCGCCTCTTCAAATCGGGCCATCGAGATCAGAACCCATCCCGCCGTCAGGCGCGACACGATCTCGGGCCTGACGTTGCCGACCTTGGCGGCAAGGTCCGCGGACCGCACTGCCTCGGCAAGGGCCTCCTCTGTCCGGTTCATATAGATCAGCACGGTCGCCAGCATGAAACGATTAGAGCTTTCGATGGAGCCGAAACCATGCTCCTCGCAAAGCGCGAGGCAGTGTTTGATCACGCCATGCGCGGTCACCATCCGCCCGCCCGCGTAATGCGCATCGCCGAGACCGCTGAGCGCGCGGGCCTGATGCCAGGGCAGATCGGCGCGCTTGGCGTGTTCGAACGCCTTGCCGTGCTCTTCAAGACATCCTTCGAGGTTTCCGCGCGGAAAATGAAAGCAGCCGCGAAAATAGTGAATCTCCGATAATTCCCTGTCGATTTCGGCCGGGCCTGCCTCCGCTTCAAGCCGGTCCAGCATTTCGTAGGCCTCGTCGATGCGATCCTGAATCCGCATCGCCGCGACAATGCCCAGTCGCGCCCTGCAGCGCGACTCCACGTTTCCGGCAAGCGTTTCCGCTTCTTCATAAGCTGCAATCGACTCCGCGCATCGCCCAAGATCGCGCAGCATCTCTCCTTTCAGGCAAAGCAGTGCGCCCCTGACCACACTTGTCGCCTCAAGGGCCAGGCCACGCTCGGCGAGGGCAAGAGCGGCGTCCTTTCGATAGGCCTTGCGTGCGCCTTGCCCGGCCGCCAGATACGCGGAAGCCGCCCGCGGATCCCGGGCCGCCTCGAGGTGCTCTGCCCGCAGCGTTTCGTCCTCGCCGTCGAACCACTCGGCCGCAGCGACATGCAGAGCCTTGAGGTCGTCGCGCAGGACGGTGGCAATGATGGCGTCCCGGATCAGGGCATGCTCGAACAGATAGCTCCCGCCTTCCCTGCGGATCAGGTTCGCCTCCAGAAGCGTCTGCTCGTCATAGACATCCATATTGGCAATCGCCAGCACCGGCTCCATCCGAAAGCGCTGGCCCAGTATGGCCGCAGCTTCCAGAATCCGCCTGTCGCGCGGCTTCAGCCGGTCGACCCGGGCCTGAACGAGGCTCTGGATGGATCCGGGAATTTGGCCGGCACCGCCCTCTCTTGCATGGCGCAAAAGCTGTTCGAGAAACAGAGGATTGCCCTGTGCCTGCGCGACACATCTGGCCAGAACCTCGGCGCTCGGTTGCTGCGCCGCCTGAGCAAAGGCCATTGCGTCTTCTTCCACGAGCGGCTCGAGATCAAGGCGCTGCGTCGCCGCCTCCGGACCGAACAAGCCGTCAAGGCGTTCAACCTCGTCGTAGCGGCTCGTCAGGATCAACGTCACCGGCAATTCCTCGGCTTCAGCCGCGATAACCGATATCTGGTTGAAGAGGTCAGCATCCGCCCAGTGAATATCTTCGATTACCAGGAGTTGCGGACCGTAGCGGACGGCCCGACGGAGCAACCAACGCAAGGCCGTGCGCCGGGCGTCCGCTATTGCCGCGTCGTCCATCCCATCCACAACCGCGGCATCGGTGCGCGACAAGGGCGCTCCGAGCATCTGGGTCAGCATGGTGCCTGTCGTTTCGTGCATGTCCCCCGCTTCGCGGCATCTGTCGATAAAGATGCGGATGGCAGAGAGTTCCGGGGTTTCGCCGAATCCGCAGAGGCTGGCCGCAAGGCTGGCCAAAGGCCGCTGGCGCTCTCCGAGACCAAAATCAAGGACCAGGGCCTTGTGAACCCTGTAGCCCGTTTCGCGGGCATGGCTGGTCGCTTCCTCCACCAACCGGGTCTTCCCCATACCCGCATCGCCGACGATAACGACCGAACTGCTTGACCCGGTGTCCCGCCCCCCGGAAAGCGCGTCGCGAATGACCGCAAGTTCCCGGGCACGGCCGACCATCGGTCCGCCGGAACGAGTACTTCGGAATCCGCGAAAACGGTAGACCGCCATCGGTTGTTTGATTCCTTTTACGGAAATATCCTCAGGCCCTTCACAGTCGATCCGGTGCGCCAGGGACCGCGCCAGCCCTTCGTCGATCAGGGTCTCGCCCGGACGCGCCGTATCGGCCAGCCGAGAAGCAAGGTTTACTGTGTCTCCGGTCAACGTGAAATCCCTGTCCGCCCGCTCGCCGTATCCGCGGCTAGAAAACAGGACCTTGCCCGACGCCGCGCCGATATGTACCGACAGCGACCGTCCGAACTGATCCGACAGTTCCTCCATGGCCCGGTGCATCTCGGTTGCTGCGCGCAAGGCGCGTTCGGTATCGTTGCCGTGGGATTGCGGCGCGCCGAAAACGGCCAGAACGCAGTCGCCGATATGGCGGTCCACGGTGCCGCCCATGCGCCCTACGATCGCATTGAATAACTCGTAAAAGCGCGTCAGCACCGCGTGCAGGTCCTCGGTTTCCAGTTCCCGCGACAGGCTGGTGTAACCCGTTATGTCTGCAAAAAGCGCCGTTACCTCGCGCCGTTCGGCTCGGCCTGCATCAGCCGATGAAGTTTCGGGCACCTTCGCCGCCAATGCCCCGAAGGCGGCCAGCAGTTTCTTGCGGTGGCCGAGCGATACGACGCCGATCTCCTTGAGATCGTCGGACGACAGATCGGCCAACATGCCGTCGTCAATATCGTTTTCATCAAATACTGCTGTGTATTGCGTCAGATCGAGTTGCGTCAGGACATCGACCAACGCGCCATTCGACCCGCTCCCGTCTCTGTCCCCACCCGTGTCTGTATCTTCAGACTTGTCTGTCGCCGCTTCGCTCATTTCACCCGACCTCCGGAGGTGATGACATTTCTCTGATACCTCAGTTAATCATCCCTGAAATGCACCGTACATCCTCGGTCCGAAGTTAAATTTAACAATCCGCCTATCAGAGGGGGATAATACTCCGTTAACCATGTCAAGAGTTGAGTGCCAGGCCTCGGCCACGAACTGTGAAAAAATGAGTAAGAGGATAATTAATATGCACAATTCACTAATATTGTGCAGTTTGAATGCGTCGGCGTCTCCATATTACTTGCATAATCTTCAGCCGACGCTCCTCCGCCAACCGGGAAAGACACACAGGCGGCGCGCTCAAAGGCGGCGACTTTACCCTATAAACTTCCGGTCAATCCGGCGATGACGACATAAGTCCACTGATGGACGGCCTGATCAAGTCCGAAGATTGCCCAGTAGCCCGCAGTGGACACTGTCAGACGATACCGGTCGCCAATCTGCTCTTTTGTCCAGTCCACGTGATAGTGGAACAATGCCTCAGCCAGCGAAACCGCCAGAGCAGCCCACAGCCCGGTGGCAAATCCCAATAATACCAGGAAAGTACCGGCCCCGTGCAGCCCCGCGTGGAGCAGTCCGCCCGGATGGCCATACTTTCCCTTGTTCGTGTGCATGAAGGGTGTCTGCAGCAGAAAGTCACAGACAAGATGCTTCGCCTGCAGGGCAACGAGCACCACCAATATCGAGGTAACCGTCATGCCTCTCCCCTTCGGACAACAAGGAACCGGGCGAATGTCAGATACCGGAAACAGAGCACGGTTCGCGGAACGGTCAAAACTGTGCGCGCAAGAGTTTCCCTGCTTTTCCGCTCCTGCTTAGGAGCACTGTCCGCTTGACTCCAATTGATTTGCAACGTCTTTCGTTTCCCCTGGTCAATTTTCACAGACCCTTAGCTTGTCGAAACGAAGAAGTCCCATGCCATCCATCATGACCGTATTTCACATAGAGCGACTGCGGCACATTTCGTCAAGTCTGACGCGCTTGATTAAAAAAAATACAAACTTACAATAACGACAGCGCTTCCCTTGTTTTTTGGTAAGCCCCTGAATTGCTCAGCTTACTTTAGCCAGTTCCCTTTAAAATTGTTGCTATTCAGCATCTGCTTCTGTGAAATGCCGAAATCGCACTGACGCGAAATGTCATAGCGGATACTAATCTGTCGGCGGTTTGTCAAAACCGGAGGTCCATCATTTGCAGCAGCCCAAACCGGTAAAGGCCAAGCGCGATTTCGATGCCGTCGCCGCGGACATGACGTCCGGGTTCGTCATCGCTTTGCTGAACGTGACAACCGCGATCTCTATGGCTGCGCTTGTCTTTGCCGGCTTGCCACCCGAATATTATTACCTCGGCGTGACAATCCTGCTTCTTTCCATAATCATCTGCGCTTTCGGCGGCGTACTGGGCAGCGGTTTTGCACCCACCATCCTGTCCCCGCGCAGTGCCTTGGCACCGATCTATTCTGCAATCGTTGCTTCGGTGATCGCGGGCCTGCCTGCAAATGATCCCAATGCGGCCCCTACTGTCATTGCTGCGATCATGATGGCCACGGCGGTAACCGGATTTATACTGTTGGCGGTCAGCTACGGCAAGATCGGAAACCTGATCAGGTACATTCCCTATCCTGTAATGGCGGGCTTCTTTGCCGGGATCGGGCTCATTTTCGTTATCGGCGGCCTGAGCGTTTCAAGTGGTTCCGCCGTCTCTCTGGACAATCTCGGTTACCTTTTTTCCAGTGCCGGTATGCGGCTTATTATCCCCGCCGTATTGCTGGGCGTTGTCTTTTCGCTCGTCACACGGCGCGTCAACCATTGGGCGGTGTTCCCGCTGATCATCCTCGGCACGATTGCGCTCTTCTATGGCGCAACAGCTCTCTTGGGTATTTCCGTGGACGAAAGCATCGCGGGCGGGTGGCTGCCAAAGCCGTCCGAAGCGGGCCTCAAACTGCCCATCATGACCTTCGACGACTTGCACCGTGTTCAATGGGCCGTCGTGTTTGCCCAAGCGGGCGCCTACGCATCGCTCGCTGTCATCGCGACGCTCATCCTGCTGGTGGATGCGTCCGGCATCGAAATGATAGCAGAATGCGAACTTGACTACGAACGCGAACTCAAGACGGCCGGACTAACCAACATCGTGACCGGCTTGTCTGGCGGATACGCGGGCATACAGTCCGCGCCGGAAACCGCGATTGCCGTCAGGCTTGGCGGCAATTCCCGGAGGGTTGGTATCTTCTATGCTCTCCTGGTCGCGATTGTCATGGCAATCGGCTCCGATATCGTGGCTTACGTTCCGACCTTCGTGCTGGGCAGCCTGCTTTTCTACGTCGGGTTTGATTTTCTTCTGACCTGGACATGGGCCAAACGTCATGAGCTGCCGGTTCCGGATTTTGCGATCGTCATGGTTATTGTGGCGGCGATTGCCTTCATCGGGATTCTTGAGGGAATTGCCTTTGGAATTGCTATTGCTGTCGCTCTGTTCGTGATCAGCTACAGCAGGCTGAGCTTCGTAAAGGCGGACATGGGCGGAGACACCTATGACAGCATCGTCGTAAGAAATCCGGTCGCACAGGCGCACCTAAATCGGGAATGCGGCAAGATCTGGATCATGAAGCTGCAGGGCTTCTTGTTTTTCGGCACTGCGGATCGGTTGTTCCGGTTGGTTCAAAATCGGATCAAGGACGAAGATGCGCCGCGCCTGGGGTATCTTGTCCTGGATTTCCAGCGGGTCGACGGTTTGGATGCGACTGCGGTGCAAGTCCTCGTGAAACTCGGAAAATACGCGAAACGCGAGGGCTTTGTCGTCATAATGTCAGGGTTTCGCGAAGCGGCCAGAAACAAGCTCAATTCTGCGGGATTTCAGACCTTGACAGGGAACGGCGACGCCGTTTCCGGAGCGGTGGTTGGAACGTCCATTGAGGACGCCGTCATGTGGTGCGAAGACGATATCCTGTCGGGCCTCGAACATCCGCACCGAGGGTCCGAGGAAACGCTTGAGAGCCTTCTGGAGCGGATGACCGGCACGGCCGGATCTGCCGAACTGCTGGCGCCGTATTTCGAGAAAAAGGATATCCGCGCCGGGGAATTTCTGTTTCAAGAAGGGGATGACGGAACCAGCCTTTATGTCTTGGCTTCGGGCACCGCTTCGGTTGTCGTGAATGCAGGATCGGACGGGCAGCGTACGATACGCAGGTTCGAACAGGGCACCATTTTAGGAGAAATGGCACTATTCACGGGCGACAAACGGTCTGCGTCCGTCCACGTCGAGAAGGATGCGACTTTCTACTGCCTTCATAAAGCCGAATTCCACAGGGCGCAGGAAGAAGAGCCCGTCGCGACCGGGCGGTTTCAATCCTATATCGTGCGCAAGTTGTCGGAACGGCTCGACCGCGCCAACAAGGAAATCCGGACTTTAGGTTGAAGACCTGAACCTCGGCGACATTGAATTTTACCAGAGACGGATCGCAGCTCGCGATTTCCGACCGCTGGCGGAATATGTACCAAGTCGACGCCGGTTCAAAAGAGGCCCCTCTTTTCAAATCATTCGGAACCGGCCTGAGAATGACCGGCGTCAGCCGCACGGAACATTCCCGCTCCGCCGGAACAGAACCTGCTCAACTATTGGGCAATTGGCCAATGCTGCTTGCAACCTCGAAAACACGCGGCATAATCTGATGATGTAAACAAACTGCAGCCTCTTTACCCAACCCGCTTCAACCATCAATTCAAGCAAAGACATTCAGTATGCCATTCATGAAATGGCCTCAGAAAATTATATTTCAGGGAAACAAATCCATGCCAGAGACATCAAACACAATTTCAAATCAGGACACAGCTCTGAGCAATACTGAGTGGGAGATAATTCTGGAGGCATTGCCCGATGCGCTGTCCATCAAAGACCCCAAGGAACTGAAACCGCATTTCTCCGTTCAGCGCGTTTCAGAAGAAACCGTTCTGCCTGCCAGCGGAATGTACGTGGTTCTGGAAGGCAGAGTATCGCTGCAGCAGAAGGAAGATGTTCTCGCGACAGCGAACAAAGGGGATTATTTTTACGAGGAACATCTGGAGATTTCCGGACTTCCCGTCAGCCTGACAGCTTTGGCGGATGCGGGAACAAAGCTGGCATTTTTATCAAGCGCGGAATGGTTCAGCCTGCCCGCCGAAACGAGAAGCGTCTTTTTTGCCACGTTGTTCGGCGATCTGGTCAGCGTTCACATGCAAAATTTCCAGCAGTCAATCAATTGTTGCAGCGTTACGGCCGCCGCGCTCAGCATGTCCGCGCTTGGGTTTTCATGCGAAGTAAACGATATTTTCCGCAAGGTTAATCTGCCAAGCTCTTACGTCGTCAACAGCGGCATCTCCTTAGGCGAGCTCTTTGATATTGCCTGCACTTACATTCACAACTCCGGGCTGCGGAACGACGTGCAGGTTCAGACATATTTCATGGATCCTGACACCACGTCGGAAAGACACCTTCTGAACGCAATCATGGAGTCCGGCCACGTGGGCGGAGATAACGACATACTGGTCGCGAACTTTCAGGTGGGGATCGCGCACGGAATACCGACAATGCCCGGAGGCCACTTCGCCATCATCGCGAAATGCAATCCCAGTACGGGGCTCTTGCATATGATGGATGTGCACCCGGAAAAATACGGCAAGATGTGGGTGACCACGACCGGGCGCCTTTACGCGGCGATGTCGGATCGTGACAACGGCTCCATGCGGTCGCGCGGCCTGCTCCGGTTCTCGGCGCGCAGTGCCGTCAGCACGGAACTGCAGACTCTCAAACAAGACTGCCATTACGTCGACAGCACAATCCACCTGAATATCTCGAACGAAAAACGGCACGAGATGTTCAGACGCGCGACCCCGAACCTGAACGGGCTGAGCGTTCTGGCGGAAAGCTTTGAAATATTTGGGGAAACACGGGCGAGCGAGGACAAACTGCTACAGGCCACGAATGTGTCCTATACGGAATCCCTCGGCACGGTCCGCTCTGCGGAGGAACTGAGCGAAATTGCCCAACAGTACTTGGCAAAAGGTACGGAATTGCACCTGCAGGCCGAGTTCCGTTGTTTCAATGACCGGCCGGAAGACGGCGACGCGACGGCTGAGGACTGGTTCAGGCAACAGCTGGAGAGCCTCAACCAGCACAAAAAACGGCATCTGATGATCAATATTGATCTCAATGCAGTCCTTGGGCACGAAGCCATCGCGCGGCCTGACAGCGTATACCGCGAAACTGCGCTGCTGCAGGAGTTCTGGTGCCTCTGCATCGCCTATGACGAGGCGACGGATTACGTAACTATCGTGGACATGAGCCCGGCCACCTCGCAGGTCTGGCAGGCGCCGCGCGGCCACCTTTTCCGGGGCCTGCGGGAAAAGGAAAATCCCGCGATGGTCGTTCTGCAGGAGCAGGATAGCCTGCTGGACCCGGGCGATATCCCGCGGCTGATCAGGGAAAATACGCTTGCCCTGTTTTATTCCGAGGGCGGCCCCTGGTCCTACATGCTCAGAACCGTACTGTCGAATATCGGCATCGGCGAAGAGGATATTTTTGAACAGGACATATCCGGGCACGACTCCCTCGCGTCGAGAATGCGCCGGCAGCTCACATCGATCACCGGCGAGCACGAAGGGCCCTACCTGTTTCTGAACGGCGAATTCGTCGGCAAGCGGGCCGACGTCGTGGACATGATACTGAAGGGCGGCCTTCAGGAGCGCATCCGCGCCGCGAATCTGCATGTGCTCTTGCTGGGTGAAACGCCGGCCCTGCAAATCAATCTGTTCGGCTACCCCAAAGGCGGGCTGGACAAACAGCCTGACGGCAAGCGCAACGTGCTGCTGTGCGCCTGCGGCTCTTCGGCGGCGGACAAGGTGCCGCTGATGGTCGAGAAGCTGGTCGGCGCCGGACACAACGTGAAACTCGTGCCCTCGAACAGAGCCGAGCATTTCTTCAAGGATTTCGGCAGTGAACAGATTCTGCAGCACCTGACGCACAGCGATTTCTACCGCGATAATGACGAGTGGAATTTCCGCTATCTGTCCAAGGAAATGAAGGTGCGTGCGTCGCACCTGGCGCTGTGCGACTGGGCCGATTGCGTCATCGTGGCGCCGGTCACCTGCAACACAATGGGCAAGATCGCCAACGGGATTGGCGACAGCCTGATGACGTCTCTCTTCGTCGCCTGGCAATATCAGACCAAGCCGGTGATCCTATGCCCCGCCTGCAACAGCGACATGTGGCACAACATCACGACGCAAAACAACGTCGCACAATTGAAGCGGCTGGGCGCGACCTTCGTCGGCCCGAGTTGGGGCACGCTGTCGAACGGCAGGCGCGGCATCGGCATGATGGCGTCGCCGGAAGATATCCTCGCGGCGCTCGACGTGGCCTTTGACGACCTGGAGCATCAGGACCACCGCGTCATCAAATGGGCCAAGGAAACCACGACATCGGATGACACCCGTCTGTGGAAGCGCATTTTCCGGACGATCAACGAAGACTCGGTTGGCGTGAATATCGTGGACCATGAAACTGGCGACAGCTTGCTGCACTATGCCGCCGGGGGCGCCGGCGAGGCGAGCGAATGGGGCGTCGAGAAAGGCATCCCCGACGTAAAGGCCGCTAAGGAGCTGATCGACCTCGGCATAAATGTGAACCTGAAGAACGACTTCGATTTCACCGCGATGCATGTGGCGATCAAGAACCAGGCCGAAGATGTCATCCGGCTTCTGTTAAACAACGAGCATTTCGAAGATCGTAGCTGCCTCAGTTTGCTAAACGAGGTGGAATTGTCGCAAGAAATCACTGACATGCTCATCGACTGGTCAAAAAAATTCAATGTCGACGCGCCGGACGATCCGAGCGCGGAGGACGACAAATTCGAGGAAAACGACGGCATGACCTATCTCTACTTCACCTATGGATCGCTGAAACAGGGCTTTCCGAACCACAAAAAACACAAGGACGTACTGAAAGACTTCGTCGGCGTCGCCCGCACGCGTCAGGCCATGCCGCTGATCGTTCAGAAAGAGCCGGCCTGCAAAAATCCGAACTGTGCGTACCTGCACAGGATGGCGACCCTCGTCGACCGGCGCGGTGACGGGCTGCACGTATTGGGCGAGGCCTATCGCGTCGACGCCGAAGGTCTGAAGAAACTCGATGAACTCGAGGGCTATCACGGGCGCGGTGCGACTGATAACACCTACATCCGCAAGAAAATCAGCATACTGGTGAATGGCGCGATTGAGACTGCGTACGTCTATGTGATCGCCGATCCGAAGGGGTATGATGAGAGTTTGAAAAGGGGAGACTCAGAGATAATCTCGGAATACATGATCGATATGGCAAAAGGTCCTCTCAAACCCGGCTGGCCCAAAGACACGACCGTGGAATAAAAATTCCGGCTCGAAGAACATCAGCAGATGTCTGCGCTCGGCGGTGGCGGGTTGCTTGCTGGCAATGTCCGGAATTCTCGGATGGTCCGAGGCGACCACGAAGATAATCCCGTCCGATGCGTAGATTTGCCGGATGTATCGCATGAAATCGGCCACCATCCTGTCAGCGCAAGGGACAGCGTTCAGGATCGGGTTCGAACCGTAAGGCACCAACAAATAAAAAGGTGCAGCACCTCGACGGTAGGATTGCCGGGCCTTGGCATTATTCAGCTCGGCAATTTCGACCGCGAATGCTCTTTAGTTGGTTACGACACCGACGCCCGCGCCAATGACGGCACCCTCGACGCAACGTCCGTCAGCGAACACTTCTCCGGCTGCACAGCCGATTGCGCCACCTAAGACGGCACGCTCCAAGTCCGAATTAGCTCTGTCGCACGCAGAAAGCCCCAATATGGAGCCGACTACCGACAGGATGAAAATTTTTCGCATGTTAAAACTCCTCGTACCGATTAAAATTTGATCATACCATATCAATGCGCGGCCAGCCAACGTCAAATCGAATTTGCTGCCGTTCACGGACCAGGCGACACTGCAATCCCACACCTACTTTGGGCTTGAAGCGGAATTTCACCATTTTGGAAGCGACCTGCCGGCTCTAAAGTCCGCTATGCGGACGAAGCGGACCTCGGTGCTTTTTTTGAAACCACCGGCGCCGCCGGCCCTTTCAAAATCATTCGGTCGCGGCGCAGACAACGCCAGCCTTGAAGGTGAGGCTGGACGGCCGGCAGCGACAGTCATTTGATTTAGGTCAACGATTGTTTGGTTAAGAAATAGTATCTGGGAACTGTGGCCGGTCGGTTTGGCTTGGCCGAAGTTCAGGTAAAAATGTAACCGAATGGAGTTTCCTATGAATGTATTCAAACGAATTCTAACCGCATCTACCGTCGCGGGGCTGCTGCTTCCCGGTGTCGCGAACGCAGATGGAACCGTCGAAGTGCTGCACTGGTGGACATCGGGCGGTGAAGCGAAAGCTGTTGGTGAACTGAAGAGCGCCTTTGAAGCCCAAGGCGGCACGTGGATAGACTCGCCCATAGCCGGCGGTGGCGGCGATGCAGCCATGACCGCGTTACGGGCACGTGTTATCGCCGGCAATCCGCCGACCGCTGTTCAGCTCAAGGGACCGGGCATTCAGGAATGGGCAAGAGAAGGCGCGCTTAATGATGTCGACGCCGTCGCAACCAAAGAGAACTGGGACAGCGTGCTGCCGCCCGCACTTGCTTCGATCATGAAATACGAGGGCAAGTATGTGGCCGCACCGGTGAACATCCACAGGGTTGACTGGTTGTGGGCAAATCCCGAGGTTCTGGCCAAGGTTGGTGTGACTGAGATGCCGAAGACCTGGGACGAGTTCAACGCGATAGCCGACAAGTTGCAGGCAGCCGGTATCACGCCGCTTGCGCATGGTGGCCAGGCTTGGCAGGACGCCACGCTGTTTGAGGATGTTGTTCTGGGGGTCGGCGGCGCGGACTTTTATCGCAAAGCCCTGGTGGAACTCGATCAGGAAGCCCTGACGGGAGAAATGATGGTCAAATCCTTTGACCAGCTGCGCAAGCTGCGTGGCTATGTCGACGCCAACTTCTCAGGTCGTGACTGGAACCTTGCGACAGCCATGGTGATGAACGGCGAAGCCGCGTTTCAGATCATGGGCGACTGGGCAAAAGGTGAATTTCTCGCGTCCAATAAAGTGCCGGGAACCGATTTCCTCTGTGCACCGACACCCGGGAACGGATTTGTACTGAACTCCGACAGCTTTACCTTCTTCAAAGTGTCGGGCGAGGATCGTCTTGCCGGTCAGCAGGTATTGGCGAGCCTGATTATGTCCCCCGGTTTTCAGGAGACGTTCAATCTTGCCAAAGGCTCCATTCCGGCACGTACGGATGTAAGCCTCGACAAGTTCGATATATGTGCAAAGCGCTCACACGAGGATCTGCTTGCAGCAATCGCAAGCGACTCGCTGGTTCCGTCGATGGCACATGAAATGGCCATCCCCCGCTCGGTCCGGGGCGAGATCCTTGACCTTGTGACAAACTTCTTCAATTCGGACATGAGTTCTGAAGACGCAGCCAAGAACCTCGCTGCCGCGGTCAAACGCGCGATGTGAGGAAATAGAGGCGGGCAGCAAAATGCAGCCCGCCTCGGCCAAGGCAATTCCGAATTACCGAGGGACATTCCAAATGAGGCGCACACTTGAACGATGGTTGCCGCAGATCGTGGTGTCTCCACTCTTCGCGGCCAGTCTGTTCTTTGTTTATGGTTTCATCGCGTGGACGATTTATATTTCATTCACGAAGTCCGGTGTGATGCCCAACTATACATTTGATGGCATCGCTCAGTACGAGCGCCTGTGGGCGACCCCGCGCTGGTATATCGCCCTCAAGAACCTTTTCATTTTCTCAAGCCTATTTATCGCCGGAAGTACCATTATCGGCATTTTTCTTGCGATCCTGCTAGACCAGCGCATCCGGGTCGAAGGCGTAATCAGGACCATTTACCTTTACCCCATGGCATTGTCATTCATCGTCACGGGTACGATCTGGAAATGGATACTCAACCCGGGTGTGGGCATCGAAAATCTGATGCACCTTGCGGGATTTGAGCAGTTCAAATTCGACTGGCTGGTGAACTCGGATTTCGCGATTTACGCGGTTGTAATAGCCGGTGTCTGGCAATCGTCAGGCTATGCGATGGCGTT
>JBFFQS010000049.1:0-14150 GCA_041573315.1 Amylibacter sp. | reverse complement strand
GGCGGATAGCGCTGGGGATGTGGTGGCGGATACTGCTGATCGCAGCACTGGACAGTATTAGGACAACGGTCAGGGCCGCGGACATTGTGAACGCCGTCGCGACCGAAGTCGTCACCGCCCGCGCCGAACAAATCCCCAGGATATGCAGCGTTATCGGGTTCCCCTTGACCAGCGGATCGGTGATGTAGCCGAGCGTTTTGGTCATTCTCACACCCCTCCCGCACGCAGCTTGGCAAGAAACGGCCCGAACCCGTCCTCTCCCATCCAGAAGCGCAGCATGTTGGCAACTCCGTTGCTGGTGTGCGTCGCGCCGGAAATGCCGTCAACCTCGAACGGGCCGGTCGCCTCGCCGCGCACGACGGATATCCGGATCGTCCCGTCCTCGTCGGCAATTTTCTTGCCGGGCCAGAGCGCCTGCCATTCCGGATCTTCGACCCGCGCGCCGAAACCCGGCGTGTCCCCCTGTTCATAGAACGTGAGACCGGCAATCGTGTTTCCATCCGACTGCAAGGCCAGGTATGCATAAAGCATCGACTGATAACCGGTACCGCGCACCGGCAGAACCAAGAGCGCGAGATTGCGGTTACGGCGTAACAGGTAAACCGGAGCATAGTCGGCACGACGCTTCAGTCCGGCTAAATCGGCTTCGGGCGACAGTTCCGTGCTGCGCGCAGGGTCGCGGGCGGCCTGTCTCTGATCATAGCTTTCAGGATCGATATCAGGCGCGAATTCACCGGTTTCCAGATTGACGATCCGTACCTCCAGCGCGTCGACGCCAGTCTCGTCCAGCAAACCCGAAATCTGCGGCAATGCCGATACGATCTCCGCCATTCTGGCCTGACGTTCCCGTTCAAGGTTGGCCTGCTGGTAAGGCCGCAGACCGACCGCGGCAACCGACACGATGACAGAGGCGGTCAGAGCCAGCAGGAAGGCAAAAACCAGCGTCTTGGTCAGGTTGTCATTCGGCAGCGCGAGAAATTTCCGCCACAGGTTCGCAGGTTTCAGATCAGCCACGACGCGCCCTCCTCTTCCGGACATTGGCCAGGACGGCCACCGCATCGATCAACGGCGCGAAAATACTGCCGAGCAGAATTGCCTGCACGAAAGGGACCGGCCCCGCAGCCAGATCACCCGCAGGGGCAAAGAACCAGATCAGGCCGCCAACCAGCAATCCGTTTACCCAGCGCCCGGCATTGGTCGACGCCGAACTGACCGGGTCGCAGGCGAGAAACACCAAAAGGAAAACACCGTAGCCCTGAAAGAACGCGGAGACCTCCGTGCCGTTGCCAAAAACCGCAATCGCGGCGGAAAGTGAGGCAAGAACACCGGCAAACATCCGCCATGGAATCAGTCGGCCCCACATAAGGAGCACCGCAGCCGGAATGGCCGATGCGGACAACCACGCAGGCGCCTCACCGAAGGATGCTGAAGGGAATGAAAAGACCAGAAACGCCAGCGCCGCGACGACCGGATTTAGGAAATTGAAGCCACGACCGCCAAAAACCTGCTCCGCAAGCACTACGCCGAAAGAAATCGCCAATGCCGCCTGCCAAAGCGGCACCGACGGCCCGATGACCAGGGCAAAAACCAGTGCCGACACCAGACCATCCAGCCCCAACCGCCTCCGCCGCAGATAGCAGAAGACGGCCTGCCACAGCGCAACGGCGATAACCGACACTGCAAGGACCGGCAGGAGCCCGGAACCGTATCCACGGAATCCCGCCAGCGCTGGCGGGATCAGGCAGGCCATATAGGCCAAGGCGATCCGGTTCGCGGTCCACCCATGACGGACAAACGGAGCCTTCGTGGAAACAAAGGATGACAGCGAAACCGTCATGACGCGCCTCCCGCTATTCTGTCGAGGCTTTGACGCAGCAGCATGCCATAGTCGGACCCGCTCGGGCAGAGATACGACAAAAGCGCTACGTCTTCTTCCAGCAGTTCGGTTGCACCAAGGTTCTCGGCGGCCTCGTCATCGCCTACCGACAACGCGCGCATCAGTGGAACAGGAAGGATATTCAGGGGCAGCGCAGCCTCGAAAGCCTCGGTCGGCAGCAAGGGCCGGGTAACATCGGAGGAACCCCACAAGCGCCGAAGGAAACCGGAGGACTCAGAAGGTTCCGGCAACAGGCAGATCTGAGTGTGGTGAAATCCGAGGAACAGAGACACACGTCCGGACAGGATGGACCCCGATACGATGCGGGTACGGCCCTCCTGCATCTCGCCTGCCGCCAGCGCCGCAAGGCTTGCCCCCGGAACCGTTCTGATCAGGCGGGGCCTTGCCGCAGCCGGCCCTGCGACGGCAACAACTCTTTCGGATGACATCCGCCCGTTCAGGAACAATCTGCCGATCGAAATCACTGCCTGATATCCGATCTGCCAAGCGGACCGGCCAGCCAGTCCGAGCCGGTCGAGATGCGTGCCGGGCAATCCGGCGGGATGCGGGCCGCTGAACCGAACGCAATGGATGTGTTCCTCTTCCGCCGGGAACAGAGCATCGCCGGCGGCCTGACACACGAAAACCTGTCCCGACGTCAGTTCCGCCAGAACCTGCAGGCCTTTCTGGAACTCCTGCTGGGCCTCGCTGACCACAACGGCCGGATCCGCGGCCAGCGGGTTGCTGTCCATTGCCGTCACGAGAATCGCCTCGGCGGTCGCATCCGGGTCCGGTATTCCACCGAAGGGCCGGGCTGTCAGCGAAGGCCACAACCCACTGGCTAACAAGACTTCTCTGACATCTCCGGATATGTCGACGGATCGCACGGCGTCCCCCTCGCGCCTTATTACGACGTAATCGAAGTGACCGCGCGTGCTGCGGTCGATCCGCTCCACCATTCCCGCCACAGGCGCGACAAAAGCGATATCGGGGCGATGCCGATCGACAAACAGTGCCTCGCCCTGCGACACTACCTGACCGGGTTCAACGCGGAATTTCGGGCGAACGCCTGGAAAATCGGCACCGCAAAGCGCAACGGCCGGAATCTCGGGTCCGTTTTCAATCGCCTGCCGCGGCGTTCCTTCAATCTTCAGGTCCAGACCCTGCCTGATCTTAAAATGCATTTTGACCCTAATCCACAAAGACCGGACATCGGCGAACAAGCCGTGCCGCCAACCGGCCGCAACTGATTTACCAAGCAACTTAACAGCCGGATATCGCCCTGCAATGATTTATGTCAACCTAGCCGACACTTGCCGGTTCAGGCAGCCATCGGCCAACCGGCCACCCGGCTGTCATCGCCGCGCAAGCAAACCTGCCCGACCCCGAAAGCTCCGATCGGCTGGGCCAATGCGCGCCTTACGCATTCGGAATCCGTGAAAATACTCTCCGCTTTTCCGCTGGCATGCAACGGAACGGCGGCATTCGGACCGAATTCTAAATCCTGCCAACCTCGACCGGATTTGCCCCCTTGGCCCTTGCAAGCAGGCACAGCCAGTCATGGGCCACGGTCGCGGCGGCAATGGCCGTGATTTCAGAGGTGTCATAGGGCGGAGAGACCTCCACCACGTCCATGCCGACCAGATCGAGCCCGTGCAGGCCGCGGATGAATTCCAGCGCTTGCCACGATGCGAGGCCGCCCGGTACCGGCGTGCCCGTTCCCGGCGCATAGGCAGGGTCCATGCCGTCCACGTCAAACGAGATATAGACCGGGGCGTCGCCCGCTCGGTCACGCGCGATCTGGATGGCCGCATCAATGCCGTTGCGATGTATCCACGGGCTGGTCAGAATCTCGAACCCGAAGTCCTGATCGTTGAACGTGCGCAGCCCGACTTGTGTGGACTTTCCGACGTCAATGATCCCCTCACGCGCCGCGCGCAGGAACATCGTGCCGTGATCGAGCTGCGCGCCGTCGTCGTCCCACGTGTCGCAATGAGCGTCGAACTGGATCAGGGCAACCGGTCCGTATTTCTTGGCATGCGCCTTCAGCAGCGGGTAAGCGATGGAATGGTCGCCGCCCAAAGTCAGAAGCTTCGCGCCGCTCTCCAGAATTGCGTCCGCATGCGCCTCGATCGCAGGACGCACCGTATCGGGGTGATGCGGATCGAGGTGGACGTCGCCGTAATCGATGACGGACAAAACTTCGAACGGATCGAACCCGAAGGGAAACGCCTTGAGTTCCGCCAATTGAACCGAGGCCGACCGGATCGCCTGTGGCCCGAACCGGCATCCGGGGCGGAAGGTAACGGATGTATCGAAAGGGACGCCGGTAACGGCAACATCCACGCCTTCGAGGTCGCGGCTGTAGTTGCGGCGGAGAAAGCTCAGCGCTCCGCCGTAGGTCATCTCGTGCCAGCGGCCTTTGGTCGTGTCCTTACGCAGAAACGCCTGATCACCTTTGTTCGTCAATTTTGGCTCCTGTAGAATGCGCTGCCCCATGTCGGCACTGTAACACCTGCGATACGCGGTGTGACCAGCGGTAGGGGCTGGAACTATCCTCTAAGGCACCCATTTGCGGGACACAAAGGTTTTGTGATTTCGCGCAAGCGTCTTACCGTCTTTTTTGAGTGTTCCGTCGATTGCAGACGCAGTTGCCGAACCCGACAGCATCGTCGTCGCTCACCCTGCCCGAAACGATAGGCAGGTAGACGGTTTCGATATCCAATTCTTTCGCCGCTTTCGCGATCTCCCAGAATGTCGGCTGATCCGAACCTTCGCCGTCCGGACGATTGCAGATGATCGGCCGGAACCCCTGCTCCTTGATCGTCTGCATATCTGGCACGGTAATCTGCGGGCTGACCGAAAGCCTTTCGGTGAGCCTATTTGTTTTCATGGCGCATGTCCCTTTCAGAGCCCGTTGACCGGTACTTTGAGCATCGGGGTCCCGTCCTGGTCCGTCGGAACCTCGCCTGCGCGCATGTTTACCTGCAGCGCCGGAATGATCAGTTTCGGCATTGCCAGCTGCGCATCCCGTTCCGTGCGGAACTTGATGAATTCATCGCGCGTCTTGCCTCCGCCAACGTGAATGTTATGGGCCTTTTCCTCGGCCACGCTGGTTTCCCATGCAATGTCGCGCCCGTTCGGGCCATAATCATGGCACATGAACAGCCTCATATCGTCGGGCAGCGCCAGCACCTTCTGAATGCTGTCATACAACTCTCCGGGGTCACCGCCGGGGAAATCCGCTCGCGCAGAGCCGCCATCGGGCATGAACAGGGTGTCGCCGACAAAAGCAGCGTTCCCCATGACATGCACCATGCAAGCGGGCGTGTGGCCCGGCGTGTACATCGCAAAGGCCTGCATATTTCCGACCTTGTAGGTGTCGCCATCCCTGAACAGAGCATCGAACTGCGAACCGTCACGCTGGAATTCCGTGCCTTCATTGAAAATTTTGCCGAAAGTGTCCTGAACGACCATTATCTTCTCTCCGACCCCAATCTTGCCGCCCAGCTTTTGCTGGATATAGGGTGCGGCGCTCAGGTGGTCGGCATGCACATGCGTCTCGATGATCCAGTCAAGGATCAGGCCCCTTGCTTCAACCTCGGCGATCAGGGCATCCGCGTGATCATAGGTGATCCGGCCTGCGGCATAGTCGATGTCCATCACGCTGTCGACGATGGCGCAGTGGTTGCTCGACGGGTCTTTCACGATATAGCTGATCGTGTTGGTTGCTTCGTCAAAATGGGCCGAAACCTCGGGATTGACGGACATATCCACGGGATATTTCATGTTTACCCTCCTCTACGGAATATGGATTAAGTGCGGCTTGCCGCCCTTGATATTTTCTGGGTTTTACTCGCAGGCAGGAATGCCTGCCAGCCGTCTTCAGCCGACTGCACGGGCTTTCCGACCTGCCAAGAATTCAGTCGTTGCGGGTGCGCAATCCCAAGATCTGGTAAAGCGGGCAAAAATTCATCGCGGATGTTACCAGCATCACCAGACCCACTATTATTGCTATTACAGTTACCACCGCATTTTCAAACATGGCCATCCCGCTGACGAACGGAGCCAGGATCAAAACCACGCCTATGATCAATCGAATTATCCGATCAACTGTGCCTACATTTTTCGTCATTTCCAAAGTTCCTTCTTAAAGCTTATTTCTTATACCGCTTTTGCGTCGCGAAGTCGGTGACATAGTCACTGAGATGTATTTGTCTTTCAGGAATTATGGCCAGCCAGGATTTTCAACTGCTTCCGGTCAGTCAGAACGACCCTGCCGCGGGCCTGTTCGATCCAACCACGCCGCTGAAATTCCTGAAGCTGGCGCGAGATGACTTCACGCGCCGTTCCAAGCTCCACGGACAGTTTTCGATGCGTCGTCTCGACCGTGTCCTGACCGTTGGAGAGTTCGATGAGTTTGTCTGCAAGGCGGACATCAAGCCTTTGAAACGCCACCTCATCAATCATCAGGAACAAATCGGTGATGCGTTTGGAAAAGGCCGCGAAAACAAAGTCGCGGAAAAGTTTTGATTGTGAAACCAAATCATCAAACACGGCCCGCGGGACCGCGATGGCCCGCACAGCAGTTTCAGCGATGCCTTCTGCGGCATATTCTTCATGCGCCAATAAGCAAGCCGTGGTCAGTACGCAGCTTTGCCCGGCATGGATGCGATACAGGACGATCTCATGTCCGGTCTCGGAGGTTTGCTGCACCCGCACAGTCCCGTCCAGCAGAAACAACATGTTTTCGGGCGATTTGCCGGGCCCGAAGATCATCGTGCCCTTCGGAGCTTTCACCTCGGCGCTTCGGGACAAGAGCGACTGCTTGGTCTGCTGATCCAGGCGCGCGAGGCCGGGAAAGCGTTCGATCCATTCGTCTGTCGCAAGCTGGCCGGTCATGAGACTGCTCTTTTGGGCCGCGGAAGTTGAAGACGCGCGATCCGTTCAAGCACCAGCAGAGAGTGCTGCGATCGGTCCTTGTTACAGGTAAATTTCATGCATCACCCCTCCAATTCCAAATTGTTATATTTTTTGATTTTTTTTCTCAAGAAGCGATCGCGCAGTTTGTTGATCCGCGGGAAGTACCCGATCGTGTCAGGGCGAAGCGTTAAGCGATTTTGCGTGGTTTCAGACCAATTCGAACACAATCAGGCCAGATCAAACGCCTGAACGGACCGGAAAGGAAGTCACAGTTTTACCAGTCAGGCGGATTGCGGGCGTTCCAAGGGGCCTCCGGACCATTGGTGCGGTGGCAAGATTTTCCGCGACAAAGACCCCAGATCGACATCGGCGATCCTGGACAATTGCGCGATATCAATGATTTTGATTTCCATGTGATCTTTCATCGAAATCATATTCTGGCGAACAAGACGGCGCAGCGTCCGGCAGACATGCACCGAAGAAAGGCCGACGAAATCCCCCAATTGCTGTTGCCTCATCGGGATATAAAAGCTGTCGGTTACCGTCGGACCGCTGCCATGGAGGCGCGTCCAAAGCTCAAGCAGTGCATACGCGACCCGCTTTTCAGCGTTTCCCTTTCCCAGGCGCAGCATCCGTTCGGAAATCCGCGCCCGCGCGCCTGCCGCCATTTCAGCATCGAGACTGCGTGCCTCAGGCGACTTTGTCATCAATTCCTTCCATGTGGCGACCGGCACGACCGAGACTGTGGCGTTGCAAATTGCCTTGACGCT
Source organism: Amylibacter sp. (assembly GCA_041573315.1). Lineage (GTDB taxonomy): Bacteria > Pseudomonadota > Alphaproteobacteria > Rhodobacterales > Rhodobacteraceae > Amylibacter. The sequence continues at coordinate 6,581 of JBFFQS010000049.1, read as the reverse complement.
GAGCGCGCAGGTTGTGCCGTCTGCGCCAGCGACATCCACGAATTCACCCGGAAGGGCAAAATCGATGATCTGCGTCTGGCCGTCCTCAAGGGATTTCGATAGCGAAAGCCAACCGTCAAGCACGCAGAAGATGGCGCTGTGCTTATCTCCCTCGAACTTCAAGGCGCTCCCTGATGAGACATTGCGAACGTTCGATCGGAAAACTGCCTCCATGGCGGGTCCGCCCGCCCTTCCGGGAGAAAATTGAACCCAAGGCGCAGATCTTTTTACTTTGTTGTAGGAGAGCTGTTCGCCGTTCATGGTGGCTATTCCTTTCAAAACCTTGGCACCGATTGCTCTTCACTGACCGAGTGGGAACGCTGCGTGAAAAGGGCCAAACGGAACTCATTAAGAACACAATGATCAAACCCGATCTTGCCAGACACTAAAGATTCATCGGCCGGACAGCGTTGATCTATATCAACACCCTAATTGCACGAGCGTCAGCCCCCTTTCGAAGCATGGGCTTCGAAATAAAAAGCAGTATCTGCCGCTGCAAAGGACCCTCCGGAGGCTGTGCGATTAACCGCTGTCAATGCATTGGAGGAGCTTGTGCGCTAGGAAAAGTTCATAGGCTCGTCCGATGGCGAGCCACCTTAAACACCAGAGGAAAGCAAGAAAATGTCTATGCTAAAAGTGATCGAAGTTCTGGCAGAATCCGACAAAAGTTTCGAAGATGCCGCTCAAGTGGCTGTTACAAGGGCCGGTCAAACAGTCCACAATATCAAGTCCATCTATATCCGGGAAATGAATGCGACGGTCGAAAACGGCAAGATCAAAACCTACAGGATAAACGGTAAGATCAGCTTCGCCCTTGACTAAGTGAACGCGGGCGAAGGGCAACCGTCCGATCGACGTTCTTTGTGACACGCGCCAGCGGCCGCGACACCGGCAAAGCTGTCTTTCCCGGCTGGAATTTGTGGATGGAGCCGTTAGCTTTGGTGGCGAAGAAATGCCTTCGCCACCCCCGTCCGCTTCGTACAGGTTTCCTGCGGCAAGACCGCGATCAGCGCTGAGCATCGGCCTCGCGTTCGGCCTCGGCGTTTTCGGCAGCCCACACACCTGCCGCCTCCACTGCCACGGGCGATGAGGTGGGCAGCACATTCAGGTAGCTTTCGGTCTCGTCCACAGGAACCACCGCACGTTGCGTCATACGGTAAAGTGCATAGAGCGAGATCACGCCAAAGGTCGCGCCAAGCACCAGCCAGAATGCGAACGGGCCAAGCCCCTCCATCGCCCAGCCGGTAGCCAGCGGACCCGCGATGGCGCCCAGCCCAAAGGTGAAAATGAGTCCGCCCGACGCGGCCGGCATGTCCTCGGCCGACAGTGCGTCATTGGTGTAGGCCAGAAAAAGGGCATAAAGAGGCGTTGTCACCCCGCCTGCAAGAAAGGCGCATGCCATCAGGGGCCAGAGGCCGCCGCCGGCGATCCATCCCAGCGCGCAGGATACCGCCCCGAGGGTGGCTGCCCCAAAAATCAGCTTGCGCCGGTCCAAGCGGTCCGAAAGCCAGCCGATGGGGTATTGCAGCACCAGCGCCCCGGCGAACAGCATCGCGACGAACAGCGCGATCTGCGCCGCCGTAAGCCCGATCTGGGTGCCAAAGACCGCACCCATGCCCGACTGCGTTGCATAGACGCTGCCCAGCAGAAAAATCCCTACGGTGCCCAGAGGCGAGCCCTTGAAGAGGCCGCGCAAGGGCATCGGGCGCGCAACTTCGACCACGGGGACGGTGGCTGCGGACAACAGGATTGGCGCAAACGAGATCGAGACAAGGATCGAGGCGCCGATGAACAGGGACGAGGTTCCGGCATCGCCCAGCGTCAGAAGGCCCTGCGCCCCGATGATGCCCAAGGTCTGTGCGATCATGTATGCCGACAGTACCTGACCGCGCGTCTCGTTCGTGGAGGCGTTGTTCAGCCAGCTTTCGGCGGCGACATAGACGCCCGACATGCAAAATCCCACGAGCAACCGCAGCAGCGTCCAGGCCCAGGGATCGGCCATCAACGTAAAGGCGATCAGCCCCGCCGACATGAAGCTGCCCAGCGCCGCAAAGACGCGCACGTGCCCCACGCGGCCGATCAGCAAGGGCGAAAGACGGGCACCCGAAAGGAAACCCACAAAATAACCCGAAGTGACGATGGCGAGTTCCGAGGCCGAAAAGCCCTCGATACCGCCGCGCAGGCCTATAAGCGTGAAATGCATGCCGTTCCCCAGCATGATCAACACGATACCAATCAACAGCGCCCAGACCCCTGACAGTACTTGAATCATAAAAAAAAATCCCTTCGCGCCCTCGCCTTCCCGTCCCCACCCCAGCTTTCGCACGGCCCAGTCAGCACCACCGTCGCCCCACCGTCGCATAAGTGTGCGTTTACGACAAAGTGAAAAGGTAACGCCTCGAACAACTGGGGCGTTTTCTATGCAGGTATATCCGGACAAGTTGTTCCGGCGACCTTCGGGGAAACCAATATTTTCTGAATATTGAAAAACCGATAACTCATGCCGTCCGAATACCGACTCCGCTTGGAGGCCGGTCCGAGATGGTGCCTGAGATTATGTCGATAATCCTCTATTCGACGGATTTCCGCTTCAATCGTCTTGATCGCACAAAACCAAAGCCCTGAACCCCCGAAAAGCAGGCGCCTGTGGGGAACTGGCGGGTCAGAAAAAGCCAAAATTGATCCCGCCTCGTTGGCGGGTCAGGCGGCGGCTCGAACCGGGCTCTGCTTCAACTTCTTCAGAGGGAACAGCTGCCGGTTTCAGCCTCGCGATCGGGATTTTGAACACCGCGGCAAGCCTAAGCCAGACCAGCGGATTGCGGCCGCGCATGGTTGTAGCATCCGCCAGCGCGGGGATGGCCAGCAGACGTGGGCCTTTTGAAGGCGAGTCCAAAGGGCGGATCGCCTGAATCCGGTCGCCGGAAAGAACGATCTCCGATGGGCCGCACGGCGTATAGTCTCCTCCGACCAGCGCAGCCTCCAGGGTTATGGTTGTCACTTTGGCATGATGTTCCCGGCTTGCCGCCCGGAGCCAAAGCTCCGGGGAGTCGGTTTCAGAACGCTCGCTATTCCCTGGCGGGCAGAAAGTATCCTTGGAAACAGCGCCCGCCTCGGGTGCGGTCGGCAGAACTAAGAGATTCTGGATGACGCCAAACGACCGATTCAGCCTATCCGTGTCGATATCCCGAATGCAATAGCTGGAAGTATGGACCGGTTCAGGCGGTAAGCGATCTGCTAAGCCCACCTTTTAACGACAGCTATGCAATCAAAGCTGCCTCTCGCCTGCGCCGCCGACAGGCTCGCCTGCTCAATAGCCTTCGAGCTTGAAGAAATTCCTGCAATAGCGGCTGCCTCATGATTGTTCTTCAGCCCTTTCGCCGAACTCCAGCCACCGTCGAGCAGCGGGATCGGGCACGAGCTCCGCCAGACGCGCCTCATATATCGCGAGGTTCTTTTCAGAAACCTTTCCGCGCCATTTATGCGTCCCACCTGAATCGAAAAACGCAGCGTCGCTGCTCCAAAAGCCTTTGCCGCCCTCTGGGACGAACTTGTGGGCTTCGGCGCGCATCTTTTCGAAACCCGTGGCGCTGGCGACCTGATCAACCAGATCATCGCTTCCGCTCAGGCCAACGATCTCAGCAAGGCGGCGCGCGGTACGGTGCTGATCGGCAATCATATCGGCATAATGAACCGGAAACACGTCGGGAAGCCTGCCTTTCAATACAGTCGCATCGTAATGATGGGTGATTGTCTCCAGAGTATCCCGATCAAAATCTTCCGGATCATACGGTTCGTGCAGATAGCGCGTAAGCGCCTCTTCGAGAGGTCGCCGCATCGGGTGATCAGGGTTGTTCTTCATATTCTGAGCGTGCTTGCGAAGCGAGAAGAATATGTCGAGCGGGTGCCGGTAGACGGCGATGACCGTCACACCATCCCAGACGTGATATCCATCGGCCGGTGTGTGCGTTTTAACGACCCTTCGGCCACTTTGGCGCTCCAGTGTCGCAGCAACTTCGCTTTCATCCCCAAGGGCAGCATCGACCCAGGGTGATAGAACCGAGACGCTCTCGGGCAAGTCCGTCCCATTGTTGAGAAACATGGCGATCATCGTTTGAGTCCAGGTGGTGCCGCATTTGGGAGGCGTGCAGACCAGGACATCGCCGTCGCGCGGCGTCCATGTTTCCCAACGCTCCGGCGTCGTCAGGACACCCCGATACGACCGTTCAGCTCGCTTGACTAACTTTGCCGCCGGATGTTCCATCGCTCTCTCCATGGTTGGACGAATATTAAAATCAAAGGCACCTTGCCGGGGCGTCCCAAGCACGCGCGGGTCGGGCTTCTCATTTGGCAGCCTAGCGACTGAAGTGATTTCCGTCCAGAAGACGGAAAGTTCAGGCGACCGCGAAAGCTCCGGTTTTCAGCGCGGTCAATTACTCGATTTAAGACGCAAATCTACCTTGCCTGCTTAGGGTTCGGAACGGACCTTGGCCGCGAACACAAGCCGATTGCCACTGTGCGGACCGATTTGCCAATCAATCAGCCTCCCTTCGTATCGCGCAACACCTTAATCAGACAGGCGTTGTCCAAGTTCCCCCAGCCCTTATCGGCACCTGCCTTGCACCACCTCAAGAACAGGTCTGGAAGCTCACTGTTTATTCCCCTTGATTTGGCCTGGGACTGCATGGCTGCCCAGACGGCCGCTGCAACATCGACACTGGCCGAACCGGGGCGCAGAGTGAAGTCATCGCTGGCAATCGTTTCGATCATCCGCCGGGCATTGTCACCTTCGGGCAGAAGACCTGCGAGTTCCGAGAGACTTACCCCTTCGGATTCGCAAATATGTGCGCCGTGCAACGCGCTGAACTTGAGTCCCACAAATCGGGATAACAAAGCCATGTCGAGGGTTTTCGCTGCGCGGACATTCGCTCCAACATATCTTAAATCCTGAGCCAGACAGGAAAGTGTGCCAGTCCACTTTTCGTATTCTGTCTTGGGGCCCGCAACGAGAACCTGCGAAGCTTTGCCGCCGAGGTCAGCAGGATAACACATGATCGCGCCGTCAAGGTAATCAGCTTGGCACTCCTGCATAAAATCGCCAGCTTGTGCGGCGTTCGCAGGAGTTCCCCCGGTTAGTTGGATCACCGAACGTCCGTCCAGCGCATCGGCAATTCCCGGCTGTTCGAACAATTGATTGCTCGCGGTGTAATCAATAACGCAGACCACAATCCTTTGGCTTGCCCTTATGGCCTCTGACAGATTGCCGACGGCAACGGCACCATCGGCCACCAAGGCTTGCGCCTTTGCCGGTGTCCGGTTCCAAACCGTTACATTCAGCGCCTCCGCCAGAAACCTGCGCGCAATTGCGGAACCCATCGCGCCTGATCCAATGACCGTTACGTCCGACATGCCAATCCCCACCCTCTGATCCATTCAGCCAATAGCATGATCTGACTTGAAGCGATATCTGTTCAACCGAGTGATGGTAGAAAGTTCAACGCAAGTCTGACCCAATGTCCGCTATGAGGACAAAGATGCCGTTGAATCAACGATTGCTTTAGCCGGTCCAAAACCGATTGTCAGAGCCTGTGTAGCCGAGGGTTGCGTCGCCTTGGCGTTCCGTGCAGCCACTGTAACAAATAGTTTTACAACGCCACACGGAACAAAATGCCTAGGCTGCTACGGAGCCGATCAACATCTGCGGCTCGCCGTTGAAGTAATTCTTGATATCCGCAAGTACTGGCCCGGCCGCGGCTAAGGCTTGATCAAGTGCGCTTTGGTCGGAAAATATCAACGTATTAACGACATGGAAACCCGGAGGCACGTCAGGACCTCCGGCCAGTCCCTTAATGACCAATGTACTCTCGATAAATGGACCCATATGTTCGCCAACAAGAGTCATGTGACTGGATGTGAAGTATTCGTGGTCGAATGTGGTGTCGCCGTCAGTAGGATAAAAGACTTGCAGTGAGATTGACATTTGTGTTCCTTCATTGTCCGCGCCGAAAATCGGCTGCATGGCGGAAAGCCTAAAGTCACGCGGTCTGATTGCCCACCCTTTTTTAAGCACCCCTGCGTGATAACCATTCGCGCGCAGGGCACAAAACTTCGGCGAGTGGCTTAGTTGGACCTGCGGGACAAACTTTGGACGACCGCTATGCGGACAAAGCTACCGTTTCTTAACTTCGCGTACAACATGTCGAGGAAGTAGTCATTGACGCTCAAAAACCATCAAAATACCTTTGCGCAAGGACGTCAGTCTTACGCCCGCATTCTTGAAGCTGCAGCCCTTAGCCAACAGGGTTAGCCGGTCACTCACATTGTCCTTGAACCATGCTGCCGCGAATGCTCAGAAAGCTTGCTGACCTGTGAATCTTTCGATCAGCTTGTCGATCGATACCGCCAGCACCAGCAACAGACCTGTCACGATCAAACGTATCTCGTTCTCGACGCCCATTAGGTTCAGGCCATTCTGGACGGACCCAATGACAAGCGCGCCCAGCAAGGCTGCGTGGATGGAACCGCGACCGCCGAACAGGCTCACG
>JBFFQS010000048.1:0-14155 GCA_041573315.1 Amylibacter sp. | reverse complement strand
TCCGGCATTGTGGATGCGGCGGTACGCCAGACGCTGACGGGCACCCTGCGCTACGCAGCCGGCGCCCCGCCGCCATTTTCCGTGACCGTGCACAAACAGTACAACCCCGAGGGCAGGACCTCGACCAACATCGTGCCCGGCCTGCTGGGTATCATCCTGTCCATGACCATGGTCATGATCACAGCCGTCGCCATCGTGCGAGAGACCGAACGCGGCACGATGGAGGCGCTGATTGCCACTCCGGTGCGGCCGCTCGAGGTGATGCTCGGCAAGATCACGCCCTATGTGCTGGTCGGCTACATCCAGACGCTGGTGTTTCTGGTGGCGGCCCGTTTCCTGTTTGACGTGCCCTTTATAGGGAGCCCGTTCGCCTTTTTCGTCGGGTTCAACCTGTACATCGTCGTCAATCTGGCGTTGGGCTTCCTGATCTCGACGGTCGCCAAGTCGCAGATGCAAGCGATGCAGATATCTTTTTTCACCCTGCTGCCTTCGATCCTCTTGTCGGGTTTCATGTTTCCCTTCGCGGGCATGCCCGGCTGGGCGCAAGCGATCGGAACGGCCATTCCCGCCACACATTTCCTGCGCCTGACCCGCAAGGTCATGCTGAAGGGCGCGCAGCTGGCCGACATCGCCAACGACATGTTCGCGATCAGCATCATCATGCTGGTTATCGTGGCCGTCGCCCTGAAGCGTTACCGCCAGACGCTGGACTGATCCCGCCACCCGGCGCTGGCAGAATTCGGTTTGTCCAACGCGCGTTTCATGATTAACATTCAATGGTGTGAAGGTTTATCGAGTTGGAGGTACGATGCCCGAAAAATCGCAGCTAGCAGACCTGTCGACGGGGCCGGAATTCGGCCCCTGGCTGTCGCAAGCGTCTATCCTTGTCGTCGATGACGAACCGGGCATGCGGAATTTTCTGGTCAAGATCCTGAAGCCCCGGTGCCGCAAGGTATCGGAAGCGGCCAATACCGAAGAGGCCTCGCGGCTTCTGGACGAAGGGCATTTCGATGTTGTCATACTGGACAATGTCATGCCGGGAAAGAACGGCGTCGACTGGCTGCGCGAACAGCGCAAGGTCGGGTTTTTCGCCGATGCCATCCTGATCACCGCTTTTGCCGATCTGGAAACCGCGATCCGGGCGCTTCAGGCCGGCGCCGTCGATTTCGTGCTCAAGCCATTCCGATCCAACCAGATATTGAACGCCGTGGCGCGCTGCATCGACCGCATTCATCTGCGCCGGGAAAACTTCCTGCTGCGCCACGAATTGCAGTCCGGCGAGAAGGAAAGCCGGCGCAGCAATCGCCTGATCGGCAAGTCCAAGAAGATTGCCGCGATCCGGGAAACGCTGCAACGCGTGGCCCCGCTGCCCAGCACAGTCCTTTTCACCGGCGAGCCCGGAACCGGAAAGGAAGTTGCCGCACGGTCGCTGCATGCGCTTTCGGAACGCGCCGATATGCCGTTTGTCAGCGTCAACTGCGCCGCAATCCCTGACAACATGCTGGAGATAGAGCTCTTCGGCCATGTCAAAGACAGCGACGGCGACGATGATAACCGGCGCGAAGGCCTGTTGCCGAATGCCAGCGGCGGAACCTTGTTCATGGACGAGATCGCGAGCCTGCCGCTTGAATTCCAGAGCGCGTTGCTGCGCGTCATAGAAACCAAGCGTATCCGCCCCGTCGGCTCGGAACGTGAAGTGCCCGTTGATGTCCGCTTCGTGTTCGCCGACAACTCCGATCTGCGCAGGGCGGTGGATGAAGGGCGTTTCAGGGCCGACCTTTTCTATCGCATCAATGTTCTGCACGTCAAAATGCCGCCCCTGCGCGAGCGGTTGGAAGATGTTCAGGAACTGACAGACAAATTCATGAACGAGATTTCGTTCGAGCTGGGCGTCAAGCCGCTGAAACTGTCGAGCTCGATCCGGCGAGGCCTGTCCAGGTATGACTGGCCGGGAAACATTCACGAACTGCGCAATCTCATCGAGCGATCGCTAATTCTGGGTGAGTTCGTTCCCGGATTCGAAAGCACGTTCGAGGCTGACACCAAAGCGGATGACGACACTCTTCAGTCGGTCGAACGCCAGCACATCCTGAAAATTATCGAGGAGTGCGGAAACAACAGGGCCGAGGCCGCGCGCCGTCTGGGGATATCGCGCAAGACGATCGACCGCAAATGCGCGATGTGGAATGACTGACAGCCGCACAGACGACACGGACCGCCTGCGGCCCGCATGGATTTCGTCAGTGCGTGTTCGGCTGCTGGTAATCGCCATCTTGCCAATGCTGGTGGTCTTGCCACTGTTGCTCGGCGCAACCATCGCGCGCTGGTCCAGTAAGTTCGACGAGTTGCTGATCGCCAAGGTGAACGGCGAACTGACGATCGCACACCAGTACCTCGACAGCATTCTGGAAACCAGCGGAGAACGGGTTCAGGCGCTTGGCAATTCGGTCGCCTTCGAGCGGACGATCGGCGGTGGGAACACCGAAGCGATAACGAAATTCCTCGACCGGCAACGGAACGAACTCGGACTCGACTTTCTCTATCTGCTTCAGAAATCCGGTGCCGCGGGCGGATACCCGGATTTCCACGACGAGGGCCATTTTTCCGATTGGCCGGTCGTGGCATCGGCCTTGTCCGGACGCCCGCTAACCGCCATCGACTTGTTTCCCGCCGCCGACCTGGAGCGGTTGTCACCCGATCTGGCAGCGAAGGCGCGGATCGATCTGCTGCCAACTTTGGCCGCGGTGCCCACAGAGCGCACCGTCGAGACACGTGGAATGGTTGTCCACACCTCCACTCCGGTCATGCTCGGGGGTAAACCTGCCGCGCTGGTCGGTGGCATTCTGCTGAACAGGAACCTCGACTTTATCGATACGATCAACGATCTTGTCTACCCCGCCGCCAGCCTTACTGCTGGCAGCATCGGCACGGCCACGCTGTTTCTGGACGATGTCCGGATCAGCACGAACGTGCGCCTGTTCGAAAATGTCCGCGCACTCGGCACACGCGTTTCAGCCATTGTCCGCAACACGGTTCTGGGTCAGGGCGAAGTCTGGCTCGACAGGGCATTCGTGGTGAATGATTGGTACATATCGGCATATGAACCGGTGGTGGACAGCTACGGAAAACGGATCGGCATGCTTTATGTCGGTTTTCTGGACACGCCTTACCGCACGGCGAAGGCGCAGACGCTGTATTCAATCATCGGGGCTATGTTATTGGTGGTTATCCTGTCCGTTCCCATTTTTTTGCGGTGGGCAGGGTCGATCTTCCGGCCGCTGGAAAAGATGCTGGGCACCATCTCAAAGGTGGAAAAAGGCGACCTGAGCGCCCGCACCGGCCTGCCGCCCAGCGAGGACGAGATCGGCCGCGTCGCATCGCATCTGGACCACTTGCTGCGTCAGATACAAGAGCGCGACAGCAAGCTCCGCCGACAAGCGGATGAACTGAACGACCGCGTAAAAGAACGCACCAGCGAGCTTTTCGAGGCCAACAAGCGGCTGGAAGCCACGACCAAGCAACTGGTGGTATCCGAGAAGCTGGCCGCGATCGGAGAAATCACCGCCGGGATCGCCCATGAGATCAACAATCCAATGGCCGTCATTCAGGGCAATTTTGACGTCATTCGCGAAGAGACCCGGCAGGAGGCAGAGAAGATCAAAACGGAACTGAACCTCATTGACGAACAAATTCACAGCGTCACCGTTCTGGTCAGCAAATTATTGCAGTTCGCGCGGCCGGATGAATTCTCGGGCTCTCTTGAAAATCAGGCTCCGAAACAGGCGCTCGACGACTGTATGGTGCTGGTCCAGCACCTGTTGCAGAAGGGGCGGATCAAGGTAATACGGCATGACGCCGCGACGGGCACGATCCTGATAAACCGAACGGAACTGCAGCAGGTTCTGATCAACCTGATCGTCAACGCCATCCATGCAATGCCGCAGGGCGGGACCCTGACCCTGCGAACATACAACAGCAGCGACGACGGCAGCGACGGCGTCGTCATCGAGGTATCAGACACCGGCAAGGGCATTCCGAGGGAGCTCGTCAGCAAGATATTCGACCCGTTCTTCACGACCAAGGAACGCGAGGGCACGGGCCTTGGGCTGTCGATCACCAAAACGATCATCAACCGCTATGGCGGGAAAATTTCAGTGGACAGCCGCGAAGGCCAAGGCGCCAGTTTCGCAATCTGGATGCCGGTACGCGAGCAAATTTAATCGTCAAGCGATCCATGCACGGCGAATTGCATTATATCGGCTTCTTCGCTCTTGATGGCGCGGTACGCCTCCCTCACGCCCGCTTGGGTCAGTTCGCGGCTGACCGCGAGCAACGTGTTGGGGTCGTGGTCTTCGCACAGATCGAGCGCATGCTCCAGCTCTTGCCGCGCCACCGGCAGGGCGAGCTCCAGCGACGGCGCGCCGTATACCGCCACGAAATGCTCCGCCAGCCGATTGGCCAGCGCATCGACCTCGGCCTGTTCAATCGTCGTGACCGCAACGAAGGTCACGCGGCCAAAGGTCTCGAGACCCAGCCAGCCGTTGGCGAAGGCCTGACGGTTCTTGCCTTTCAAGTCGGCCTCCGACCAGTCGGAAAACTCGAAACCGCCGCTGATCGTCCATTCGCCGGTACGCGCGGCAATATGAAAGATGTTGCGGTCGCTTTCGTCAAAATGGATGGCACGCGCGAGTTTCATTCCAGTTCATCCTCGTATAGCAGTTCGGTCAGAGGTTTGACCACTGTACCGGTATTCGTTTTGATCAACATCCCGAAAACTTCGTCCGCACCGATAAATTTTCCCGTGACCGTTTCGCCCGCGACATCGGTCGTGATACCGCCACCCAAACCGTAGGCCATGCCGCTCCATTCGGCATGAAGCGGCCCCGGCCCGTCATCGGTCCAGCGGTTGATCCAGACCAGCGTGTGGCGCGCCCAGCTTTCCAGCAACTGCACCGGCCCGACCTGATCGCAGCCCTCCTGAAACAAAGTCGTCTCGTCCGGGGTCTCGCCGCCCTCCAGATCGCTCGCGGGAAACAGAGCCACACTCATCCCCACGACCAGCCAGTAGGGCTGTTCCTCCGGGTCGTACACGTTCGACGCCACGCTCAGCTTGCCGCAGGTCGCGCCGTTCACGTAAATCGTACCGTCCCATCCCAGATGAACGGCAACCTCAGGCGGGCTCAGCGCCCCCAGCGCATTCGCAAAGCCGATGCCGCAGGCTATCAGCATCGCCATGGCTTCGCTCAGGGGAACTTCGGGCGCGAAAATGATCGCGGCGCGGAGGTATTCCCGCGTTATGTCATAGGTAACGATGCCCGCGTCGCATCCCGCGTCCGCGAGTTCGATCGCCGCCTCGAAAGGGTCGTCGCCAATATCCACCTCCACCCCTTTGAGCAGGGGCGGGAACGTCGGTTCCGCGTTCATGCCTGTCCGTCTTCGATCATCTTTCGGGCAATTTTCCGGAAAGCCTGCGCCTGCGGCGAATTCGGCTTGGAAACCACGATCGGAGCTCCTCCGTCCGATGCCAGGCGAATATCGATGTCGAGCGGGATCTCTCCCATGAAGGGCGTACCCAGTTTGGCGGCCTCGGCCTGAACGCCGCCATGCCCGAAGACGTGTTCCTCATGGCCGCATTTCGAGCAGATATGGGTCGACATGTTCTCGATCATCCCGATAACAGGTGTTCCAAGTTTGCTAAACATATCTAATGCTTTACGTGCATCAATTAATGCGACATCCTGCGGTGTCGACACGATGACAACGCCCGTGACCTCGGCCTTTTGCGCAAGTGTCATCTGCACGTCGCCGGTGCCCGGCGGCAGGTCGACGATCAGCACGTCCAGCGCACCCCATTGGACCTGGTTCAACATCTGCTGCAAAGCGCCCATCAGCATCGGGCCGCGCCAGACAACGGCCTCGTCGTCCCGCGTCAGCAGACCGATCGACATCAGTGTCACGCCATGATTGCGCAGCGGCAGGATAGTCGTGCCGTCAGGCGATGAAGGCCGTCCGGAAATACCCAGCATCCGCGGCTGCGAAGGGCCATAGACGTCGGCGTCGAGCAGCCCTACCCGGCGGCCCTCTGCGGCCAGCGCTGCCGCCAGATTGGCCGATACCGTGGATTTGCCTACCCCGCCCTTGCCGGAGGCAACCGCAATTATCCGGTCTACGCCCGGTATCTTTTGCGGGCCAATGGGTTCGGCCTTCTTGCCGCCCCCCAGATCCGGCGGCGGGGCGGCGGCACTGTGCGCCGTCATCACGACGGACACGTTGGTCACGCCCTCCAGCGCCTTCAGCGCCTCGGTCGCCTCCGCCTGAACCGCCTCCATGGCCTTGGCTCGGGCCGGATCGATTTCCAGAACGAAGCGCACCGCCCCGTCGGCAACCGTCAGCGCCCGCACCATGCCCGCGGTGACGAGGTCCTTCCTGCTGATCGGATCGGTAATCTTGCCAAGCGTATCAAGTACGCTTTCACGGGTTACGGACATACTAGCTGTCGCCCGCGATCTTGCCTTCGACGACATGTTCGAGGTCCAGCCCATCTACTGTCAGCACCATGCGGGCATTGAAGGTCTTGCCCTTGGTGGTTGCTTCGCCGGCATCCCGCATGGCTTCCTCGATCGCCTGCTGAGAGGTCACGCCGACCTGTTTCAGGAACTTCCTCATGGACATATTGAATTCTTCACTCATGGCTTTGCCTCCGTTTACTCAATGTCAGTGGTCTTTGCGCGGCTTCAGATAGTCATCTGTCGAGCGCGTTTTTGGACGTTCTCCCAGTTGGAATGGATTGTCCGTGGATTTATACTGCGCCTTTATCCGGCAAGTGTCACACATCTTGATCAGTTTGCCGGAATCCGAAGCTGCAAACATCGAGTGTTTGCCCTCCAGTTGCGCCACGATCCGCTCGATTGTCGACTTAACGCCGAACAGAGCCCCGCACTCGATACAGGCAAAGGGTTCCTCCTCGTGAACCACGGTCTGACGATAGGCCGCATCCGACAGGTCCATCCGCGGTTTGAGCGTTATGGCGTTTTCCGGGCATATATTCGCGCAAAGTCCGCATTGCAGGCAGGCATCCTCCTGAAACCGCAGCTGCGGCATGTCGGGATTGTCGCCGAGCGCGCCGGACGGGCAAAGCGAGGCGCAGGCCAGGCAAAGTGTGCAGGCATCCGTATCGACCAGAACGGCACCATAGGGCGCGCCTTCCGGCAGGTCGATCGGGGCATCCGCGTCCGGATGCAAAGCCTTGGCGGCCAGACGGGTCACATCACGGCGCCCGCCCTGCGGCAGGATTGTGTCCGTGAGGCCGGCGAATGCCTCGAAGCCGTATAAATGCTCTGACAGCATGTCGGGGTCGCTCACGTCTATCTCGACGATCCGGTCCTTGCCGGCGATGGCATTGGCAAGCAGCGTTTCGCCCGCGATAACCGGCCGATCGGATTTCGGCGACAACAGGATATGCACCGAACCGAAGCCGGTCGCCAGCGCCGCCAGCATTTCGGCATGGCCAAAACCTGCAAGCGCATCGACCTCCATCGGGATGACATCGGCCGGCAGGCCGCGCCCGAACCGCGCCGACAGGGAAATCATCTCGGCCCCGAACTCGCCGTCATGCACCAGCAGGCGTGGCGTACCACCGCCGGCCGCCTGATAGGCCTCGGCCAGCGTGTTGATGCGGCGGAAGACATACGAAACCGGCGGGTCGTCGTAACTGATCGCGCCCGACGGGCACAGCGCGCTGCAAGCACCACAGCCAGCGCAAACCATCGGATCGATGGCGACATGGTCGCCATCCGGCAGGATCGCGCCGGTCGGGCAGACGTCAAGGCACTTGGTGCAACCGGTCTTGCCCGCACGCGAATGGGCGCAGATGTTCTCGTCATAGTTCAGGAACAGCGGTTTTTCGAAAGTGCCGACCATGTGAGAGGCCTCGAAAACCTGTTTCGCGACCGCAGACGGGTCGCGCGGATCCGCCCGCAGATAGCCGTCGCGCTTTTCCGGTGCCGGAAACAACGGCGTGCCGCCCGTCAGATCGAGGATGATATCGCATTTCGATACCGCGCCATTCTGTGGATCGCCAAGGCGCAAGTCGCCACGTCCGCCGGGTTCTATCTGCCGCAAACTGTCTATTTTCACTTCGAAATCGCCAAGGGTTCCCCTGACAGACCGCAGCGTTCCGGTGGTCACGTCATAGGCGCGGCTGACCGGCAAGTCGTCGCCGTCAGGCAGCAGAACAGTCACACCCAGCAACTCGCAGAGCTGCTCTGCGGCTGATACGGCCGCATCGGCGGAACCGATGATCAGGCACAGGCCTTCGGACGATACATCGACGGTTTTGCCCGCAGGTCGTTCCAACAGCGCATCGCGGACAAGAGCAGCCATTTTCGGACCGGATTTTTCGGCTTCGTCCGACCATCCCGCCCGGTCGCGAATATCGACAAAGTCAGGCGCTTCGACGCCCAGTTCAGCGGCCAGTTCTTCAAACACTGCACGTTCCTGCAGACAGGCGACAATCGCGTCGCCCCCGGCGATCAGCTTCGAAGCCGCTGCCGATTCTGTCGTGCACAGAGCCGTGTGAACCCGCGAGCAGCGGACGCCAGCGACCCCGGCAAAGGACTTCGGCGCGAGCGGCTGCGATCCAGCACAATCACATAAAATCAGTGTTTTAGACATCGTAGTGACATTTCCGCATTAACTTTTCCAAGTCTGATTTCCCAATAATCCATGGCCCGGGGCGCTTTACCTTAGTCACGAAAATCGAGGCGCGTAAAGCGCGTTTCTTCTCTGAAGCAGACCTAGGTGGATTCACGCGGCCGGCCAGTCTGAATATTCGCAAAGGCCCGAAGCTCCGCCAATCCGCATTCTGAAAAGCATTTCACTCAGAGCATCCGAAGTCTCGATTCGCGCGCCCGGAGCCATGGAAACAGGGCGTGTTTGAAATGGACGCGGCACTTTGGTCAAAAGTGGACATTTTGTCCAAATCGATCACATGCAGCAATTTAAATATGGACAAAATGTCCATACCGCAACGTTTCATTCTCAAGGCACCCGTTTCAACGAAAATTTACTTTGAGCAGTGGCAACTCTCGCGTCTTAATTAGTTAACCGGTTCGGAATCCCTCGGATTTCAAGGGCCGGATAGGGAGAGAGATTTGAATTCCAGGACTGCAACAATGCCCGTTGGCGTTGTCGTCCGGCAAACGCCGGGCGTCACGAAGTGGGCTCGTAGGATTTGGCGCGCCGTCGCTGTCATACCGGGAGCACCGCAAGCCGATTGGGCAGTGATGCGCCGCGACGGCGAGACCATCGATTTCCACGCCGGCACCCTGCCCCTGACGCTCCACCGCGCCGAGACCGAAGCCTATTTGACCGCAATCTCCTGCGACATCCCGAAACTCTATGTCATCATGCGCACACCGCTGCACGAAAGCGAAACGCGCCCTCTGGACCTTTTGACGGTCACCGCCTCGCCTTACGAGGCACAGGATTACACGGACAATGGCGAAGATATCGTTGAGCCCGTTTCAATGCCGGAGGCGCTGATCGCGTGGATTACCGCCTTCATCGAACAGCATCATCACGACGAGGTCTTTATCAAGCGCAAGCGCGACAAGAGCCGTATCGACCGTGTTCAGGACGGTATTGGCGACCCGCGCATCAAACAGACGACAGACGTCTATCGCGCTCCGGCTTCTCACCGCACGGAGGAGCCGCAATGACCGTTCGCCAGACGTTCTGGAGCCGCCGCAAGCAAGCGGTCGAAGCCGAAGCCAGACAAGAAGCGGAACTGCGCATGCGCGCAGAGGAAGCCGAAGCGCTGGCCGTTCAGGAACAAAAGGATGATGCCGGCCTGCTCGAGGAACTCGACCTGCCGGATCCCGACACACTGGATGCCGGTGACGATTTTTCCGCCTTCATGTCAAAGTCCGTTCCGGCCCGCCTGCGCAACCGCGCGCTGCGCAAACTGTGGGTCAGCAATCCGGTGCTGGCCAATCTGGACGGCTTGGTTGACTACGCCGAGGATTTCAGAACGGCGGGACTTTCCGGCGATGTGATCCAGACAACCTATCAGGTCGGCAAGGGCCTCATGAAACATGTCGAGGAACTGGCGCGGCTTGAGGAGCAAAAGGAAGGCCCCTTCGAAACCGCGGTGGCTGAAGAGGTTCCGGTAGAGGAAGTCAAGGAAGCGGAAACAGGGGAAGCGGCGCAGGCGGAAGCACACGACGCCTCTGGGCATGAAATGGAAGAAGTCGAAATGGCTGTCGCATCGCCGATAAGGCGGATGCGGTTTGTCGTTGAGGCTAACACTTAGGGATCAGGCCGCGGAGGCGGTCGCATTTGGAGGACTTGATGCTGGACAACGCATCGGACGTAAAAATTGCAGAGGAAGACCAGCTTCGCGCCGACCTCTATGATTACCTCGGCGTTCTGCTGTCCGCGCCACCAAGCAAAGCGCTGTTGAAAAAGACAGCGGCACTGACCGGCGACGAAACGGATTTGGGCTCGGCGATTACGTCACTGGCCCGCGTAGCCGCATCCCGCGGCGAAAAGGCCGCAGAGAGCGAGTTTAATGCCCTGTTCATCGGGGTCGGCCGCGGAGAACTGCTGCCCTATGCCAGCTATTACCTGACCGGCTTTCTGAATGAAAAGCCGCTTGCGGTGCTGCGCAACGACATGGCGAGCCTGCAAATTTCCCGCGCCGCGAATGTCTTCGAGCCAGAGGACAATATCGCCAGCCTCTGCGAGATGATGGCGGGCATGATTACCGGCCGTTTCGGAAAGCCGGCATCGCTCGACCGCCAGAAAGAGTTTTTCAACCGGCATATCGGCCCCTGGGCCGGGCATTTCTTTGCCGATCTGGAAGGCGCCAAGGGTTCGGTCCTGTACGCACCCGTCGGCGCGATAGGCCGCGTGTTCATGGAAATCGAGAAACAAGCATTCAGGATGGCCGCCACTGACCGGCCGTAACACCGGACGGCCGTCAGGCCATCCACAACAAGGAGAAGTCGAATGACCAAAAAAGAGAAGGACGGCGAGAACAGCCGCAGGGATTTCCTGAAACTGGCGACAGTTGCGGCTCCGGCCGCGGCGGTGACGCTGACAGGAAAGACCGCGGAAGCATCAGAACTCGACCAGCAGTCCGGCGACGGCCTGCGGGATACCGCCCATACGAAGGCATATTTCGATAGCGCCCGCTTCTAGCGGAGGTTTCGATAGCGGCGGTTGGTTGCAAGGCATCCGGAACGCTGCACGGCAAGAGTACATGGCAAACTTGGCTATACTGCCAAACAGCAATGGAGAATAATAATGCTCAGGAAAAAGACCAACGGGGTAGCAACACGCCCCCAACGGGCAAGCCTCCTGTCCAGGGTAGCAGAAAAGTCTGTTGACCGCCGTTCGTTCCTTCGCGGATCGGGATTGGCCGTCGGCGGACTGGCTGCAATGGGCGCTATGGGCGGCTCGGTAACAAAGGCTTCGGCCCAAACCTCGATGAATTCCGCGATCCAGTCCATCAAGTCGGTCTGCACGCACTGTTCCGTCGGCTGTACCGTGGTCGCAGAGGTCGATAATGGCGTCTGGATCGGACAGGAACCCGGCTATGACAGCCCGTTCAACCTCGGCGCGCATTGC
Source organism: Amylibacter sp. (assembly GCA_041573315.1). Classification (GTDB taxonomy): domain Bacteria; phylum Pseudomonadota; class Alphaproteobacteria; order Rhodobacterales; family Rhodobacteraceae; genus Amylibacter. Next base: position 2,524 of record JBFFQS010000048.1, on the reverse strand, counting down.
GCCAAGGGTGCGGCCGTTCGCGAGCACGCCCATGGCGAACGTCGCCTGAAATACCCGATGAAGCTCGAAGGCGGCGAATGGAAGCGCATGAGCTGGGAAGACGCGGTCAACGAGATCGGCGACGGCATGATGAGTATCCGCGAGGAAAGCGGACCGGACTCGGTCTACTGGCTCGGATCGGCCAAGCACAGCAACGAACAGGCCTATCTGTTCCGCAAGTTCGCCGCCTACTGGGGCACGAACAACGTCGACCATCAGGCGCGTATCTGCCACTCCACCACCGTTGCCGGTGTGGCCAACACATGGGGCTACGGCGCCATGACCAACAGCTACAACGACATCCACAAGTCCAAGGCGATCTTTGTAATCGGCGGCAACCCTGCCGAAGCGCACCCTGTTTCCCTGCTGCACATCCTGAAGGCAAAAGAGGAAAATAACGCGCCTCTGATCGTCTGCGATCCCCGCTTTACCCGCACGGCGGCGCATGCCGACGAGTATGTGCGGCTACGTCCGGGCAGCGACGTCGCGCTGATCTGGGGTATCCTGTACCACATCTTCGAAAATGGCTGGGAAGACGAGGAATTCATCCGAACGCGTGTCTGGGGAATGGACCAGATTCGCGACGAGGTGAAGAAATGGACGCCCGAAGAAACCGAGCGCGTCACCGGCGTTCCGGGTTCCCAGTTGCGCCGTGTCGCGATGACGCTGGCCAACAACCGTCCCGGCACCGTCATCTGGTGCATGGGCGGCACGCAGCACACCAATGGTAACAACAACACCCGCGCCTATTGCATCCTGCAGCTCGCGCTGGGGAACATGGGAACCGCCGGCGGCGGCACCAACATCTTCCGTGGGCACGACAACGTGCAGGGCGCAACCGACCTCGGCGTTCTGGCCGACACACTGCCCGGCTATTACGGTCTGGCAGCCGGATCGTGGGCGCACTGGGCCCGCGTCTGGGAAGAGGACCTCGATTGGCTCAAGGGCCGGTTCCACGACGAAGATATCATGCTTGAGAAAGGTATCCCCGTCAGCCGCTGGATCGACGGTGTTCTGGAAGCCAAGGAAAACATCGACCAGCCGGATAACGTGCGGGCAATGGTTCTCTGGGGTCACGCTCCCAACAGCCAGACCCGCGGAACGGAGATGAAGACGGCGATGGAAAAACTCGACATGCTTGTCGTTGTGGACCCCTATCCGACCGTCTCGGCCGTAATGCACGACCGGACCGACGGGGTCTACCTGCTGCCGGCATCCACACAGTTCGAGACGCGCGGTTCCGTTACCGCGTCGAACCGGTCGCTTCAATGGCGCGACAAGGTCGTCGAGCCTTTGTTCGAGTCCCTGCCCGATCACATTATCATGGCAAAATTCGCCAAGAAATTCGGGTTTTCCGACCGTATCTTCCGCAATATCGCGATGGATGGCGAGGACGAACCGAACGTCGAGGATCTGACCCGCGAATTCAACCGCGGCATGTGGACGATCGGCTATACCGGGCAGTCGCCGGAGCGGCTTAAGATGCATATGGCCAACCAGCAGACGTTTGACAAGACGACCTTGCAGGCGGTTGGCGGTCCGGCGGACGGCGACTACTACGGCCTGCCATGGCCAAGCTGGGGCACACCGGAAATGAACCACCCAGGCACTCCGAACCTGTATGACATGTCCAAGCCTGTCGCAGATGGCGGCCTGACATTCCGCGCCCGCTTCGGTGTGGAGCGTGATGGCGACAACCTGCTGGCAGAGGGCGTTTATTCCGCCGGGTCGGAAATTCAGGACGGATACCCTGAGTTCACGATGCAGATGCTGATGGACCTCGGCTGGGACGGCGACCTGACGGCGGACGAACGCGCTGCGATCGACGCTGTGGCCGGACCGAATACAAACTGGAAAACCGACCTTTCGGGCGGCATCCAGCGCGTCGCGATCAAGCATGGCTGCGCTCCGTTCGGTAACGCAAAGGCGCGTGCGGTCGTCTGGACCTTCCCCGATCCGGTGCCACTGCACAGGGAACCGCTCTACTCCAACCGGCGCGATCTGGTGGCGGATTATCCGACATATGCGGACAAGAAGTTCTGGCGGGTACCGACTATGTACGAGTCGATCCAGAAGAACGACTTCTCCAATGATTACCCGATCATCCTGACGTCCGGCCGTCTGGTCGAATACGAAGGCGGCGGCGACGAATCACGGTCCAACCCCTGGCTTGCGGAACTGCAGCAGGACATGTTCGTCGAGATCAACACGCGCGATGCCAACAATATCGGCATCCGTGACGGCGATCAGGTCTGGGTCGAAGGCCCCGAAGGCGGCAAGGTCAAAGTTATGGCCATGGTCACCGAACGGGTCGGCGAAGGCGTGGCATTCATGTCGTTCCACTTTGGCGGGCACATGGAAGGCGTTGATCTTAGGGATAAATATCCTGAAGGTGCCGATCCTTATGTCTTGGGCGAAAGCACCAATACTGCACAAACCTATGGCTATGACAGCGTAACCCAGATGCAAGAGACCAAGGCTACTC
>JBFFQS010000047.1:0-14305 GCA_041573315.1 Amylibacter sp. | reverse complement strand
GCCATAGTAGTTGCCCCATTCCCATGCGGCGACCGCGAAGCGGACCGGATTGCGCTTGGAGGCGACGCCCATGTCTTCGCCGGCGCCGCGCCAGGCGATGGCGCGCACATAGGCGTCGGTCAGGTTGTTCGCTTTCAGAACCGCCTGCTTCGCCTCTTCGATCTGGTCCACGCTGTAGGGAATGTCAAAATCGAGGCAATTTGCCGAAAAGCGCAGGCGCTCGGAATGGTCACGGCTGCGGAAAATCTTGCCGTTGTAGCAGCGCTCGCCCTCGAACACGGACGAAGCATAGTGCAGCGCATGGGTCAGAATATGCACCTTTGCATCCCGCCACGGCAGCAGTTTGCCGTCCATCCAGATTTGCCCGTCGCGATCATCATAGCCAGCAGCCATCGGTTTTTCCCTTCCATAAACTTTTTGCGCAATAAAATTACCGAAACTATCGACAAATTGACATGTAGTTGCACAAAACAGTATGTCAGCTAGCATTTGATTCTTGGAAAGTCAATAATACTGACGTAAATTGGTTTCAACGGGCCAACAAAATGCGAGGAGCCGCCATGCAAGACCATTCCGGAGCTGATTCCAGTGGCGACAGCCTGCTGTTTCTGACCGATGACCAGCTGTTGCAGGGCATCGAGCTGATGTTCTTTGCCTATCGCGGCTTCACATCCGATCCCGACAAGATTCTCGAGAATTACACCTATGGCCGCGCCCATCATCGCGCCATCCATTTCGTGAACCGGCATCCCGGCATCACGGTCAATGCCCTGCTGGACATTCTCGGCGTCACCAAGCAGTCGCTCAACCGGGTTTTGCGGCAGCTTGTCAGCGACGGGCTGATCGACAGCCGCGTCGGCAAGACCGACCGGCGCGAACGCAACCTCTATCTGACCGGGGAAGGCAACGCGCTGGAGCGTCAACTCTCCATGGCCCAGCGCAACCGGATGCGCGCCGCCTACAAGGCCGCCGGCCCGGATGCGGTTCAGGGATTCCGCCGCGTTCTCGAAAATATCATAGACCCTGACAAGCGCTCTTATGTTAAGAAGCTTATAAGCGGTTGAATGGTGGAACGAGTATGCAGCAAGACGCACATATACTGATTGTCGATGACGATGAACGCATCCGCACGCTCTTACAGAAATTCCTGAGCCGCCACGGTTATTGGGTCACGCCGGCGCGCGACGCAGCGCATGCACGGCGTCTGCTGGAGGGGCTGGAATTCGATCTGATCGTACTGGACGTGATGATGCCGGGCGAGGACGGGATAACCCTGACCACATCGCTGCGCGAAAAGATTTCGACGCCGATCCTGCTGCTGACCGCCAAGGCGGAAGCGCACGAGCGCATCCTAGGTTTGGAATCAGGCGCGGACGACTATCTGACGAAACCCTTCGAACCCAAGGAACTGGTGCTGCGGATCAACGCGATCCTGCGCCGCGTTCCGGTTGAGGCACCCAGCAACGAACCGCCCAAGACCATCCAGATGGGCGACACCCGCTATGACCTGACGCGCGGCGAACTGTGGCGCGGCAACGAGATCGTGCGGCTGACAGCGACCGAATCGACCCTGATGCGAATATTTTCCGCCGCGCCGCACATGGCGGTCAGCCGCGCCAAGCTGGTCGAGGAACTGGGCCGCGACGACGGACAGGCTCAGGAACGCGCGGTCGATGTTCAGATCACCCGCCTGCGCAGGAAAATTGAATCCGACCCCAAGAACCCGCGATACCTGCAAACCGTGCGCGGTGCGGGTTACATGCTTGCACCGGACTGACCCATGACCACAGCTTTCCTGACCCATTCCGACTGCCTCGGCCACATCACGCCCAGCGGCCACCCCGAAAGGGTGGAGCGGCTGGAAGCCATTCTGGCCCGGATCGACGCGTTGGAGTTCTCTGGCCTTGACCGGATCGAGGCGCCGCTCGGCACCGTCGATCAGGTCTTGCTGGCGCATCCTCTGGACTATTACCGCCGGATCGAAGCCGCGATCCCCGACAGTGGCATCGTCACGCTGGATGCCGACACCTATCTGTCGCCTGGCACCCTGAACGCTGCGCTGCGCGGCGTCGGCGCGGCGGTGAAGGCAGTCGATCTGGTTTTGGACGGCGAAGCCGACAATGCCTTTTGCGCGACGCGCCCGCCCGGCCACCATGCCGAAACCTCCACCGCCATGGGCTTCTGCATGTTCGGCAATGTGGCGATCGCCGCAAAACATGCGCTGCAAAACCGCGCGCTGGACCGTGTCGCCATCGTCGATTTCGACGTGCACCACGGCAATGGAACGCAGGATCTTGTCTGGAACGAACCAAGCATCTTTTTCGCCTCGACGCATCAGATGCCGCTCTATCCCGGCAGCGGCTATCCGTCGGAACAGGGGGCGCATAACAACATCCTGAACGTGCCGCTCAATTCCGGCTCGGACGGGTCCGCCCTGATCAACGCTTTCCGGCAGTCGATCCTGCCGGCGGTGCGCAGGTTCAAACCGGAACTGCTGTTGATTTCCGCCGGTTTCGACGGCCACCGCGACGATCCGCTGGCCGGGCTGAACTTCGAGACTTCGGATTTTTCCGAAGTCACCAGACTGCTCTGCGATTTCGCGGCCGAGGCTTGCGACGGGCGCGTGGTATCGGTACTGGAGGGGGGCTATGATCTGGAAGCGCTGGCGGACTCTGTCGCCGCGCATGTAAAAGTATTGATGGAGCACGACCAATGACCGAGAAACCCGTGGCGGACATGAGCTTCGAAGAAGCGATGGCGGAACTGGAAACGCTGGTCAACAAGCTGGAAAGCTCTCAGGTCGCTCTGGACGATTCGATCCGCCTTTACGATCGCGGCGCGGAACTGAAGCGGCACTGCGAGGCCAAGCTGAAGGCCGCCGAGGAGAAAGTCGCCCAGATCACGCTCGGCGCAAATGGCAAGCCCGAAGGCACGAAACCGGTCGAAGGCTGAAGACCGGTGACCCATCCATTTCCGGAACTGCTGCGCCGAAACGCGGCGCTGGTCGAGGCAGCCTTGAACGAAATGCTGCCCGCGTCTGACGACACGCAACTACGCAACGCCATACGCTATGCGGTTCTGAACGGCGGCAAGCGCCTGCGCGGCTATCTGGCGCTGGAATCGGCGCGCCTGTTTGACATCCCCGATACCCGGTCCCTGCGCGTCGCCGCTGCCATCGAATGCGTACACGCCTATTCGCTGGTGCATGACGACCTGCCCTGCATGGATGACGACGCCCTGCGACGCGGCCAGCCAACGGTCCACGTGAAATGGGACGAGGCGACGGCGGTTCTGGTCGGCGACGCCTTGCAAACCCTCGCTTTCGCGATACTCGCGGATCCGGCAACATCGCCCTCGCCTGAAGTGCGCCTGACGCTTGTGGCCCGTTTGGCGGCGGCGGCGGGTGCGGACGGTATGGTGCTCGGGCAGGCGCAAGACATCGCGGCGGAGACGGCACTTGCGCCGCTCGACCTGACCCAGATCACCGAATTGCAGGCCAACAAGACGGGCGCGCTTATCGCATGGTCGGCCACGTCGGGCGCCGTTCTGGCGCAGTCGGACACTGCTCCTTTGGAAAATTACGCCCGCGCGCTGGGCCTCGCTTTCCAGATTCAGGACGATATTCTGGACGTCGAAGGTGATTCCGAGGTTGCCGGAAAGCGGCTGAACAAGGACGCGGACGCCGGAAAGGCGACTTTTGTCTCGCTTCTGGGCCTTGAAGCAGCGAAATTACGGGCCAAATCGCTGGTAGAAGAGGCAAGCGATATGTTATCGCCCTACGGCGAAGGTGCAGCAACCCTGCGGCAGGTGGCGCAATACGTCATCAGCCGCGACAGGTAGAACCGCGCAAGGACAAAGGAACAGACGTGGCAAACGAACGGCCCAAGACCCCCCTGCTCGATCAGGTCAAATCGCCCGCAGACCTGCGGCGGTTGACCGACGGCGAGTTGCGGCAGGTCGCTGGTGAATTGCGCGCAGAGACGATCCGCGCGGTTTCAGAGACCGGCGGGCACCTTGGCGCGGGTCTTGGCGTGGTGGAGTTGTCGGTGGCCCTGCATGCCGTGTTCGACACACCGCGCGACCGCCTGATCTGGGATGTCAGCCACCAATGCTATCCCCACAAGATCCTGACCGGACGCCGGGACGAAATGAATACGCTGCGCAAGGGAGGCGGACTGTCCGGTTTTACCAAACGTGCCGAGAGCCCGTATGACCCGTTCGGCGCGGCGCACAGTTCGACCTCGATCTCCGCTGCGCTGGGCTTCAAGGTCGCGCATGATCTGGGTGGCTCGGTCGAGCCGGCACTGGGCGACGCCATCGCCGTGATTGGCGACGGGGCCATTTCCGCCGGCATGGCCTATGAGGCGATGAACAACGCGGGCCACATGGGCAAGCGCCTGTTCGTCATTCTGAACGACAACGAGATGTCGATCGCGCCGCCTGTCGGCGCCATGTCATCCTACCTGTCGAAACTCTATGCAGGCGAGCCGTTCCAGGAATTGCGCGCCGCTGCAAAAAGCGCCGTATCCCTGCTGCCCGGTCCGTTTCAGGACGGGGCGAAACGGGCGCATGACGTGGTCAAGCACCTGACCGTCGGCGGCACATTGTTCGAGCAACTCGGCTTTTCCTATGTCGGCCCGATTGACGGCCATGACATGGAACAACTTCTGGCGGTTCTGCGCACGGTCAGGCACCGCGCCGACGGACCGATGCTGATCCACGTGCTGACCAAGAAGGGCAAGGGTTATGGTCCGGCGGAGGCCTCTGATGACAAATATCACGGCGTTTCGAAATTCGACGTGATTTCAGGCAAGCAACACAAGGCCCCGTCGAACGCGCCAAGCTATACCAAGGTTTTCGCCGAGAACCTGATCAAGGAAGCCGAAAAGGACGACAAGATCACCGCCGTCACTGCCGCCATGCCGGACGGCACCGGCCTGAACCTGTTTGCCGAGCGTTTTCCCGACCGCTGTTTCGATGTCGGCATCGCAGAGCAGCACGCGGTGACCTTTTGCGCAGGCATGGCCGCTGGCGGGCTAAAACCGTTCTGCACACTCTATTCTACCTTCCTTCAACGCGGGTATGACCAAGTGGTCCACGACGTAGCGATCCAGCGTCTGCCTGTACGTTTCGCAATCGACCGCGCCGGTCTGGTCGGCGCAGACGGGCCCACGCATGCGGGCAGTTTCGACATCGCTTTTCTGGCCAACCTGCCGGATTTCGTGGTGATGGCAGCAGCCGACGAGGCCGAACTGGTGCATATGGTGGCCACGGCGGCGTCAATCGACGACCGGCCCAGCGCATTCCGCTTTCCGCGCGGCGAGGGCGTCGGCGTTGAACTGCCGGAAACCGGCGTCCCGCTGGAAATCGGCAAGGGCAGAATGATCCAACAGGGCGAGCGCGTCGCAATCCTGTCATTTGGCGCGCGGCTTCAGGAATGCCTGAAGGCCGCCGAGAACCTGTCCGCCAAGGGTCTGCGCCCGACCGTCGCCGACGCGCGCTTCGCGAAGCCTCTGGATCATGACCTGATACGCGATCTGGCCGAAAACCACGAGGTTCTGATTACAATCGAGGAAGGGTCCATCGGCGGCTTCGGCAGCCACGTGATGAATTTCCTGGCCGAGGAAGGCCTGCTGGAAACCGGCCTGAAATGCCGCTCCATGGTGCTGCCCGATACGTTCATCGATCAGGACAGCCCCGCGGCAATGTACGAGAGCGCCAAGCTGAGCGCGGCGGATATCGAGGCCAAGGTGCTGGCAACGCTGGGCATCGCCTCGGTCGTCAACCGGCGCGCCTGATTATCGGGTGAACTGCGCCACCAGTTCGACATGCGCCGACCAGCGGAACTGGTCCACCACCTGAACCCAGTCCAGCGTAAAACCGGCGTTGGTCAGAATACGCGCGTCGCGGGCAAAGGTCGCGGGATTGCACGACACGAAGGCAATCCTGTTGATCGGACTGCGCGCCAATTCCGTGACCTGCGCCTGCGCGCCTGCGCGCGGCGGATCGATCACCACCGCGTCTAACCCCTTGAATTCATCAGGCAACATTGGTCGCCGGAACAAATCCCGCGCCACGGCCTCGACCCGATGCAGACCGCTGGCCGCGCGCCAGCCCTGCAACAGCGCTTCGATCATCGGTTCTTCGCCCTCGACGGCGAGGACATCGGCCCGTTCAGCCAGCGGCAGGGTAAAAGTTCCGCAACCGGCGAACAGGTCGGCAATCTGGCCGGCCTCCCCGACCGCCTCGGTCACCGCCGCCAGCAAGGCTTGCTCACCGTCCCGCGTGGCTTGCAGGAAAGCGCCCGGCGGCGGAACCACCTGCGCGCGGCCGAATGTCTGATACGGCGGATGCGCCTGCACCACGACTTCGCCGTTCCACGTGATCCGCGAAAAACCGTGCCGCGTGGCGATCTGGCCCAGTTCGTTCTGTTGCTGCGGGCTCAGGTCTTTTGCCTCCGACACACCGACATCGACGCCGGTGTCGGCATCCGTCACTGTCACGCGGACCTCTGCCTTGCGGGACGCGCCCATCAGCACCAGCGGGCGCAGGCCCTCGGTCGCTGCCCAGATTTTCGGGGTCACCAGCGGACATTCCAGAAGGTCGATCAGGTCATTCGATCCACGCTGGTGAAAGCCGATGATCGCGCCGCTCTTGCTGCGCCTGCCGGAAAACACCGCGCGGCGGCGGCTGTGCGGCGGAGAGGTCATCACGGGTCGAAAGTCGGTTTTCAGACCCGCCTGCGCCAGTGTCGTTTTAACCTGATCCAGCTTCCAGTCCGACAGCACCTCGTCGCGCGCATGCTGCATGGTACAGCCGCCGCAGGTCTTGAAATGTCGGCAGGCGGGCTTGATCCGGTCGCTGACGGGCGACAGGATTTTCGGCTTTTCAATCCGGTTTCCATCCAGTTCCCCCGACACGATTTCGCCGGGCAGGGCAAAGGGCACGAATACCTCTTCGCCGTCATGCCGCGCCACCCCGTCACCAAGGTGGCCCAGCGTATGAATTCGAACTTCGATCATGTTCTTGCCGCTCATCTTATCACTGCCAGCGCGGACAGCGCCAATGCCGTCGCCATTGCGATCCGGAACGTCCGCCAGGCACGCTCGGATTGCATCAAGCGCCCAAGCAATGCGCCCGAATAAACCCAGAAGATACACACCAGCAGGTTGATGCCGGACAGGGCCGTGGCCAGTCTGACCGCTTCCTCTACCGGTGGCAGCCCGAGCGAAAACCCGGCCGAGGCCGCCAAGGCGATTGCCCAGATCTTGGGGTTGACCCACTGGAACAGCACCGCTTCGACCAACCGGAAGGGACGGGCGGTCCGGCCGGCCTTCTTGCCGCCACTGGTCAGCAGCCTGTAGGCCAGCCAAAGTATCCAGAAGAAAGAGATCACCTGAAACGCGAGGCCCAGTTCCGGCCGCGTTTCCAGAACCGCGCCGGTGCCAAGGCCGATCACCGCACCGATGATCCCGACGCCAAGCACGACGCCGGCAATATGGGGCCAGGTCGCCCGCGCCCCGAAGCTTGCAGCGGACGTGGACAGCAGGATCACGTTCGGACCGGGCGAAAACAGCCCGACGAAAACAAACCAGTACAGCGGAGCGATACCCATCAGAGTTCCGCCCTCAGGATCGCGAAGACCGACAGCAGGATCAGCGCCGCCATGGATACGTTGAAGACACGCAGCCGCAGCGGCGTCTGCAGCCAGCGCTGCATTTGCTGGCCGAATACCGTCCAGCCGAAGGAAGAGGTGAAGCCGAGAAAGACAAATACCGCGGCGATGATCATGGCGTTTGCCAGCGGGCGGCTGCCACCTGCATATTGGCTGGTTATGCTGATTGCCATGACCCAGCCCTTCGGATTGATCCACTGGAAAGCCGCACTTTCCCAGAATGTGAACGGCCTGACGCGGTTCTCGGTTTTGGCCCCGCCGCCCGAAAAGGCGATTTTCCAGGACAGCCATAACAGAACGACGATACCGATCCAGCGCAAAGCCTCGCGCAGCAAACTGGAATATTTGAACAACTCGCCCAGTCCCAGCGCGATGAACAACACCATGACCGGAAAGCCGATCCCGATGCCGGCGACATGCGGAAGCGTCCGGCGTATGCCAAATCTGGCGCCGGAACTGGCAACGAGGGCATTGTTCGGGCCGGGTGTCCAAGCCGCGACGAAACTCAGCATGAACAGGGAAAGAAGCTGCTCAAAGGTCATCAATCAAAGACTCTTTGTCGAGTTTAAAATCTGACTGAATCCACTTATTTTCCAAATACTTAAGATTATCTCCTAAGGCTTTGCCTGAATACATGTCCATCAGGTCCGCCGCCGCCACCGGAAACCGGGCCTTCAACCCTCTTTCGATCTGCTCATGCAGGTCCCATTGCATCGGATCACCATGCGCCGCGGATCGCAGCAAGGCCACGCCCTCGGCGACCTTGCCGCTGAACCTGTAGGCGAGTTCCGGCAGGCCCATGTCGCTTTCCAGCCCTGCATGCAGGTGTTTCAGATGCACCGCGTCTTTCCGGCTCATGCGCAGGCTTTCAACCGGATCGGCTCCCTCGAGTGCAACCAGGCGGCGCACCCAGTCGGGCGTGCTTTCGTGCTTGAGTTCCAGACCAATCAGCTTTTCCGCCGTGTCGAAGCGCGCTCCGGGCAAGGCCGCCTGCAGCACGCCGGTCTCATCCATGCAGCGCAGGCTCTGGCGCGGGTCGGACGCCATCAGTAGTTTCCGGAACTCCCCGCCGACGCGCTCGCGCGACAGTTGGGCCAAATTCGCCGCCGCATCGGCGCAGGCTGCCAGACCCTCCGGATCCGGGCCTTTTTCAGGGTCACCGTACCAGGCATGGAAGCGAAAGAACCGCAGTATCCGCAGATAGTCCTCGGCAATGCGCTCATGGGCATTCTCGATGAACCGCACATGCCGCGCCAGCAAGTCGTCGAGCCCGTCCAGCGGATCGACGACCCAGCCCTCGGCATCGGCATAGATTCCGTTCATGGTGAAATCCCGCCGGACCGCGTCATCCTCGATCCGGTCGGAATATGCCACGACGGCGTGGCGGCCGAAGGTCTCGACGTCCTTGCGAAAACTTGTGACCTCGTAGGGGATGCCGCCGGACACGACCGTGATCGTGCCGTGGTCAATCCCCGTCGGCAAGGCTTTCAGGCCCGCCGCCTCGGCAAGGGCAATCACCGTTTCGGGCAAGGCGTCGGTGGCGATATCCACGTCGCTTGCCTCCATTCCGATGATGGTATTGCGCACACAGCCACCTACAAAATAGGCGCGCGCGCCGTCCTTGGTCAGTGCGTCCATGACCGCGCGGGTCTCAGGGCGGGTCAGCCACGGCGCTCTAATCTGCATCGGAGGAATCCAGCGTATCGGCCAGTTGCCGCAGGATGCGGGCCGTGGCGCCCCAGATGTAGTAGGGGCCGTATGGCACCGCATAATAACGCCGTACCTGTCCCTTCCACATCCTGTCATGCACAATGAAGTTCTCGGCGCGGGTAACATGCGCCAAGGGCACTTCGAAGACTTCCGCGACCTCTCCTTCATAGGGACGCGGCGCGAACAGCGGACTTATGCGTCCCAGAAACGGATAAACGTCGAAACGGGTCACCGTTTCATGCGCCGGCAAGGCGCCGAGCAGTTCGACCTCGGCATCGGCAAGGCCAATTTCCTCTTCCGCCTCGCGAAGGGCGGCGGACAGGATATCCCGGTCGGACGGCTCGACCTTGCCGCCCGGAAAGGAAATCTGGCCGGGATGATATCGCAGCTTGGCGGACCGCTTCGTCAGCAACAGCGACAGATGACCGTCCCGTTCGACCACGGGTATCAGAACCGCCGCCGGACGTTTCTGCGCCGCTTCGGCCGGCTTGGCCGTCGCGTTCAGGTCGAAGTCCGACGACGGCCTTCCGCGTTCCAGCCGGAAAACCGCACGTTCAAGGTCTTCAAATGTCGGTCCATTCCAAGTCATAGGCACTAGATGGCGTACCGGACCGCGATGCGCAAGCCTGTCGTTTGGTCGCGGCTATTGCGCCTCGAAGCCGAGGGTTTTCGGGTCGAGGTCGTAATGTGCGCCGCAGAACTGGCAATCGGCGGTGACGCGCCCCTCGGGCGTGGTCATTGTCGCGATATCCTTGGCGGAATAGATCGACAACGACTGGCGCACCTTGTCCTCGCCGCAGGTGCAGCCGAAGGTAATCGCCTGCGGATCAAAGACGCGGGGCTGCTCTTCGTGAAACAGCCGCGTCAACAACTGCGGCGGCGTCACCAGCGGGCCGATCATCTCGGTTGCCTCAACGGTTTCCAGCAGGGTCAGCGCGCGGGTCCAGTTTTCACTTTCGTCGCCCTCCAGCAGGTCCTCTGCCGCCAGCAACCCGTCGTCGCGCACCGGCTCCGCCGCCGCCTTGGGCGCTGAGTTCTGGGGAAGATGCTGGAGCATGACCCCGCCGGCGCGCCAGTGCGGTTTCTGGCCCGGCTCGGTGGTTTCAGCCACCATGATCTCGAATTTCGTGGGCAGCTGTTCGGACTGCGCGAAGTAGGTCTCGGCACAATGGCTCAGCGATCCGCCCGCCAGCGGCGTGATGCCCTGATACGGCGTCATATCCTCGCCCTGGTCTATCAGGATGGCGAACATGCCCTTGCCGATTTTCTGGAAGGGCGCGGCCTGCGACTGCTCCAGCGCCTCTTTGTCAAAGCTGGCGTAGGCGCGCATCCGTGCCGGTTGGCCGTCCTCGGTCGGGCCATAGTAATCGGTGGCGATAATCCGGATCGGCCCGTCCCCGCGGATTTGCAGCGACAGTTTCCAGCGCAGCTTGATCGACTGGCCGATCAGCGCGGTGATGGCCACCGCTTCGGCCACCAGCCCCGACACATCGGCCGGATAGTCATGCTGCTTCAGAACCTGTTTCAGGGTTCCGTCAAGCCGCGCGACACGGCCGCGAATATCAGAGCGATCCAACTGGAACGGCAGGACGGTTTCATCCCACGTCGTCCGGTTTTCTGTCTGGGTCATAGCAAGAATTCCTTTTGTTTCCTGCCCAGATAGTGTTGTTGGGAGCAGGATGCAATTGCCGGAACGGTAACAATTTCGGGGATCGACCATGCAGAGGTTCGGCGAAGCCCCCCGCAGGGGTGTGAAATATACGGAACGGGCCGGAGCCTACGCGGTGCTGGAGCGGCAAGGCCGTCTGTTGGTGACGTTTCAGGAACGTCCGCTGGCCGAGTTCCAGCTTCCGGGCGGAGGTATCGATCCCGGCGAGAGCGCGATACAGGCACTGCACCGCGAAGTGCGCGAGGAAACCGGCTGGTCAATCCGTATTTCCCGACGCCTCGGCGCTTATCAGCGGTACACCTACATGCCGGACTATGACCTTTGGGCGCGGAAACTTTGCCACGTCTACCTTGCCCACCCGACCTTGCGCCAAGGTGCCCCTACGGAAGAATACCACAGCGCGGTTTGGCTGGAGGCCCGCGACGCCGTCGCTCGGCTCGCCAGCTCCGGCGATGCCTGGTTTACACGTCAGGTCTTGCGGCTCTGAACAGGTTTCGCCGACACGTCCTCGTTTCCGAATTCGAAAACGATGGCGGAAATGTCATCCTCCAGTTCGTCTTTGCCGGTATACGCATGCAGGTCACCGAGAAGCGCGTCGAGCATTGCCGGCCCCTTGCTGTGACTGTTCTTCTTTAACAGTTTCCGAAACCCCGCCTCGCCCAAGGTCTTGCCAGCCGGATTTTCGCATTCGGCGATGCCATCGGTATGAAGTATCAGGCGGTCGCCGAATTTTAGCATCAACTCGGTTCTTCCAAAAATCGCGTCTTCGACCACCCCGACGGGCAACCCGCCCTTGCCGTGGTAGGTTACACCCCCCTTGGCGTCCAGAACGGCCGGGTTCGGGTGCCCGGCCTGCACCAGCAGGACATGCCCGGTCGTAAGATTTATATCTGCGAAAGCAAGCGTACAGTACAGGTCGGTGTCGACTTCCGTCAGCAACCTCTGGTTCAAAACAGCCGCGATCTGCTCCGGAGACCGGAAACTATAGGAGCCGTCCCGCATCTGCTCGAACGCGACATTCTGGGATTTGTTCTGTCCGTTTATGTAACCCGCCAACCGCACAGCGAGCAATGCCGAGCATACGCCGTGGCCGGATACGTCGATCGAATACATGGCAAGCCGGTCCTGCGAAAAACGGAAGTAACCGGCCAGGTCGCCACCAACATGCCCAGCCGATCGCAGAAGCACCGAGACCCGGCCGTTGGGCAGCTGCCGATCGGGGACGGGGATCAGCGAATCCTGGAGTTTTCCGGCCTCTATCAGATCCCTGTCGATGGTCTCGTAAAGTTCCTGCAGTTCGCCAAGGGCTTTTTCCGTCTTCGCATTCTGCCGAACAAGCTGGTTTTCCATATCCAGCAAGCGCAGCCCCGCATTTAGGCGGGCGCGCAGTTCGACGGAATCCACAGGTTTCGACAGGAAATCATCGGCACCCTTGTCCAGCCCCACCGCGACGTCCTTCTTGTCGGATTTGGAGGTCAGCAGGATGAAATAGCCGTAGTTCTCCCGTTCCATTTCGCGAAAGGCCTTGCAGAATTCCAACCCGTCCATCTCCGGCATCATCCAGTCGCAAAGAACCATGTCGATGCGTTGGGATTCGCAGATTTTCAGCGCCTCCGTTCCGGTTGCGGCCTCCTGCACCGAAAATCCCCACTTTTTCAGATTACCTGCGACAAAGGCTCTCTGGGCGCGGCTGTCATCGACCACAAGAATGGTAATCTTGCTGAATGGACCGGAGGGTGCTGTAGGAATGGAACTCACTGTCGTTTACCTCTTAAACCAATTACTCTCTAAATCTTGCTGTATAGTTATCCGAACACACAAATTGTTATCGTCCGGACAGCTTAAAGAAGAGTGAAATTCGCGGGATAGGTTTTATAAACCGATACCGGTTAAGAATATGCTTCAAGTACCGCTTAGGTTGTGAAAAAATAGCGTTGGAGTAGCACGGCGCGGCCGGAGGAATCAGAGGTAACAGACGAACGATGATTGACTGGAGTTATGTAAAACAATTGGAGACGGATGTCGGCGCGGAAGAGTTCCGGAATATCGTTGCTCTTTTTCTTGACGAGGTAGACAGCGAGATCGAACTGCTGCGAAATTCGATTACGGGCGCAGGAATGCTGGAGTCCAAAATGCATTTCCTCAAGGGCAGCGCCGCCTACCTGGGTTTCAGGGAATTTGCCGGCCTGTGCGCGCAAAACGAAGTGCTCGCGGCTGGTGGACGCGCTGAAGAGGTCGATCTCAGCCACCTGATCTCGGTCTACGACCAATCCCGGTCATTTTTTCTGGTTGAGGCTCCTAAACACTGCAGCTTTGGCGCCGCCGCGTGACTATTCCGCCAGAAACCGGCTGACGGAGGCCAGGAACCCGCGCGGGTCATCGGCATGAAGCCAATGCCCCGCTGCGGCAAGTGATTCCACTCTGGCGTTCGGAAACAGGCTCTCGATCTGCGGGCGGTGGACATCCCTGACGTAAGTCGAGTTGCCGCCGCGCAGGAACAGGGCAGGCCGGCCAAAGCGGCCTTCCACCTCGGGAAAGCCCACGATGTCCGCCATACTGGCTTCCAGCGCATCCAGATTCAAAGCCCAGCGGTTGCCGTCGGGCGACAGGATCAGGCTTTGCAGAAGAAAGGCGCGCACACCGGGCTCCGCGATTCGCTCCGCCATCATCTCGTCGGCCTCGGACCGGCGGGTCAGCTTTTCGATCGGGATCGACTTCATGACCTCAATATTGGAGATTTGCGAATGCTCGTATGGCACCGGCGCGATGTCGGCGACGATCAGACGATTGACCTGTTCGCTGTGCCGGAGCGCCAGCACCATCGCCGCCTTGCCGCCCATGGAATGGCCAAGAACGTCGCAGGGCGCGCCCAGTTCTTCGATCACGCGCGCGAGGTCCTGCGCCATGTCGCTATAGGTGTTGGACGCGTGCCGGAAACTCTCGCCATGGTTGCGCATGTCCACCGTCACCACCCGCCGGTCCTTCGCCAGATTGCGGGCCAGCCCACGCCAGTTGCGCCCCGCGCCGAACAGCCCGTGCGCAACCAGCAGCGCCGGCTGATCGCCGGACTCACCGAATTCCTGTGTCTGAAGCATCTGGGTCATATCAAAAACTGCGACAGGATCTCATCATCGGTGATATCCTGATATGCCAGCCCCGCTTTGTCCATGCGCTCCATCAGTGCCGGGAACTCCTCCGGCGTTTTTGTTTCGATACCCAGCAGAACCGAGCCGAAGTTCCGCGCCGACTTC
>JBFFQS010000046.1:0-14413 GCA_041573315.1 Amylibacter sp. | reverse complement strand
GCATATTTTCGCGTATCGCCTCTCTGGCCGCCTGTTCCGCGGCCGCATTTATGTCTCTTTGCTGCAAATCCCGTACCAGACTGGCAGGGCGCGGTTTTGGCCGCAGGGTAGAGGCAGAGGCGGTCCGGACCGGATAGCTGCCGTCAGCTTGGGTCTGCGCCGTATCCGGCTGCTTTACAAACGGGTTTGGACGCGGCCGTATCGTGCCAAGCGAGGCCTTCTGAATCCTGACGCCGGAAACATCTGCCGCCGCACTTGCATCCGGCCCGTCGAGTACCTGCGCGATGCCTTCGCTGAATGCTTTGAGCCCATCGTCGGAGGCCTCAGCCGCTGCACCGGGGCGCGGCGGAGGAACCGCAGCGGGCTGGCCGTCGAACAGGGGAACGCCATCTTCGGTCACAAGCAGCAGGGGGTTGTCAACGTCCGGCAGCCCGGAAGCGTCATTTGCCGTTTCCGCCTGTGCCACGCGAACAAAGCTCTGCGGGTCAAAGCGGCGGTTGTGCGTTCCCCGGCCGAGGTCCGTTGGCAGGATACGTATGGTCTTGCGCCCAAGTTCGCCTGCCTTCGGCTCGTCGATCGTAATGAACGTGTCGTTCAGCAAACGCTTGGTGCGGGCGGTCAGTCCGGTCGAATCAAAACCGGAGTCCGCCGCCGACTTCATATCACGCAAGGCCGTCGTATGTTCCCGCGGCCAAGCGGGTATCGTATCGGTTCGTTCTTCCTTCGCTGAAACGTCGATCTGTATGTGCACGTTTGGCAGAGCGCGCGGAGCGGCAACCTCCGCAGCGAAAATCGGGGTCGGCGTGGCGCTTTCGGTCGCTATGGCGCCAAGCGGCTTCAATTCCGGCGCCGGAAGCTGGACCGAAGCTATGCCAATGTCGATCGCGTCATCGAATGTTGCGGCCTCGCGAGCGACCAAAACGGTGTCGTCCTGCGCAAGCAAGGCCTGCCCGATCTGCGCAAGCCCGATAACTGCCACCGTCAGCAGGCCAACCGCCGCAAGGGCGGCTCTCCATCCTCTCGCCGGTTTCGGAGCGGGCAGTGGCCGTTCCGGTCCGGCAAGCGTGAATCTCGGCTGGGCCGGGAACATCATGGGGTTGTTCAGGGTCGTGAAATAGAGGGGAGCGAAACCGTGGCGTTCTGCAAATTCGGCTGCGGCCTCGAGCACCTTCGCGGGAACAATGGCGACGGCCAGGTCGCCCGAAGCGCGCGGGCAGGTATCGACAACCATGCGCCCGGTCTTGTCGCGGAATGGTATCCTGTCCGCCACCAAGGCCAGAATGGCTTGGTCCGTCAGCTTTTCGGGAACCGCATCCGCGTCGATCCTGGTGAAATAGACCTCAGACTTGGCGATCCTGATTTCCGCGGTATTTCTGTTCTGCCGGTTTGCACCCATACGCAAACCTTCGATGGCCTGCGAGAAGTTTTCGGCTGTATCCGGCACGAACCCGATGCCGAGCCATTCTCCCGAACGGCTCTGTTGCCACAGATTTACGCCCATGGGCGCTAAATCCACGGCAAAATTTGGTTTTTTGTATGCCATCGGCTGCCTGCCTCGTTTTCCCGAAAAGTAGCGGCAAACGGTTTCGAAAGCCAGTTTATAAATCCCGATCGGCAGGTTTTTGCGACCTGCAAATCGTGTTCCTGCGCACATGCCGCGACAGTCATCGGCAATGCCAGGACACATAACACGGATCGCATGCGTCCTGTGTCATCCGCAAAGCGGCACTCTCGTCATTCAAGTTCAGACAAGTTCTCGTGAAGGCTCTCGATTTCGGTAAGATACCTCCGCCCTTCAGTGCCCAGTCTGTTGATTGTGGCGAGCGACAAGGCGCGGATAATCGCCATGGCGCCAAGATAGGAATCCACCAGCTGCGGGGTCTCCACGCTGCAATTAACGTTCCATTTGGCGTGAGCGGGGGTCTCTCTGATACTGCTGTCGGAAATGAGCACGATATCGGCTCCTGTCGAGGCAACAGCTTTCACGAAGTCGGTGAAAAAGGCAGGGCGTCGCCGCAATCCCACGATAAATGCGACGTCATCGGTTCCGAGGCCGGCAATTCCGTCGGCCAGTGTCTCGGTTGAGTAGTTCATCAGCTCGACGTCATTTCGGAACGGACGCAGGGTAGCACAAGCGTACTCTGCCAGAATGCGGCTGTTTCTGAAGCCGGCAAACCTTACGCGTTTTGCCGTCGCCAGGCGTTCAGCCACTTCTTTCACCGTTACCGGGTTTAACTCGGTAAGCGAAGCCTCGACCAGTGCCGTTTCCGAGTGAACCTGATCTGACAAGAAACGCGACCGGCTGAGCGCTGTATCCTTGTCCTTGTACAGGTAAAGCGGCGAACCTTGGGCTCGGAGCTGACGCGACGCCCTTCGAGCCTCTTCAAAGTTTGAATACTTGAGGCGCCGGAACAACCGGGAGACGGTGGCATTGGAAACGCCCGTCAAAGCCGCAAGTTCCGATGCTGTCCAGGTTGCAAGCTCTCCCGGACGCTTCAGAATTAGGTCCGCCACCTTCTTTTCGCCTTCCGGCAGGCTCGGATAGGCCTGATGCACGCGTTGGGTTAACGAAAACCTGAAATTTGATTTTGCCTTTTCAGCCATTTAGGTCCTCGCGAAGAGAAATAATATTTTCACTATTGCAATGTAAACGAAAAGATCATTTCATCAAGAAATAGTTTCCGTTCTTCTACCGGAGAATCAGCGCGCATGCAGCCGATTGCAATAGCAGCAAAGAAATGGAGCCTACGGGTTAACTGGCTTGTGGAGCGTGTGTGCGTCGTACTGCTCGTTGTTCTGGTGCTTGATGTCTGGCTGGGAGTGCTTGCCCGATACGTCATTCCGCTGCCTCTGACGTTTACCGAGGAACTGGCGCGCTACCTTATGATCTGGATGGCGCTTTTGGCGGTTTCGAGCGGGATCGCCTATCGTGAACACATAGGGGTCGAGTTTGTATTTTCGCGAATGCCGGCAAAGGTGCGGCGGATACTGGCAATCAGTTTCGATGTCATTGCTTTCATCTTCTTCTTCGCGCTTTTTTGGTACGGGCTTGCCTTTGCCGAAAAGGGGTTTTCGCGTCTGACGATGATCTATTCGATGCCGAAGGGCTACCCGTTTTCAGGCGTGCCGCTCGCTGCCTTTATGGCCTGTGTGCAGCTGCTTCTTGTTGGAATTCATGACGTTTTCGCCGAACGGGCGCCGGAAACGACAGGGGCCGCCATTGCCGGCCAGCCGGAGGAATTGTGATGGGCATGTATCTGGTTGCAATTTCTTTTTTCGGTTTCCTTGCCTTTGGTATGCCGGTCGGTTTCGCTATCGGAGTTGCCGGCATGATTGGCATTCTGGACATGGGTCCGCGCTTTATGACCATGGCGCCGGACCGCATTTTCGCCGGCCTTGACCTGTTTCCGTTCCTTGCGATGCCCTTTTTCATCCTGGCTGGCGAGATCATGAACCGTTCCGGGATTACACAGGGCCTGGTAAAATTGGCGGACTCTCTGGTTGGCTGGCTGCGCGGTGGAATGGCGCATTCCAATATGGTCGCTTCCGTCATGTTCGCAGGAATTACAGGTTCCGCGACCGCCGATGCCGCCGCCTTCGGGAATACGCTTGTTCCGGCAATGGAGAAGGCCGGTTACTCGAGGCCGTATGCCTGTGCTGTCACCGCGGCCGGTTCCATCATAGGGCCGACGATTCCGCCCTCGACCCTGATGATTATTTACGGCTCGATCATGGGTGTTTCCATCGCTGGTCTGTTCGCCGCAGGCATTCTGCCCGGGCTTCTGATTTGCGGCATCTGTATGGCTGTGATCGCGCTGACCGCGCGTCGCAAGAACTTGCCGAAGGGCGAGGGCCGCCCGAGTATCCGTCTGGTTTTCGCGGCGCTCCGTGAAGGCATCCTCGCCGCGCTTCTGCCGATTTTCATTCTTGGCTCAATCCTTGGCGGTTTTGCCACCCCCACGGAGGCTGCCGCGATTGCCGTTGCCTATGCGCTGTTTGTCGGTGGCGTTATTTACCGGGCCCTCAGCTGGAATGACCTCTATGAGATCGCCGTGCGCACCACGCGGATCACCGGCGTGATTTTCCTGATTATTGCCTCGGCCTCGATACTCGGCTGGTGGATGACGTTCAACCGCGTGCCGCAAATGATCGCTGCCGCGATGTTGTCGGTTTCGGAAAATCCGGATATTATAATAGGTCTGATCCTGATCCTCTTGCTGGTCATCGGACTGGTCATGGATATCAACGCCACGCTGATTATCCTTGCTCCCGTCCTCGCGCCGCTGACGGTCGAAATAGGAATGGACCCGGTGCACGCGGGGATCATGATCATCCTTGCACTGAATATTTCGCTTATGACGCCGCCCGTCGGGGCCTGCCTCTTCGTGCTGGCCTCCGTCACAGGCGAAAAAGTCGAGGCCATAACGAAAGAGCTGTGGCCCTTCATCATCGCAGAAGTGTTGATCCTGGTACTGATCGCCTTCTGGTCAGACTTGACTCTTTTCATCCCAAGACTGCTCGGACTGTGAGCAGAAACCAAGCCCACCAACAGGAAAGGACTATTAAATGTCATTCATGAAGAACGTAACACTCGGTCTTGCGGTCGCATGTATCTCCGCGCAAGCCTATGCGGCGGATATCACCATCCGTCTCGCACACCTGAACCCGGACGATCCATTCAAGAGCCACTCCGGCGCCATGACCGCGGTTTTCAAGTCGCTGGTGGAGTCCAACTCCAACGGCGCAATCGAAGTTCAGCTGTTTGCAAACGGCCAGCTTGGCAAGGACAATGAGGTTATCGATCAGGTCCGCTCCGGGCTGGTGGAGAGCACAATCTCGTCTTCGGGCGGTATCGCTCAGCACTATCCGCTGGTTGGCGTGTTCGACATTCCCTTCGCATTCCCGAACATCGGCGTCGCCAGCCGAGTTATCAGCAAAGACAGCGCTTTCGGCAAGAAATTCATCGCTGATCTGGAGTCCAAGACAGAGCTGAAAGTTCTCGGACTGCTGGACTCGGGCGGGTTCTTTGCATTCTCGAACTCCAAGAAGCCGATCACGTCCGTTGCCGATATGGAAGGCCTGCGCATCCGCACGATGACCCTGCCAACGCACGAGGCGATCGTCTCGTCGCTTGGTGGTCAGCCGACACCGCTGCCTTGGGCCGAAGTCTACACCGCCCTGCAAACGGGTGTTGCAGACGGTCAGATGAACCCGGTTCCGATCATCGCTTTCGCGAAGTTCGACGAAGTGCAGAAGTACCTGTCGATCACGAACCACGTCATCACTCCGTACGTCTGGACAATGAACCGGGAATTCTATGAGGGCTTGAGCGACGAGCACCGGAACCTGATCAACTGGGCTGCTGAAGTTGCGACCGAATCCGGCCGTGCCATGAGCCGCGTAATCGAGGCGTCCGATACCGGACTGCCCGCACTTGCCGCGAAAATGGAAGTGAACGTCGTTCCACCGGCGGAACAGGCAAAATTCGCCGAAATAGCCCAGCCGGTTGTCCGTGCGCTGATCGAAGACAAATACGGTGACGAAGGCAAAGACATGCTGGACGCGCTGATGACATCGATCGAAGACGAAAAAGCAAAATTCTGACGCTTTGCTACGCCGGGCGGGCATGCCTGCCCGGCGTAGCTCCCAAAAAAGATTTTGAGACCTCAGAGGCGAAAATGACCAAAGAGATTCACCGCAGTGCCGACAAGGCGCGCGATTTCACCCTTGTACTAAATTCTTTGGCCAGCAAGGACAGACCCTGGACCGACCAGCAGGACAGTATCCTGAACGACGCGAATTTCGCACGGGCGAAAGCAACGATCTCCTCCTGGCCCGGATACAAGATGACGCCACTGGTGGCGCTGTCTGATCTGGCGGGTGAGGCCGGTGTCGCTTCGCTGCATTATAAAGATGAAGGCTCGCGGTTCGGCCTTGGCAGTTTCAAGGCGCTGGGCGGCGCCTACGCTGTGGCAAGGTTATTGCAGCGAGAGGTCGAATCCCGCCTTGGCGCTCCGGTTTCGATGCAGGACATCGTGACAGGCGCACATGCCGATGTCGTATCGCAAATCACAGTGTGTTGCGCGACAGACGGCAATCACGGCAGATCGGTCGCCTGGGGCGCACAGACATTTGGCTGCCGCTGCGTGATTTTCATCCACGCCACCGTCTCGGAGGGCCGGAAAACCGCTATCGAGGCCTATGGCGCGGAAGTCCGCCGCTGTGCTGGTAATTATGACGACAGCGTTCGCGAGGCGCAGGAAACGGCCACCCGCGAAGGCTGGTTTGTCGTTTCGGACACCTCATACCCCGGTTACATGGAGGTCCCGAAGGACGTCATGCAGGGCTATGAACTGATGGCGGCCGAGGCGTTCGACCAGATGGATGTTCCTCCCACGCATATTTTCATTCAGACCGGCGTCGGAGGAATGGCCGCGGCGGTCGCCGCGCAAGCCAAGCGGCGCTGGGGCAATGACCGCCCGACGATTGTTCTGGCCGATCCGGACCTGTCCGCCTGCTGGCTGGAAAGCTTTCGTGCCGGCAGGCCCACTGCGGTCGAGGGCGATCTGGATACCCTTATGGCAGGCCTTGCCTGTGGAGAGGTTTCTTCGCTTGCATGGGAAATCCTGAAGGATCATGGCGATGCGGTCATGGCCCTTCCTGACGAGGCCGCGATCGAATTCATGAAGCGCCTTGCGCACCCCAAAGGGGATGATGGCCCGATCGTGGCCGGCGAATCCGCCGTTGCGGGATTGGCCGGGCTGATGGCCGCCGCTGCCGATGAAGAAGCCCGCGAAAGCCTCGGGCTCGGTCCCGACTCGCGCGTTCTGGTGTTTGGCACCGAAGGCGACACCGATCCTGAATTGTACCAAGAGATCGTCGGCACGGATGCCGCCGCCGTTTTGGGGCAATCGAAATGACGGCACCGGCTATCTCCGCTGAAAGGCTCATGAGCCGTATCCGGCGCATGGGCGAAGTCGGTGCTCTGCCCGGTGGCGGTGTCTGCCGTCTGGCGCTGACAGACGAAGACAAGGCCGGCCGCGACCTGCTGGTATCCTGGATGAAGGAGCTGGGCCTGGAAGTGTCCATAGACGTCATCGGAAATATCTGGGGCGTTCGGGCCGGGGCAGAGCAGGGTGCTCCCGTCATGATGGGATCGCACATCGATACGGTCGCCACAGGCGGCCTCTATGACGGGGCGGCTGGCGTGCTTGTCGGGCTGGAGGTAATTGACGCCCTGAACGCAGCTGGCGCGAAGACCCGTCATCCGGTCGCGGTCGCGGCTTTTTCGAACGAAGAGGGCGCGCGTTTTGCGCCGGACATGATGGGGTCGGGCGTGCATCAGGGCGCGCTTGACCTGAAAGAGATGCTGGCGACCGTGGCCACCGACGGAAACGGTGTTTTCGGCGAGGAGTTGGAAAGGATCGGGTACGCCGGCGATATTCCTCCGGCGACGCTGACGCCAAGGGCCTACCTCGAGCTTCACGTCGAACAGGGGCCCGTTCTGGAGCAGGAGAAGATTCAGATTGGCGCGGTGACCGGCGTTCAGGGCATTTCGTGGACCGAATATGTCATAGAAGGTCAGTCCAACCACGCCGGAACGACACCGATGTCCATGCGGCACGACGCCGGCGCGGTCGCCGCCGCGATAGCTGTCGAGGCACGCGCCATAGCAACCGACTTCGGCCCCCCACAGGTCTCCACTGTTGGTGTGCTCGAGGTTTCGCCCGGTCTGGTGAACGTTGTGCCGCTGAGGGCGCGGCTGACGGTCGATCTGCGCAACACCGATGACGACTTGCTGAAAGCGGCCGAGAACCGCCTGATGGCGGCAGCCGAAGCTGCCGCGAAAGCCGAGGGTTGCACGCTTAAGACCCGCAGCCTCGCGCGTTTTGCGCCGGTCGTATTCGACGAAACAGTCGTGGCCAAGGTCGAAGCTGCGGCAATGGAACGCCAGATGAGCGTAAAACGGATGCCGTCCGGCGCAGGTCACGACGCGCAGATGTTCGCACCGAACTGCCCAACGGCGATGGTCTTCGTCCCATCGGAGGCGGGCCTGAGCCATAACATCAAGGAACACACCGAAGAGGCCGACCTTGTCGCAGGCGCTCAAGTCCTGCTCGACGTCGTCCTCGATCTTGCAGGAGATGCATCATGAGCCGCAAATTCATCGTAGCAGGCGCCCAGCTTGGCCCTATCGCAAAAAGCGAACCTCGTTCGTCGGCCGTCGCGCGCATGATCGAGATGATGCGCGAAGCCAAGAGCAGGGGTGCCCGGCTCGTGGTGTTTCCGGAACTGGCTCTGACGACGTTTTTCCCGCGCTGGTACATTGAAGATCAGGACGAGCTCAAGCAGTGGTTCGAAACCGAGATGCCCTCTAAGGAAACGCTGCCGCTGTTTGAAGCGGCACAGGAACTCGGCATCGGTTTTCATCTGGGCTATGCCGAACTGACACCGGAAGGGCGGTTTTTCAATACGGCTATTTTTGTCGACGAAACTGGCAAGATTGTCGGAAAGTATCGCAAGATACACCTGCCGGGTCACCGCGAAAACGAGCCTTGGCGGCCATTCCAGCATCTGGAGAAGCGCTATTTCGAAAAAGGCGACTACGGGTTTACGGTTTTTGAAGCGATGGACGGCAACATCGGCTTGTGTATCTGCAATGACCGTCGCTGGCCCGAGACATGGCGCGTTCTCGGTCTGAAAAATGCTGAGCTGGTCGTACTTGGCTACAATACTCCGTTCCACTATCCACCGGCCCCCGAGCACGATTATTTGCAATATTTCCACAATGAATTGTCAGTTCAGGCTGGGTGTTACCAGAACGGTCTCTGGGCAGTTGCGGTGGCGAAGGCCGGCAGGGAAGAGGGCTGTGACCTTATTGGCGGCAGCGTTATCGTGGCGCCGACCGGAGAGATCATGGCAAAAACCGCTACCGTCGAGGACGAGGTTATAACTTCCACGGTAAACCTGGATCGTTGCGGTGAAATCAGGCGGAATATCTTCAATTTTGCGGTCCACCGGCAACCTGAGGACTACGCGGCAATTACGGCAAGCGTCAAATAAGTCAGAGGGTTTCCCCGCAGATAAAGAGGGATTTCTTTCGACTTAAATGCCCTGACGACCAATTCCGGCTGCTTTATTGAATTTCAGATGCGTTTTGCGCATGCCGCGCCTTTCCGAAAGAACAAATTTTACAGAAAACCTTTGTTGGGCGACTGATTGGTGTTAAGATTTTGTTAAGGTTTCAGCGCCTTGCTCGGGAGGAGCAACATTGCTTGGAGACCTCATGGAAAGGCGACTGAACAGGCCCACAATGGGCCTCGGGTCGATCCTTCGACAAGACCGGCAAGAGGAGGCGACCGAGAGAATATGACGATAGACAAGTTTTCCCCCTGGGCCTTCTCCGGCAGGGGCGTAAGCGCGACTTTTTCGGTTTCGGAGACCGTTTTCCCGATGGCTTGGTCCAGAGCGCGCGACTTCAGAGTTTCAGGCGAGACCAGCTTTGATTATGCCTTGTCCGAATACGCTGCAAGTGACTTGGCCGAGACTGGCGACATCCAAACGCTCGATGCGTCAACTTTGTCGTCGCTGCAGGATATAGCCGACTATCTGACCTTCGGATTTTGGGAGTATAATGGTGGGGACCAGATTAGTTTCAATCTCGGCACTACCGGCTTTTCGCCCAACGACGGGGAGATTCTCTATAATGTGTCCGGCTATGAAGCTGATCCGGACGGGTTGACGGATGCCCGCGCGGCGTTGGTTCGCGAGGCTTTCAAGCTCTTTGAGGAGGTTTTGGGGATTACCTTCACCGAAACCACGTCGACCGGCGACGAGGTGGACATATTTTTCAGTGACAATGATATCGGTGCTTACAGTGGCGGCGTTTACGATGCCATATCCGGTTACATCGATTATGCCTATATCAACATTGCGCTTTCCTGGTCCGGCGGCACTTCGACCTACAACGACTATACGTTGCAGACGATATTCCACGAAATAGGCCATGCACTCGGTCTTGGCCACCCGGGGCCATACAATGCATCGGCCACATTCGGCATCGACAATATATTTGACAATGACAGCTGGCAGGCGACGATGATGTCGTACTTCAGCCAAGGCGAAAATACGAATATCTCTGCCTCGGAGCTATTTCTGCAAGGACCCATGGTGGTTGACTGGATCGCGCTCGATGACCTGTATGGGCCGCAGGGATACGGCGTTGACAATGCATTCCTTGGCGACACGATCTATGGTTTCAATACCAATATCACTTCGGACGTCAGCGATATCTGGGCCAATTACGCCACTTACGCGGGCATAACGGCGTCAACAATTATCGACGGCGGCGGGATAGACACGCTCGATTTCAGCGGCTTTTCGGCGAACCAACTCATCAATCTGGCCGTTACGTCAAAAACCGATACTACGCCGTCGATCTCGAATATCGGCGGAGCAGTCGGTAATCTGGTCCTCGCGGCGGGAACCGTTATCGAGAACGCAATCGGCGGTTCCGGCAGCGATACCATATTTGGAAATTACGCAAACAACATACTGATCGGAAACAGCGGCGGCGACTTTCTGTTTGGCTATGGTGGCGACGATACGATCAGCGGCGGCGACGCGGCGGATTGGCTGAATGGCGGGACGGGCAACGACAATCTGTCCGGCGATGCGGGGGCGGACAAGATTGTCGATTCCTTCGGCACCAATACCCTGACCGGCGGCACCGGAAATGACATAATAACGGTTTTTTCGGGCGACAGCGCCCTTTATGGCGGCTTGAATGATGACATCCTGATCGGTGGTATCGGCGCGGACAGCCTGTATGGCGAGGCGGGCAATGACGTCTTGATCGGAGACATCAGCACGACGTTATTCGGAAACGATGTCCTGCGGGGTGGAACAGGCAATGATCTGATGTCGGGTGGCGGCGGCGCGGACCAGTTCCTGTTCAATCCGGCCGATGGCACCGACACGATCGGCAAAGTGGCGGTTGATTACGTGACCCCCTCGAACTCGGCCTTGATCGGTGCGGATTTCCAGTCGGGACTCGACGCAGTTGTCCTTGCCGGCTTCGGATATTCCACGCCGGAAGAGGCCTTTTCGCATGTGACGGACCAGTCTGGCACCGCTACATTCTCCGATCAAGGAACCACGATTATATTCTACGGGCTTTCCGTTTCGGAATTGAGCGCAGACGATTTCGTTGTGGTTCCGGCCGCTGAAGACACCGTTCTGGTATGAGGATTTGAATATGCGGTTCCGTTTCAACCCCTGCTTGCTGATTTTGCCTTTGCCGCTTTTTGCCTTTGGCGGATCGGGCCCCGGCGGGGTCGAGGTCGATCCCAACTATCCCCCGCTGTTCGACCCCACGTCGGACGTGACCAGCACGCTTAAGGCGCACAGCCTCAACACTACCACTCTGGCAATCTCAACGGGCAGCGGATCGCTGGACCGGGTCAACAACCGCGTTACGGGCGGCGACCTTACCGGAGATATCGACGCGGCTCGAACACTGATCACTCTTGATGCCGGCGGTACGGTTACAATCATAGACGGATCGACAGATTATGTTGCCTTCTTCTCGGCGGAGCCATTGCTCGGCGATCCTTTGTTTGGCGTTGTTGGCATACCGACAGAAATCGCCGACCTGCCTGTCACGGCGACATATTCCGGCACGTCGAATTTTTCGATTGTCGACAATACATCGTATTACGAGCTTGTCGGCACCGCATCGGTGACTGCCGACTTCGGGGCGGGGACTGTGGACGCAACTTTCTCATCGCTTGACGGCACGCTTACGGACGGTGTCAGCGCGACGCAGAATGTGTCCAATGTCGCAACCGTATCCATCAATGAGGCGGTGATTGCCGGCAACACATTTTCCGGCGGAACTGCGGAACTTTCGAGCACGCAAATCACCACGGATCTGACCGGAGCGGAACTCGTCGATACATCCGGCGGATTCTACGGCCCCAACGCCGACGAGGTCGGCGGCGTCGTTCTGATCGACGATACCGACACGGGTTCTTTGCTGCTGCTCGGAGACTTTGTCGCGGACTGATTTCCGAAGAATGCATCCGGATCGAACGAGGGGCCGACAGGGCGGTTGCCCAGCCATTTACGGTGAACATCCTTCAACCTGCCGGGCATGAAGCAATTCGCCCGAAATAGTCCGCTTTTCTGAACATCATTGGGATTAGCCATTATCTGCGGCGCGGCCAAAGGGCCGGTCCGCCGTCCTTTCGGGGGCCGCGTTATTCCAACAGCGCGCCTGGCATCACTTACCCGCCAAGAAGCGTTTGCATTCGTGCGGCAACGCCCTAGTTCCTGCCTTGGCAAAAGTCCGCGCAGCAATGCATTGGATATTGACAGTATACATTGGTGTTCATTAAAACAAATAAAAAATAATGAATGCAAAATTAGGAAACAAGGAGCATACTGCATGCAAAAACGATACAAAGTCTTGATACTGGGGGCGTCCTATGGCTCGCTTCTCGGTACAAAGATCTCAATGGCGGGACATGACGTAACAATGGTCTGCCTGCCTGCCGAAGCCGAAATGTTCAACAGCGTCGGAGCCATTGTCCGCATGCCGGTCAAAGGGCGCGAGGGTCTGGTCGAAATCAATTCGCGCGATTTGCCCGGAACGCTTGATGCGGCCGGAACCGGCGATGTCGATCCCGCGGACTTTGACCTCGTGGCCCTCGCTATGCAGGAACCGCAATACGGCTCGCCCGGTGTGCGCGAATTGCTGGGCAAGGTCGCCCGGAGCCGCGTGCCCTGCATGTCCATCATGAACATGCCGCCCCTGCCATATCTGAAGCGTATTCCGCGGCTAGACGTTGACGCCTGCCGTTCCTGCTATACCGCGCCAGAAATCTGGGACAGTTTCGATCCGGACCTGATGACGCTGTGCAGCCCTGATCCGCAGGCATTCCGTCCACCCGAGGAACCGCTCAACGTTCTTCAGGTGCGATTGCCCACCAACTTCAAGGCGGCGCGGTTTCCGTCCGAGGTTCACACGGACATGCTGCGCCAGTTGCAGGCGGATATCGAGGCGATCCGCTACGATACATCGGAAGGGCCGGTCGAACTGCCGGTCAAACTCAAGGTGCATGACTCTGTCTTCGTCCCGTTGGCCAAGTGGAGCATGCTGCTGGCCGGCAACTATCGCTGTGTCCAGTCGGATGAAATGCGACCGATCATGAGCGCCGTCCACTCGGATATCGAGGAGACGCAGGCCGTTTACGATTGGGTTGTCGATCTGGTCAAGGCGCTTGGCGCCGGGGACTCAGAGATGGTGCCGTTCGAAAAATATGCCAGTGCCGCGAAATCGCTCGGCAGCCCGTCGTCGGCAGCGCGCGCGCTGGCGAATGGCGCGCAGAACAT
This sequence comes from Amylibacter sp., assembly GCA_041573315.1. Lineage (GTDB taxonomy): Bacteria > Pseudomonadota > Alphaproteobacteria > Rhodobacterales > Rhodobacteraceae > Amylibacter. The sequence goes on along the minus strand of JBFFQS010000046.1, from coordinate 1,018 downwards.
CGAACGGGTCGATAAGCTGGTGCAGGTCGTCGCCGCCCAGAAAGGCATACGCCTCGGCGCAGTTGACGCCACTGTTGAGCTGGTGGACTCGTGGCTCGACAGGAACAGAGAGTTGCGGCTGTCCGCTTAAACCCAAAGCGCGCTCGCAGAGAGACCCTGACACAGGTGCGCCGACGACTATCGGCGCACCTGTTTGGGTGAGGCCGCTCAATAGGGCAGCCCGACGTAATTTTCCGCGAGTGACCGCTGAGCGGCTTCCGAGTGGAGCAGATAGTCGAACTCCGCCCGTTGCATGCGTCTTTCGAATCCTCCCAGTTCCGGGAAGTCATGCAGGATTGAAGTCATCCACCAAGAGAAACGTTCGCTTTTCCAGACCCGCGACAAAGCAGTTTCGGAATAGGTGTCGATGCCGCTTGTGGTGCCGTGATTGAAGAAGGCATCAAGCGCGCGATGCAGGTAATAAACGTCGGACGCCGCAAGATTCAGGCCCTTCGCACCCGTCGGCGGGACGATATGCGCGGCGTCACCGGCCAGAAAAAGCGATCCGTGGCGCATCGGTTCGGATACGAAAGAGCGCAGCGGCGCGATGGACATCTCCAGAACCTCGCCCTCTGTCTGGATGGACACGGCGATATCCGCAGGGATACGTCGTTTCAACTCTTCCCAAAAGCGCCCGGCGGGCCAATCCTCGATTTTTTCAGTCAAGGGAACCTGAACATAGTAACGGCTTATTTCGTCGGAGCGCATCGAACACAACGCGAATCCGCGGTCGTGCGCGGCATAGATCAGTTCGTCATGCGCAGGCTTGGTGCGTGACAGCAGGCCGAGCCAGCCAAACGGGTATTCCCGCGTGAACTCGCGGCGCACGCTGTCCGGCATAGTCCGGCGGGACGGGCCGTGGAACCCGTCGCAACCGGCCACGAAACGCGCCTCCAGGCGGTGCTGTTTGCCGTCTTTTTCATATATGACGACGGGGTTGTCCGAGTCGATGTCCTCGATCCGCGTGACTTGCGCTTCG
>JBFFQS010000045.1:0-14416 GCA_041573315.1 Amylibacter sp. | reverse complement strand
GCTGGGCGCCGTCGGCAGCCCGAAATACGACAATCTGGATTTTTCCGTGAAGCCGGAGCGCGGCCTGCTGCGCCTGCGCAAGGAAATGGACCTGTTCGCCAACCTGCGTCCGGCGCAGTGTTTCGACGCGCTGGCCGATTTCTCTTCGCTGAAAAAGGACGTCGTCGCCGGTCTGGATATCATGATCGTGCGCGAGCTGACCTCGGGCATTTATTTCGGCGAGCCGCGCGGCATCATCACCGAAAACAACGAGCGTGTCGGCATCAACACCCAGCGCTACACCGAGGGCGAGATCGACCGCGTTGCGCGGGCCGCCTTTGATCTGGCCATGAAGCGCGGCAAGAAGCTGTGCTCGATGGAGAAAGCCAACGTCATGGAAAGCGGCGTCCTGTGGCGCGATGTCGTGACACAGGTGCACGAGGACTACCCCGAGGTGGAACTGAGCCACATGTACGCCGACAACGGCGCGATGCAGCTGGTACGCGCCCCGAAACAGTTCGACGTGATCGTGACCGACAACCTGTTCGGCGACATCCTGTCGGATTGCGCCGCGATGCTGACCGGTTCGCTGGGCATGCTGCCGTCGGCCTCGCTCGGCTCGCCTATGGCGAACGGGCGGCCAAAGGCGATGTACGAGCCGGTGCACGGTTCCGCGCCCGACATCGCGGGCAAGGGGCTGGCGAATCCGTCGGCCTGTATCCTCAGCTTTGCCATGGCGCTGCGCTATTCCTTCGATCTGGGGGCCGAGGCCGACCGTCTGGAAGCCGCGGTGGAGCGCGTGCTTGCCGATGGCGTGCGCACCGCGGACCTGCTGCGGTCGGACGGACAGGAGCCTGTCAGCACGTCGGAAATGGGCGATGCGATCGTCGCCGCACTGGACGCGTCGCTGTAACTGGCCTAGACCATTAAATGACATGAGGGAGGAGATCGGCGCGTTTGCCGAAGCCTTGTGCCGTGGCCGATGGCACCGACGAAAGACTAAGACATGAACAGCAATCTGCGCGGCGCGCTCTTCTCTCTGCTGGCCTTTGGCATCTATGCCAGCCATGACGTTGTCCTGAAAACCCTGGGGGCGAGCTATGCCCCGTTCCAGATCGTGTTCTTCGCGGTTCTGTTCGGTTTCCCGATGACGATTTTCCTACTGATCAGCGACAAGACAGACGGCAACCTGCGCCCCGTGCACCCGTGGTGGACGGCGTTGCGGGTCGGGGCCTCGGTCGTGTCCAGCGCCTCGGTGGTTTACGCCTTTTCCACGCTGCCGCTGTCGCAGGTCTATGCGATCCTGTTCGCCACGCCGCTGATGATCACGATCCTGTCGATCCCGATCCTCGGCGAGGTGATCAAGCTGCGCCGCTGGCTGGCGGTGATCGTCGGCCTCGGCGGCGTTCTGGTCGTGCTGCAGCCGGGCAGCGCGCAGCTGGGTATCGGCCATGCCGCCGCCCTGCTGGGCGCGCTGGGCTCTTCGCTCGCCTCGATCACGATCCGCAAGATCGGGGCCGACGAGCGCAGCATCGTGCTGCTGCTCTATCCGATGCTGGCGAATTTTCTGGTTATGGGCGCGATCCTGCCCTTCGTCTATGTGCCGATGCCGATCGGGGATATCGGCTGGGTCGCGCTGGTGGCGATTCTGGGCGTGGTCGCCATGTCCTTCATGATCGGCGCCTATAACCGCGCCGAAGCGGTGATTGTCGCCCCGATGCAATATTCGCAAATCCTCTGGGCCACGGCCTATGGTTATTTCCTGTTTGGCGAGAAGCTGGAGCGGTCAACGGCGCTGGGCGCCGGCATCATCATCGCCAGCGGCCTGTACATCCTGATGCGGGAGAGCCGCGCCAGACCGGACGGCAAGAAGCCGGTCCTGCGCACGACGACCCTGCGGTTCGAATTCGCGGGCAGACCGCGCATCGGCGATATCTTCCGGCTCAGGCGCGGGTCCCCGGCCGAGGCGAAAGAGGACTAACCTCAGGGCAGTTGCAGGGTATAGGGCGGACCCTCGCCATGGACATTGTCCTTCGCGCGGATCACCAGAGCCGTCACGCCCGCCGGTATCTTCACACCGGTCAGGGAGCGCGTGAAAGGCTGTTCGTTGACATGGGGGTGCAGCAGTTCGCGATAGCCCAGCTGCGTGCCGTCTGTCGTATAGACACCCCAGCCGTCGGCATAGTGGTCCCAGCCGGCGTCATCGTGCCGGATTGTGACATCTATGCGCCATGATCCGCCCATTTTGGCGGCTTTTGCGCGCACGACAGAGGTGTCTCCCGCTGCCGCGAGCGTCGGAGCGAGAGCCAGAACCAAGCCAAATACCGCGTTTTTCATCAGAATGTTCCCTATTTACCGCCAGCATAGCAAAAAATAAGCAGTTTGCCATTTCACATATCCGTGGAAGGCGTTAAGACGCGTCCGTCCAAAACCTGAATCAGGAGACCTCAAATGGGTTACCGTGTAGTTGTCGCTGGTGCCACCGGAAACGTGGGCCGCGAAATGCTGAATATTCTGGCCGAGCGCCAGTTCCCCGTAGATGAAATCGCCGTCCTTGCCAGCCGCAAGTCGATGGGTACGGAGTGCAGCTTTGGCGACAAGACGGTGAAGACGAAGGACCTGGACACTTTCGATTTCACAGGCTGGGATATCGCGCTGTTCGCCGTCGGTTCCGACGCGACCAGGAAATATGCCCCCGTGGCCGCTGCCGCGGGCTGTGTCGTGATCGACAACAGCTCGCTCTATCGCTACGACCCCGAGGTGCCGCTGATCGTGCCGGAGTGCAATCCGGATGCGATCATGCAGTATTCCAACAAGAACATCATCGCCAACCCGAACTGCTCGACCGCGCAGATGGTCGTGGCGCTGAAGCCGTTGCATGACCGCGCCAAGATCAAGCGCGTCGTCGTTTCGACCTATCAGTCGGTATCGGGCTCGGGCAAGGCTGCGATCGACGAGTTGTGGAACCAGACCAAGGGCAAATACGTCCCCGGTCAGGAAGTGCCCGCAAAAGTCTATCCGAAGGAAATCGCCTTCAACGTGATCCCGCATATCGACGTGTTCATGGAAGACGGCTCGACCAAGGAAGAGTGGAAAATGGTCCAGGAGACCCAGAAGATCATCGACCCGGCGATCAAGGTTTCCGCGACCTGTGTCCGCGTGCCGGTTTTCGTCGGCCACTCCGAGAGCGTCAATATCGAGTTCGAAGAGTTCCTCGACGAGGCCGAAGCCCGCGACATCCTGCGCGAGTCGCCCGGTATTCTGGTCGTCGATAAACGCGAGAATGGCGGCTATACCACGCCGGTTGAATGCGTCGGCGAATACGCGACCTTCATCAGCCGTATCCGGCAGGACACGACCGTTGAAAACGGCATCAACCTGTGGTGCGTGTCCGACAACCTGCGCAAGGGCGCGGCGTTGAACGCGGTGCAGATCGCGGAACTGCTGGGACGCCGGGTCCTGAAAAAAGGCTAGGCATTTTGCCAGCGAAGGAAATGGGGCCGCAGCAAGCGGCCCCTTTTTTTTGTCCGTATTCAGAGTATAGTTGTCAAAAGCATTTAACAGTGGATCTTTGTCATGCGTCTGATTTTTACCGTTTTTCTGTGCCTGTTGCCTGTTGTCGGCTGGTCCGATGTCACGACCGTTTCCTCGAAGGTGGTCGCGGCGAAGATATTTCCGTCGGGTGCGGTCGTCACGCGTGAGGCTGCGGTGACGCTGGCTGCCGGGGCCCACAGGGTTGTGGTTCCGGACATGCCGCGCGAATTGCGGGTCGACTCGCTTCAGGTAGGGCTGGGCGCGCCGGGCGGTCTGGTGGTCAGGGCGATGAACTTCCGCGAGCGGTCGGTGCCGCCGGAGCCGGTCAAGACCGGCGAAATGATGGCCGCCGAGCGCGATTTGCGGCAGGCGGAGGCGGCGCGGGACGCGCTGGTCGCGGAGCGGGCCGTAATCCGCGGCGCGTTGGGGTCGGCGAACCTGCGCATAAAATTTCTGAACACGCTGGCCGAGGGTAAGAACCCGCCGCCGGAGGCCGACCTGTCGGCCACGATCGGAGAAATCGGCAGCCAGTTGGCGCGGGCCACCGAGGATGCGACAGCGGCGGAAGCCGCGCTGGGCGCGACGGAGCGGCAACTGGCGGAATTGCAGGAGGCGGTAGAGCGGGCCCGGGCGGCGCTGGACGCCGTGACGCCGCTGCGGCGCGATACCGGAACGCTGGTTCTGGACGTTGTGGCCGATGCCGCCTTCGATGGCGCGCTCTACCTGTCCTACAGCGAATTCAATACCGGTTGGCGGCCGGGCTATGAAATCAACCTGGAACAGGACGCCGCCAGCGGCGATCTGCGCCTGATCCGTCAGGCCGTGGTGCACCAGCAGACGCGCGAGGACTGGGCCGATGTCGCGGTGACCCTGTCGACAGCGGCGCTGGGGCAGTCGACGCAGGTGACGATCCCGCAGTCAACGATCTATTGGCTGCGCGACAAGGAAGAGATCATGCCGCTGGCCAAGACGACGCGCGGCTTGAGCGCCGATATGGCGCAGGTGCAGATGGAGCCGATGATGGAGGCGGCGGCGCCGGACGCTTTCGGCGGCGCGACGACGGCGCTGCGCGGCCAGACGCTGGAGTTTGAACTGGGGCCGGTGGCGGCGCTGGACGGCGACGGATCGGAGCAGTTGTTCCGGCTGGACGTGATCGCGCGCGACGTGCCGCTTTATGCGCTGGCCAATGCGCGGCGGGACAGCTTCGCTTACCTCTACACCGATCTGAAAAACGAGACCGGCGGCACGCTGTTGGCAGGACCGGCGGCGATCTATCGCGACGGAACGCTGGTCGGTCATACGCGGGTCCCGCAAACCGGGAACGGCGACATCACGGAGCTGCCGCTGGGCGCTTTGAACGGGTTGCAGCTGGAGCACCGCGTTCTGCAATTCGAAGCCGGCGACAGCCGGTTCATCACAACCAGGGACACGCGGTCCGAACGGTTCGAGGTGCTGATCGACAGTTATCTGGATTACGCCATCGACCTGACGGTCTATGAGGCGCTGCCGGTGTCCGAGGACGAGGATCTGAATGTGCAGGTGCAATCCGTCCCCAGCCCAACCGAGCAGAGCATCGAGGGACGGCGCGGCGTGGTCGGCTGGAAGCGGAGCATCGCGGCCGGCGCGTCAGAGAAAATCAGCTATGGCTGGACACTGCGCTGGCCAGAGGACCGCGAGTTGATGCAGCGCTAGGACGCGTTCAGATCGTGATGAAGGCCCCGGCCGATCCGTCGTAGCATTCCATGTGCCCGTCGCGGATGTTCCACAACAGGCCGTGCAGCGACAGCTCGTTGGACTCGACCCGTTCCGAGATGAACGGGAAGGTCATCAGGTTTCCCAGCGAGACCAGGACGCTTTTGCGTTCCAGCGCCGAGATTTGTTCCTGATCGCTGCCGCCCGCCTTGGCGACCTCTTCGTATCCGGGGCGCAGGATGTCCATCCAGCGGCCGACGAAACTGCTCTTTTCCTCGAGGTCGGGGGCCTTGCCGGAGCACATGTTGTGACATCCGCGGACACCGCCGCAATCCGAATGACCGATCACCATGATATGCGCGACGCCAAGCGCCGTGACCGCGTATTCGATGGCCGCGGAGGTGCCGTGGTGGTCGCCGTCCGGCGTGTAGGGCGGCACGAGATTGGCGATGTTGCGGTGGATGAAGAACTCTCCGGTTTCGGCCCCGAAGATCGAGGTGACATGCACCCGGCTGTCGCAGCACGAGATCACCATCGAGCGGGGATGCTGGCCGCCGTCGGCCAGCCGCGTGTACCAGGACCGGTTTCCCTCGAACTCGGTCGCTTTCCAGCCGTGATACCTCTGGACATAGGATTTCGGGAGAAGCCGCGCGTTTTTCATAATTCCTGTTCTCCGTAGGTTTTAAATAGTTTTAGCTTAATTCCGGCACAGATTACCAGCGCTGAACGCGGTCAGCATTACCAATTCTTCAAACATGGGATTTATCCCTGCCCCGGACGAATCGAAAGGGTGAAATCGGAATGACCGCAGAAATTCTGGCGCCGGACTTTGGGAGCGAGCCACGTATCCAGTACGAAGCGATGGAACTGCTGCTGCAGAATCTGGGGCCGAAAGCCAGCCGCGACGTGATCGAGCGCGCGGTTTTCGAGATCTCCGGCAGGATGAGCAACCTGCAGGAGGCGCTGTCAGAAGGCGAGCTCGGGCATGTCCGGACCATTGCGCTGCGGCTGACCGCGATCAGCCGCCAGATCGGTCTGGTCGAGTTTTCCGATGTCGCGACCGATCTGGTGCAGTGCATCGGGCGCAACGACATTACCGCCACCTATGCGGTGGCGGCGCGGCTGATCCGGCTGGGCGAAAGCTCTTTGTTCCGGGCGGTCCGCTTTGCCGGCATGACCGGCGCTTGATGGCTTGAAGCCACGCGCGATTAGCGTAGGATCGTCCCGAACCATGCCCGCACGGAGCCCGAGCCGTGCCTGAATCGAGGATGACCCAGATGCCCGCAAAATTCGCCCCAGCCGCCACCGGCGCCATTCCGATCCATGTTTTGGAACCCGGCGACCTGCCGGAATGGATCGGCAATCAGGACGAGGCCAGCGCCAACTGGGTCGCGGCCTCTGGCTTTAGCGGCAAGCTGGGCGAGGTCGTGGTGGTGCCGTTCCCCTCTGGCAAGCCTGCCGCCTGTCTGGCCGGATGGGGCGACGCCAAGGCCCGCGCAAGGGGCCGGTTCCACATGGCGACGGTTGCCGGCAAGCTGCCCGGGGGCGTTTACGAAATAGCCTCGGGGCTGGAAGGCGCGGCGCTTTCGGAGGCGGCGCTCGGCTGGCTGATGTCGGCTTATGCGTTCGATCGCTACAAGAACAACAAGGGCAGCGTGGCGCAGCTGGTCGCGCCCGAAGGCGTCGATGCGGCGCGGCTGGAGGTGCTGGCCGAAGCCGATGCGCTGACCCGCGACCTGATCAACACGCCTGCCTCGGACATGGGGCCGGAGGCGCTGGAACATGCGGTGCATGACCTGGCGAACCGGTTCTCGGCCAAGATGAAGGTGGTCCGGGGCGATGCGCTGCTGCGGCAGAATTTCCCCATGATCCATGCCGTCGGGCGCGCGTCGGATCAGGTGCCGCGGCTGCTCGATATGGTCTGGGGCAAGGCGTCGGACCCGATGGTGACGCTGGTCGGCAAGGGCGTTTGTTTCGACACCGGCGGGCTGAACATCAAGCCCGGATCGTCCATGGGTCTGATGAAGAAAGACATGGGTGGCGCCGCCACCGTGATCGGGCTGGCGCAGATGATCATGGCGCTGGGCCTGCCGGTGCGCCTGCGGGTGCTTATCCCGGCTGTGGAAAACTCGATTTCCGCAGGCGCGTTCCGGCCGCAGGACGTGTTGCGCAGCCGCAAGGGGCTGACCGTCGAGGTCAACAATACCGATGCCGAGGGCCGTCTGGTGCTGGCCGATGCGCTGGCTCTGGCGGACGAAGAGGAGCCCGATCTGCTGATATGCGGGGCGACACTGACCGGGGCCGCGCGGGTCGCGCTGGGGCCGGACGTGCCGCCGTTCTACACCGACGACGATGCGCTGGCCGATGCGATTGCCGGGGCCGCGCGGGCGGAGGCCGATCCGCTGTGGCGGATGCCGTTCTGGGAGCCTTACGAGCCGGATATCGAGCCGGATACCGCCGATCTGGACAACGCGCCCAAGGGCGGTTTTGCCGGGTCGATAACTGCCGCTTTGTTCCTGCGCCGCTTTGTCGAAAAGGCCGGGGCTTTCGTGCATCTGGACCTTTACGGCTGGACACCCTCGGCAAAACCCGGACGCAGCAAGGGCGGTGCGTGCCAGTCGGCGCGGGCACTGTTGCAGGTGATCGAAGGGCGGTACGCGAAGTGAGCGGCACCGTCACCGACCGCCGTTTCTTTCCGGCCAACGAACGTGTTGCGCATGTGTCCGTCGCGGCGCAGGCCGACGGGCGCAAGGTCGTCGAGGGCGTCTTGCACAGCGTCAGCCAGCCGGTCGTCAACCTGCTGGCCGGGCCGGGCGGGGCGCTCGACCGGCAGCTTTTGTTCGGCGCTGCGGTCGAGGTGCTGGAGGTTCACAACGGGTTCGCTTTCGTTCGGAATGCGGCGGACGGCTATGTCGGCTATGTCGGCGCCACCAAGATCCGCGCCCATGTCGCCGCGACGCACCGGATCGCCAGCAATGCGGCGCAGGTCTATCCGAAGCCCGACATCAAGAGTACGCCGTTCCTGACGCTGCCCTATCGGGCGGAACTGGCGGTGGATGGCTGGAAGGCAGGGTTTGCAAAGCTCGCCACCGGAGGCCACGTGCCGGAGCAGTTCGTCCAGCCCATATCCGTTCTGGCCGATGATCCGGTCGAAACGGCCGAACGCTTTCTGGGCGCGCCCTACCTTTGGGGCGGCAACAGCATCTGGGGGCTGGACTGTTCCGGCCTGGTGCAGGCGGCGTTCCGGTCCGCCGGAACGCCCTGCCCCGCCGACAGCGATCTGCAGCAGGAGGCGCTGGGCGTCCCGCTGCCGCCGGACGATGCCCTGCAACGCGGCGACCTCGTTTTTTGGAAAGGTCACGTCGGGATCATGCAATCGGGCGAAATCCTGCTGCATGCCAATGCGCATCATATGACGGTTACCAGCGAGCCTCTGGTAGAGGTGACGGAACGTATCGCGGGGTCCGGCGGCGGAGAGATAGCGGCGCGCAAACGCGTACAGGCCTGATCAGTCGACCACGCGTATCAGCTTGCGCTCCAGAACGCGCAGCACGGTTTTCAGGTCGGCGCCGCGCTTCAGGATGCGGCCGTCCATGCCGATCACCGAATACATGCCCTGTTTCGCGGCCAGTTTGGGGCGCTTCTCGATCCTGTAGATAGGATGTTCGGCCGTGCGCCGAAAAATCGAGAAAATCGCCACGTCCTTCAGCCCTGCCATACCGTAGTCGCGCCATTCTCCGGCGGCCACCATGCGCCCGTAGAGCGACATGATCGGCATCAGTTCAGTGCGATGGAAATGGACCGCTTCGCCGCCCGGAGGCGGTGTTTGCATCTGGCTGTACGTTGGGTCGTGGTACATAAATATAGTCTGAGTCACTCGTCGCCAAAAAGCAAGTTTTTCGCAATTTTGCGGCTCATCTTGCGTGTCCGACTGTTTCCCCGTCGTGCCTGTCGCCACATTTTCGCCACATTTTGCACATGTCTTCGCCCCTGTTGGGGACTAGGGACTCCTCTGTACCTCGTAGCAAAGCGTACAGGCGTGATTCGGTTTATCGTCCCCCGATTGGCCGGATCGCGCCACTTTACTATCCGATAACGCGGTTGACCATTCCAGTCTTTTTGTGTCTTTAGAAGGCTCTAGGAGGAGCCTTCAGAATTATGCGTGATTTTCAACTTCCGGGCCGGTCAGCGGCATTTTCGGCCAATGCAATGTGTGCCACCGACCATCCGTTGTCGGCGCAAACCGCGCTCGATATTCTGAAGCGCGGCGGCAACGCCATGGATGCCGCGATCGGCGGCGCTGTGATACAGGGCCTGTGCCAGCCTGCCATGACCAGCCTCGGCGGCGACTGTTTCGTGCTGTTCAAGCCTGCCGGAACCGAAGAGATCATAGCGCTGAACGGGTCCGGCCGCGCACCGGCGGCGATCGACCCTAACAAGCTGCGGGCCGAGGGCCACAAGATCATGCCGGTCGAGACCGTCGATACGGTCACGGTTCCCGGCGCGGTTGACGCATTTTGCCGCCTGTCGGTGGATCACGGGCGCCTCGGGCTGGACGAGGTTCTGGCGCCGGCGATCAAGGCCGCGCGAGAGGGCGTCGTGGTAACGCCCAGGGCGTCTTTCGACTGGCATATGGCGGAGTCGACATTGCGCGGACGGGCGCGGGATTTCTATTTGACCGACGACAAGCCGCTGATGCCCGGACAGGTGTTTCGCCATGGCGGCCAGGCCGAGGTTCTGGAACAGATCGCGCGCCACGGCCGCGACGGGTTTTATAGCGGTGCGGTCGCCGAGGACATGGTGAAAAGCCTGCGCGCCGAGGGTGGCGTGCACACGCTGGAGGATTTCGCCGCCACGGCCTGCAACTACACAACGCCGATCTCGGGCGAGTATCGCGGCATGGAGATGGTCGAGCATCCGCCGAACGGTCAGGGCGCGACGGCGATCCTGTTGAACAACATCCTTCAGCATTTCGACATCGGCGACATGCACCCATGGGGCGCGGAACGGGCTCATATCGAGGCCGAGGCCAGCAAGCTGGCCTATGACGCGCGCAACCGCTTTCTGGCGGAACCCGACTATATGACCCGTCTGGACCATATGCTGTCGCAGGACACGGCGAGGCGTCTGGCCGTTCTGATCGATCCGAAACGCGCGATGGAGAACCCCTCGGTCCTGACCGAGGCGGTGCACAAGGACACGATCTATATCACCGTGGTGGACCGCGACCGGAATGTCGTGTCGCTGATCTATTCGGTGTTCAAATCCTTCGGCTCGGGTCTTGCCTCGGACCGGTACGGCATCAATTTCCATAATCGCGGGCGGTCGTTCTCGCTGGAGCCGGGCCATCCGAACGAGCTTGGCGGCGGCAAGCGGCCGATGCACACGATCATCCCGGCCATGCTGCGGCTGGGCGGCAAGGTGGTGATGCCCTTCGGTGTGATGGGCGGCGCCTATCAGGCCAACGGGCACGCGCGGTTTGTATCGAATATCGTCGATTTCGGCATGAACCCGCAGGAAGCCATCGACGGGCCGCGCAGCTTTACCGAAGACGGAGTGCTTCAGGTCGAGCGCGGGTATTCCGATCAGGTGCATGCCGATCTGGCGGCGCTGGGCCACGCGGTTTCCGTTCCGGCAAAGGCTATCGGCGGCGCGCAGGCGATCTGGATCGATCCCGACACCGGAACTTTGCAGGGCGGATCGGATCCGCGCAAGGACGGGATTGCGCTCGGCTATTAGGGGCAAGACCGCGTTTGGCGGCCTAGTTCATATGCACCGACAGTTGATAGCGGTCGTTGTGAAGATCGCCGAACATCTGTTCGACCTCGGGGTGCTCCACCGGCTCTCCGGAACGGTCAGAGACGAGGTTCTGCTCCGAGACATAGGCCACGTAGTAGGACGTGTCGTTTTCCGCCAGCAGGTGATAGTACGGCTGGTCCTTGCGCGGACGCATATCCTCCGGGATCGACTCCCACCATTCATCGGTATTGGAGAATGTCGGGTCGATATCGAAAATGACGCCGCGAAACGGATGTTTCCGGTGGCGGACGACCTGTCCGATGGTGAATTTGGCCTGCACAGTCAGCATAGAAATCCCATTGATCTTTCATCTCACTCTTACGCTGTCGTTGACTTGCTGTCCACAGCACGCGATAGGACGAAGAGCGAATTTTCGGGAGGACGAAGATGTCTACATTGGTAATCGTCATACAGATCGTCGCCCCGGTCTTCATCCTGGCCTCCATCGGGTATGGCTGGGTGCGGATGGGCTACGACTATAACGTGGTTTTTGTAACCCGGCTGGCGATGACCATCTCGGTGCCCTGCCTGATCTTCGTCGCGCTGATGAAGGCGCAGATCGATCCGGCCTCGCTGGCCAAGACGTTCTGGGCCGCGGTGGCGGCCTATGTCATTGTCACCGTGATATTTTTTGTCGTCGTGAAGCTGGCGAAGCTCGACTTCTCGACCTATATGCATCCGCTGATTTTTGGCAATACCGGCAATCTGGGCCTGCCGTTGGCGATGTTCGCCTTTGGCGAAGAGGGGCTGAGTCTTGCGGTGGTCGTGTTTGCCGTGATGATCGTCTATTCCTTTTCGCTGGGCATCTGGATGGTGTCGGGGCGCGGGTCCTTCGGCAAGGTTCTGCGCGAGCCGACCGTCTATGGAGCCCTGCTGGGAGCGTTGTTCATGTACAACGGTTGGCAGACGCCGGTCTGGCTGACCAATACGCTGCAACTGACCGGCCAGATGGCGATTCCCCTGATGCTGATGACGCTGGGCGTGGCGCTGGGGCGGATCGATGTGCGGGGGTTCCTGCGGCCCCTGCTGCTGGCGCTGTTCAAGGTCGCCGCCTGTACCGCTATTGCCGTGGGTGTCGCCATGGCCTTTGATCTGGGGCAGATGGCGACGGCCGTTCTGATCCTGCAACTGGCGACGCCGGTGGCGGTGACGTCCTACCTGCTGGCGGAAAAATACGGTGCCGATTCCGAGACCGTTGCCGGTCTGGTCGTCGTTTCCACCGCCGTTTCTGTGGTCTCAATCCCACTTACGCTGGCATTTTTGGTCTGATTTGACGGGTTTACCCTTTGAATCAGAAGGATTCTGGCGTAATATTTTTCCAAACACCCAGCGTAAGACTGGAAATCGAGCAGATGAAGTACATTGCACTCTTTTTTGTGCTGTCGATTTTGGTTGCCTGTTCGGGCAGCAAATCGCCGCCACGTAACCTTGATGACGCCTGCCGGATGAAGGCAGAGCGCCCGTCGTGGTTCAAGGACCTTTCGAAGGCAGAGCGCAAATGGGGCGTGCCGCAGGCGGTCTTCCTCGCCGCGATCTATCAGGAATCGAAGTTCGTCGCCAAGGCCCGAACCCCGCACCGGTTCGCGCTGGGTATCATCCCTATGGGGCGCCAATCCTCGGCCTACGGCTATTCACAGGCTATCGACAGCACTTGGGACTGGTATCGCAAGGACACCGGACGCCGGTTCGCGAAGCGCACTGATTTTGGGGATTCTGTGGATTTCATGGGCTGGTACATGAACCAGACGCAACAGCGGAACGGGGTTTCGAAATCCGATGCCTATAACCAGTATCTGGCCTATCACGAGGGCCACACCGGGTTTTCACGCCGCAACTACCGCAACAAGTCCTGGCTGGTCGGTGTCGCGAGATCGGTGCAGGACCGCGCGGTTCTGTACGATACGCAGCTGGCCTATTGCCGCCGCTAGTTCCTGCCGCGCTTCAATTGTTCCTCTATGGCGACGCGGTTGAACAGGAAGGATGACAGTTCCTCGCCCTCTGTCAGTTCGCCCAGAACGATCGCTGTCTGCTGTCCCGACTGGTCGGTGATGACCCACTGTCGCAGCGCCGTCGGGCCGGAGGTGAAAACCAGCCGGATGGTGCCGTATTCGGGATGCTCCGGGTCCTGCGCGATGACCGAGGTCGCTTTTTCACCTGACTCGTGACCGATGATCATGGGGTTGTTCTTCAGATCGATCTGCCGCGACAGGAACACGTTCAGGGGTGTCTCGCTCAGAGGGTAGACCTGCGGGCCCTGATTGGATTTCCTGTCAAAGATCGCAAGCGAGCCGCCGCCGGCCACGACCAGCGCCGGGTCCGGGGCGTCGTATTCGAAACGCATCCGTCCGGGCCTGTGCAGGTAAAACGTGCCCTGCGACTTTGATCCGTCGGCGTTTATCTGGGCAAACCGGCCGCGCGCCGTGGTCAGACCTTGCAGATAGGCGGAGATTTCGTCGAGTGACAACGGCTTGGCCGCGGCCGGAAGCGGCGCGGAGAGCACGAGGCCGGCGGCGAGGCCGGCAAGAAGGGTTCTGCGTTTCATGGCATTCAAGATAGACATTCGCGTGGCGAATGAAAGACACCGCCGATCACAAAGCTGAAACAAGCGGTCACGTCGCCGGCAGAACGGTTTGCCCGCCGGCAGGGGAGGGGAGGCCTATTGCTCGGGAACCAGAATCTCGCGCTTGCCGACGTGGTTGGCGGCAGAGACGACGCCCTGATCCTCCATCTCCTCGACCAGCTTGGCGGCCTTGTTGTAACCGACCGACAATTTGCGCTGGATATAGGAGGTCGAGCATTTCCGGTCGCGCAGCACCACGGCCACGGCCTGATCGTAGAGCGCGTCCTCGCCGTCTGTATTGCCGCCGAGGCCGAGCACCATGTTGATGTCGGCTTCCTTGTCGTCGGGCGGGCCTTCGACCACGGAGCCGACATAGACCGGCGGGCCGTAGGCCTTGAGGTGGTTGACGACTTCCTCGACTTCCTCGTCGGACACGAATGGCGCGTGGATACGGGTAATCCGGCCGCCGCCTTCCATGAACAGCATATCGCCCATGCCCAGCAGTTGCTCCGCGCCCATTTCGCCGAGGATGGTGCGGCTGTCGATTTTCGAGGTGACCTGAAACGAGATCCGGGTCGGGAAGTTGGCCTTGATCGTACCGGTGATGACATCGACCGAGGGCCGCTGCGTCGCCATAATCAGGTGGATGCCCGACGCCCGCGCCATTTGCGCCAGACGCTGGATGCAGGCCTCGATCTCCTTGCCGGCGACCATCATCAGGTCGGCCATCTCGTCTACGATGACGACGATATAGGGCAGTTACTCGGGCTTGAAGGTCACGGTTTCGAACACCGGATCGCCGGTCTCGTCGTCGAAACCGGTTTGCACGGTGCGGGTGAAATCCTCGCCCTT
>JBFFQS010000044.1:0-14537 GCA_041573315.1 Amylibacter sp. | reverse complement strand
GCTTTGATCCGACGAGCCAACACGGGGGCCGCTCCTTCGGTTCCGATCGCCACCGTGACCGGATCGCGGTCCACGATGGCGGGGGTGATAAATTCGCTTTCCGCGAGGTTATCGACGATGTTGACCATTGCGCCGGCGCGGCGGCCTATGTCGGCGGCGCGGCGGTCCTCGACCGGATCGTCGTTGGCGCCATAGAGTAGCGTCGCGCAGGTTGCGTCGCCGTCGCGTATTGCCCGGTTGGTCAGTCGCAGCTTGCCGGCCTCGGCCCAGCCGCGGATATCTGAATGGGCCTGTTCGCCGTAGACGCTGACCGTCGCCTTGGTCTTGAGCAGCAGACGCAGTTTCGCCACGGCTGTCTCTCCGGCTCCGGAAACGACAACGCGGCGGCCCTTCAAATTCACAAAGATCGGAAAGTGGTCCACTTTCTGCTCCTACGACTTTTGTCAGTGTACTTTAACTTGGGAAGTTAGAACATTTTTCCAATAAAATTGCCATATACCCTAGCAAATAAGAACTCTATTCTGTAAATGAGCTGAAAGCGGCGCTTTGTTCCCAAAACCAAGGAAAACGTAGAATGATTGCCCAACTTGACGCGATTGACCGAAAAATCCTTACCGAATTGCAAAACGACGCCTCTCAGTCACTGGATGATATCGCCAAGAAAGTAGGGGCTTCGAAAACCCCGGTCTGGAACCGGATCAAGAAGCTGCGCGAGGCCGGTGTCATCGGGCGCCAGACCGTCTTGCTCGATCCCGAGAAGCTGGGCCTCGAGGCCTGTTTCTTCGTGTTGATCCGAACTGCGGAACACGATGCGACTTGGCAGGACAAGTTTCTGAAAACACTCCTGAATCGTCCGGAAGTGATGGAGGCGCACCGGTTGGCGGGCGACATCGACTATATTCTGAAAGTCCGCGTCAAGAACGCCAAGGCCTATGACGAATTCTACCAGGCCCTGATCGGCGAGGTGAAGATATTCAACGTCACCGCGCTGCTGTCGATGGAGCAGATCAAATCGACGACTCAGTTGCCGGTCTAGCGTAATCCGGCGCAGTAGGTCTGGATGCGGGCGCAGGCCTCTTTCAGCGACTCGTCCGACGCGGCATAGCTGACCCGGAAATTCGGGCTGAGCCCGAAGGCGGCGCCGAAGACAACCGCGACGCCGGTCTGCTCCAGCAGGTCGGTGGCGAAATCCTCGTCGGTTGCAATCAGCTTGCCGCTGGCCGAAGTTTTGCCGATGCATCCGTCAATCGAAGGATAGACGTAAAACGCGCCCTCCGGCATCGGGCAGGCGATACCCTCTGCCGCATTCAGCATCTCGACCACCAGGTTGCGGCGGCGGCGGAATACGGGCCGGCTTTGCTCGATATAGTCCTGCGGCCCGTTCAGCGCCTCGACCGCGGCCCACTGGCTGATGGTGCAGGGGTTCGACGTGCTCTGGCTCTGGACCTTTCGCATAGCGGAAATCAGTTCGACCGGACCGCCGGCATAGCCGATGCGCCATCCGGTCATGGCATAGGCCTTGGACACGCCATTGACCGTCAGCGTCCGGTCGTACAGCGCCGGTTCGACCTGCGCCGGCGTGCAGAATTCGAAGCCGTCATAGGCAAGATGCTCGTACATATCGTCGGTCAGCACCCAGACATGCGGATGGCGCAGCAACACTTCCGTCAGCGCGCGCAACTCTTCACGGCTGTAACCCGCACCCGACGGGTTCGACGGCGAGTTGAAGATCAGCCATTTGGTTTTCGGCGTGATCTTGGCCTCCAGCCCTTCCGCGGTCAGCTTGTAGGCGGTTTCCATCGAGGTTTCCGCGAAAACCGGCGTCCCGCCGGCGAGCAGAACCATGTCGGGATAAGACACCCAATAGGGCGTTGGGATCAGCACTTCGTCGCCGGGGTTCAGGGTTGAGATCAGGGCGTTAAAAAGCACCTGCTTGCCGCCGGTGGATACGGAAACCTGTTTAGGTTCGTACTGCAAGCCATTGTCGCGCTTGAATTTGTCGCAAATCGCCTGCTTGAGCTCAATGATCCCGTCCGGGGCCGTGTACTTGGTTTTCCCGGCATCGATCGCCGCCTTGGCCGCCGCCTTGATCGTGTCCGGAGTGTCGAAATCCGGCTCTCCGGCGCTGAGCGCGATGATGTCCTTTCCGGCGGCCTTGAGTTCGCCGGCCTTGGTTGTCATCGCGATGGTCGGCGACGGTTTTATGCGGGACAGGTTATCGGAAAGAAATGCCATTTGGGTCTCCGTTGTCCCGGCGCGGGTCGAGGCGGCGCGCGACCGGGCAGGTTAATCTTCTGCGGTTATGTAGTGGTAGAGGTGCGTCTCTTTCAACAAGTGTTTTTCGTCGGGATGAATGACGGCTTGCCGCCAGTCGTCGCCGGAAAAGCCCCGCAGCGCGTCCATATCGCGCCAGATCCCGTCATCGAAAATTCGGCGGGAAAGACTTCATGTGGCAATCCTACGGAAACGTATTCCAGACCATCCTGGGATTTTACAATGGGCAGCATCGTCCCCAGGAAGAATTTAAGGAATTCCTCTTGCTTTCCGTCGTGAACAATAGCCGAAAAAAATCGTGTGATCATTTTGCCCCCCCAACGTTGGTGTCAAAAATTGGTGGCTTGGATTATATCACTTTACGATATTGAGCGGAATTGACGGAGGATATATGGCTCTGGACATGCAAACCGCGACAGGTCATTTAGGGGGTAATTCGTTAAGGGGTTGTAAGGAATATGGCGGAAGATCGCGAAACCAGACTGAAACGCCTGCGACTGCGTTCCTGGCGGCGCGGGACAAAGGAAATGGACCTGATACTGGGCAGCTTTTCTGATCACCGTATGCACCTGCTGTCAGACGCCGAACTGGACGCGCACGAGGCAATCATGGCCGAAAACGACCACGACCTCTACCAGTGGATCAGCGGGCAGGCCGCGATCCCCGAGGAAATTGCTCCGGCGATCCGCTTTGTTGCCGACCATTTTTCGAAACAAAATACCGAATAATCATAAAAATTTACCCGCCTTAACCTGTTGTTTGAATTTATCCGTCTAAATCGCCGTCAGCCGCGATAACAGACGGAGTCTAAAAATGAGCGTTCATTCGAAAATGCGGGCGAAAGACCCGAACGAGTTGGGGCAGGAATTCCTGTCGTCGTACCTGGAAACCCTGTCCATGGTCGAAAGGCTGCACCGTCTGTTGCTCGACGTGCTGAAAGATGAGTTCGAGCGGCTCGGGCTGCTGGACATCAATTCCGTACAGGCGCTGCTGCTGTTCAATATCGGCGATAACGAAGTGACGGCCGGCGAATTGAAGTCCCGTGGCTACTATCAGGGCTCGAATGTTTCCTACAATCTCAAGAAGCTGGTCGAAACCGGATATATGCACCACCAAAGGTGCGCCATCGACCGCCGTTCCGTGCGCGTTAAGCTGACCGATAAGGGGCAGAATGTGCGCAATATTATCAACGAGTTGTTTCAGAAACATGCCGAAGGCATTCTGTGCAAAGAGGTGGTCGGCATAGATGCGATTGAAAACATCAATATTTCGCTGCGTAAAGTCGAGCGCTACTGGACCGACCAGATCCGATACATCTACTAAAACTGCTTGAAAAATATGCAGTTTTTGCTAATGCACCGCTGCGGGCGGGGCGGCAGGTCACACGTTTTTGAGGAATAATTGGTTTTCTGCGTCGATTTGGACCCTGATTTCGCGTAATGAAGTGTATATTAACACCGTGAAACAGCTTGGAATTCGGCATGGACTACAATTTTGAAATCGAAAAAGCACTCGCGGCGCTCCACGAAGAGGGGCGCTATCGTGTGTTTCAGAATATTTGCCGAATCAATCATCAGTTTCCCAAGGCGGTCTGGCGCAAACCGAATGGCGAGGAAAAGGAAATCGTCGTCTGGTGCGGCAACGACTATCTGGGAATGGGCCAACATCCGGTCGTGACGGAAGCCATGAAAGAAGCGATCGACATCGCCGGCGCCGGCTCTGGCGGCACGCGCAACATTTCGGGCCACACCCGGTTCCACGAAGCGCTGGAGCGCGAGGTCGCGGACCTGCACAATAAAGAGGCCGGGCTTATCTTCACCTCGGCATATAATGCCAACGAGGCAACCCTGGCGGTCTTGCCGAAGCTGTTCCCGGGCCTGATCATTCTGTCTGACGGTTTGAATCACGCGTCGATGATCGAAGGTATCCGGCACGGCAACTGCGAAAAACATGTTTTCCGGCACAATGACGTGGCGCATCTGCGCTCCATTCTGGAAACCCTGCCTGCGGACGCGCCAAAGGTCATCGCGTTCGAGTCGGTCTATTCGATGGACGGCGATTTCGGTCCAATAGCGGAAATCTGCGATCTGGCCGACGAGTTCAAAGCGCTGACCTATATTGACGAAGTTCACGCTGTCGGAATGTACGGCCCGCGCGGCGCGGGTATTGCCGAGCGCGACGGCCTGTCGGACCGGATCGATATCATCAACGGCACGTTCGCCAAGGCGTTCGGCGTTGTCGGCGGCTATATCGCCACAAGCGCCAAAATGGTGGATGCCGTGCGCTCCTATGCTCCCGGATTCATTTTTTCCAGCTCGATGCCGCCCGCGGTGGCCGCGGCCGCCCGCGCCTCCGTCGCGCATCTGAAGGTCACGCCGGATTTGCGGACCCGTCATCAGCTGGCTGCAAAAACACTGAAGGCGAGGCTGCGCCGGCTCGGTCTGCCGATGACGGACCACGGCAGCCACATCGTGCCGATCCACGTCGGCAACCCCGTGAAGTGTAAATTCATTTCCGACAAGCTGCTCGAGGACTACGGCATCTATGTCCAGCCGATAAATTTTCCGACAGTTCCGCGCGGAACCGAGCGTCTGCGCTTCACACCGTCGCCGGTTCACACCGAGGCAATGATGGACGATTTGGTGAATGCGCTTGACGAATTATGGGGTCATTGCGCATTAAGCCGCATGGATGTCGCAGTTTAGTCTCTGTTATTGTCACCGAGGGTGCACAATCTACTGAATATGTGATATTAATTTTTAAAACAATAAAGCACAGCGATTCGTGCGGTGTATCACAGGCAAGTAGAAGGTGGGACAGGTTCAATGATGGAATCTGTGTACGGCGAGCAGCCCAAGGGTTTCGACGACTATCAGATCACACTCGGCGACATTCTGCGTGGCGAGAGGGCGACTCTCGGCAAGACGCTGCTGGATGTGCAGGATCACCTCCGCATAAAAGCCAAATACCTCGCGGCTATTGAAGCCTCTGACGCCAGCGCATTCGAAACGCCGGGATTCGTGGCTGGCTACGTCCGTTCCTATGCGCGTTATCTTGGCCTCGACGCCGATCAGGTGTTCGAGACATTCTGCGCCGAAAGCGGTTTCGAGGCGGTCAACGCAAGCATGGCGGCCCGTGGAACAGCAAAACCTCAGAGCCGCGCCGCCAGCCTGCACGCAGCCACGCTCAACGACCCGATCCTGAACGCCAAAATCCCGCACCGTCCTGTAAAGGGCGGTTTTTTTCACGATGTCTCGCTGGCTGGTATCGGTTCGGTATTCGTCCTGCTGGCGCTTGTGACCGGTCTTACCTACGGCGGATGGCGTGTTCTGGAAGAGGTCCAGCGTGTCCAGTTCGCACCTACGAACGATGCGCCGGGACTGGTGGCTGACGTGGAAAGCCTGTCGCCGGAATTTGCTGCGCCGGACGAAGAGTTCATCATCGCAGGAATGCAGGCCGTCTCGGATACCCAATTACAGGACCTCTATCGCCCGCGCGAATTGGAACTGCCCCAGATGGTGTCGCGCGACGGCCCGATTTCGGCGATCGATCCGCAGTCTTTCGGCACGCTGGCAAAGACCGAGGAACCGCCAGCCCCGATCGATCCGATCGAGGTTGAAACCAAGGTTGTCGAAGCCGCTCCGCCGTCGGTCGACGTCTATGCGGTCAATCCGGCCTGGGTCCGGATCTATATGCCGGACGGAACAATCCTGTTCGAGAAAATCCTGGACGCCGGACAGCGTTATCGCGTTCCGCCAGATCTGGAGGGTCCTCTGTTGCGCGCAGGCAACTCCGGTTCCGTCTATCTGTTGGTCGGTGACGAGGCCTATGGTCCTATCGGAAGCGGCAATGGCGTGGCTCGCAAGGTCGCGTTGAGCGAGGCCGACGCAAAATCGGAATTCACGCTGGTATCAGCCGAAGAGATTGCCGCGCCGCAAACCCCGCCCGTGAATGCGCTGGCGCTACAGACCGTGGAAGCCGAAGCGCAATAGCGGTTTTGCGGAAACCGCACTGGCGGGCAGCGGCGATCCGCTCTATATACCCTGATAAAATATCCGACCAGATGCAGGACAGGACATTATGTCTTTGAACCCCGTGCGCCCTTGGCGAAATATATACCGACGCAAAAGCCGCCAGATTCATGTCGGTTCAGTGGCTGTTGGTGGCGATGCGCCGATTTCAGTGCAGACCATGACCAACACGCTGACCCATGACGTCAAGGCTACGATTGCCCAGATACAGGCTTGTGCGGATGCGGGCGCGGATATCGTGCGGGTTTCGTGCCCGGACGAGGCCTCGACCGCCGCGATGAAGGAAATAGTGCGGGAAAGCCCCGTGCCCTTGGTGGCGGACATCCACTTCCATTACAAACGCGCCATCGAAGCCGCCGAAGCCGGAGCAGCCTGCCTGCGGATCAATCCGGGAAATATCGGATCGGCCGAGCGCGTCCGCGAGGTAATCCGCGCCGCCAAGGATCACGGATGCTCGATCCGCATAGGCGTCAATGCCGGTTCGTTGGAGCGGCACCTGCTGGAGAAATACGGCGAACCCTGTCCGGATGCGATGGTGGAAAGCGGGTTGGAGCATATTCGCATTCTGGAAGACAACGATTTTCAGGAATACAAGATCTCGGTCAAGGCGTCGGACGTGTTCCTGGCCGCAGCGGCTTACCAAAGCCTCGCAGAAGCGACCGACGCGCCGATCCACCTGGGGATCACCGAGGCTGGCGGGTTGCGCTCCGGCACGATCAAATCCTCGGTGGGCCTTGGAAATTTGCTTTGGAACGGGATCGGCGACACGATCCGCGTCAGCCTGTCGGCCGATCCGGTCGAAGAGGTAAAGGTCGGTTACGAAATCCTGAAGTCCCTCGGCCTGCGCCATCGCGGCGTGACGATCATTTCCTGCCCCTCCTGCGCAAGGCAGGGCTTCGATGTGATCAAGACGGTCGGCATCCTCGAAGAGCGTCTGGCCCATATCAACACCTCGATGTCGCTGTCGATCATCGGTTGCGTGGTCAACGGCCCCGGCGAGGCGCTGATGACGGATGTCGGTTTTACGGGCGGCGGCGCGGGGTCCGGCATGGTCTATCTGGCCGGTGCGCAGGACCACAAGCTGCAGAACGACAAGATGGTGGACCACATCGTGGAACTGGTCGAGAAGAAAGCCGAGGAAATCGAGGCGGCGCAAGCCGTGGACACTGCGGCGGAGTAGTCTTTCGTGAAATATTTAATTCTTGTTCTCGCGGCTTTTGCGATGTTTGGGCTGGGCTATATCCGTCTGGCGCCCGACAATATCGCGCAATGGCACGTGGACCCGCAAACCGTCAAACGCGGTCCAAAGCCGAACCAGTTCCTGATGCGCGACGGGGATGGTGACGCGGACAGTCCGGTGTTTGAAA
Organism: Amylibacter sp.; assembly: GCA_041573315.1. GTDB lineage: Bacteria > Pseudomonadota > Alphaproteobacteria > Rhodobacterales > Rhodobacteraceae > Amylibacter. Next base: position 6,865 of record JBFFQS010000044.1, on the reverse strand, counting down.
TGGCCGCTGGCGATCTGGCGCAGGCATTTCACGACTATGCCCTGTCGCAACCGCGGGTGGTCAGGCTTTCCGGTCCGCCGGAGCAATTGTGGATGACCTTTATCCAGAGGTCGAAATGGTTCGGATTTCCCGACTATATCTCGGTCCGGATTGTTCCCGTCGATGCCGGACGGTCCGCCCTTATTGTATATTCAAGGGCGCGTTACGGAGGGTCTGATCTTGGTGTGAACCAAGAGCGCATTACCGGATGGGTCGAGGGCTTGCGCCGCCTTGAAGCCGCAAACCCAGCCGCAGCACAGTAGCTTAGCCGTTTGCTGAAAGAGGCGACTGGACGCCGGTGCCCGGTCCGTCCGGAAATATACGCTGTTGAGAGACCGCGCAGCTGGATCCGATTTCCCGCCACATCGGATTGTTGAGCATCATTTCGCAACGCGCCTCATAGGTCCGCCCGTCCACGGTCAGGCAGACCGACTCGCCAAGTTCCACGCGCGCGCCGGAGGTATCGGTGCAATAGCAGTCCGGCCACTTCACGTTGGCCTGGTCGGCGAGGCCGGCAAGTGAAGTCACAGCGAAAACGGTGCTGACAAGGATCGCTTTGAGCATGTTGAAACATAGCACAAAATAACCGATATGTCATTTTCAACCCTTGACCGCGACGGTCAGTCAGGCGATGTGATTGCGATGGTACCAGAGCAGAAACTACACCAAATTCAGAGCCGTTTCGCCTTTCTCGAGGCAAAGCTCGCCGACGCGTCGGCCGGTGACGATTTCGCTGCGCTGTCCAAGGAATATTCCGACCTGCGCGATGTGGTGGGCAAGATCGAGCGCTATCAGTCTCTGGTCTCCGAGATCGAAGACACCCAGGCGATGCTTGCCGATCCGGAAATGAAGGCGCTGGCGGAAGAGGAACTGCCGGAACTGAAAGAGGCCCTGCCGAAAATCGAGCGTGACCTGCAACTGGCGCTGTTGCCCAAGGACGACGCCGATGACAGGTCCGCGATCATCGAGATCCGCGCGGGAACCGGCGGCGACGAGGCCGCCTTGTTTGCGGCAGACCTGTTTCGGATGTACCAGAAATACGCCGAAAACTCAGGCTGGAAGCTGGAGGTCGTCGAAGAGGCCGAAACCGAACTGGGCGGGTATCGGGAGATTATCGCCAATATCAGGGGCAAGGGTGTTTTCGCCCGGCTGAAGTTCGAGTCCGGCGTGCACCGCGTGCAGCGCGTGCCATCTACCGAGAGTGGCGGGCGGGTGCATACCTCTGCAGCGACGGTCGCGGTCTTGCCCGAGGCCGAAGAGGTCGATATCGACATTCCGGCGACCGATATCCGGATCGACACAATGCGTGCCTCTGGCGCGGGCGGTCAGCACGTCAACACGACGGATTCCGCCGTTCGTATTACCCACATACCGACCGGCATCGTCGTCACCAGTTCCGAAAAATCGCAGCACCAGAACCGCGCTATCGCGATGCAGGTTCTGCGCACCAAGCTCTATGACCAGAAGCGTCGAGAGGCTGACGAGGCACGCTCTGCCGACCGCAAGGGTCAGGTGGGGTCGGGCGACCGGTCGGAGCGTATCAGAACCTACAACTTCCCGCAGGGCCGGCTGACGGATCACCGAATCAACCTGACGCTCTACAAGCTGGATCAGGTCATGCAGGGCGATCTGGATGAAATTATCGACGCTCTGATCGCTGACGATCAGGCCAACCGTCTGGCAGAGATGAACCCGTGACACTGACGATTGCGCAGGCATTGGAGCAAGGGACGGCGAGGCTGACCCCGATCGCGGCGGATTTGGCCAAACGCGAGGCCGGCATCCTGCTGGGCCATGTCCTCGGCATATCCGCAACGCAACTTTTAACGCATTCCGGCGATCCGGTCACGTCAGCGCAGGCCGAACGCTTTGACAGCCTCCTCCGGCAGCGTGAACAGCATCGACCGGTTTCGCAACTGATCGGAAAGCGTGCGTTCTGGGAGTATGAATTTGTCGTGACACCCGATGTGCTCGATCCCCGGCCCGAAACGGAATTGCTGGTCGAACTGGCGCTTGAATATACGCAGGCGGGCAGGGTGCTCGACCTGGGAACCGGATCGGGCTGCATCCTGTGTTCCGTTTTGCGCGGGTTGCCCGATGCGACCGGCCTTGGCGTCGATGTTTCAGAGGCGGCGCTTTCCGTGGCTCGCAGGAATGCAGAGGTGCTCGGCGTCGCGGATCGGGCCGTTTTTCAGCGCGCATCGTGGTTTGAGGGGGTGGAAGGCAGTTATGACCTGATCCTTTCCAACCCGCCCTATGTCACGCAGGACGAATACGAGGCACTGGAGCCGGGCGTGCGAAACTGGGAGCCGAGGTCCGCGCTGACCGACGAAGGCGACGGTTTGGCTGCATACAGGGCCATAGCCCAAAATCTTCAGGCTTTTCTGGCGCCCGGTGGTATCGCCCTGTTCGAACATGGTTGGCAACAGTCCGCGCAGGTGACCCGAATTTTCCGAGGGCAGGGCTTTCCCGATGTACGCAGTTTTCGCGACCTGAGCGGAAAGGAACGGGTGATCGGCGTTGCCTCCAAAACACCTTCTGTGTGAAAGCACTGTTTTTGCCGGTAAATATGACTAAATCGCCTCTTTTGGCTTGTCTTTTCGGCTTTAGTGCTTATTAGTTGTTCCAAGGAACGAGTTTAACGACCTTTTCGTTCCACAGCCTTTTCGAGTATTTAGGCAGCAGATACGGCACAATAGGGTGCCTTCGAACTTCAATCACACTAGGTAAGCAGATCATATGAGATCTTCTAAGTCGCGTTCACGCAACAAGAACAACAGCAACATAAATCGTCGCGGTGGCACCGGTAGCACCGGTAACATCGTGAACCGGGTCTTCGACTCCGCAGGGCCCGAAGGCAAGGTCCGCGGTACTCCGCAGCAGATTATCGAGAAATATCAGTCTCTTTCGCATGACGCGCAAATGGCCGGAGACCGTATTGGATCCGAGAACTTTGCACAGCACGCGGAACACTATGCCCGTCTGCTCGGCAATGCTCAGAGGGAAATCGCGGAGCGCCGCGATGCGATGGAATCTCAGCGCAAGGAAAACGAGCCGCAACCAAACGAGCCACAGCCCGCTGAAGCCCAGACGAAGCCACCAAGAAAAGCGGCGCGGAAACCATCGGATCAGCCAGAGGTTTCGAGCATGTCGGGCGACCAGGTTTTTTCGTCCAATAGCGAAGATGACAGCACGTTGGTTCAGACGCCGGAAAACGCAGAGAAAAAGCCTGAAAAGAAAGCTGCTCCACGCAAACGGAAGCCAGCACAGGCCCCTGCATCCGGCGACGTTCAGCCCGCTTCCAGCGAAGAGCCGGTCATCAACTAGGCAGCGGCAACCGCTCTTGCCAATGCGCAGAACTGCTCTACCGAGATGTTTTCGGCCCTGTCCGTCGGTTTGATCCCGACACTCCTGAGAACGTCTTCGATATCCGGAACAAGCCCCTTTAGGCTTGCCCGCAGCATCTTGCGCCGTTGACCGAAAGCCTTGGCGACGACACGTTCAAGAACCTTTGCGTCAGCGTCGTAAAGCGGCGTTTCGCGCCGTTCCAGATGCACTACGGCAGAGGTCACCTTAGGCGGCGGCGTGAAAGCCTCGGGCGGTATTTGCATGACCATCCGCACCTGACAGCGCCATTGCGCCAATATGGACAGACGGCCATAGGCCTTTGAGCCACATTCAGCCGCTATGCGCTGCGCAACTTCTTTTTGGAACATCAGCGTCAGGCTGGTCCAGTAGGGCGGCCATTCATCCGGTGTCAGCCAGCGTACCAGCAGTTCCGTTCCGACATTGTACGGCAAATTGGCAACCACGCGCACGGGCGGCGTCAGGTGCTGCATCGGGTCGATCTTGAGCGCGTCGCCCCGCAGAACCGTCAACCGGCCGGGATAGCGGCCCGCGATTTCCTCCAGCGCCGACAGGCAGCGTTCGTCTTTCTCAATGGCCACCACATGCCGTGCGCCCTCGGCCAGCAAGCCGCGGGTCAGACCGCCCGGACCGGGCCCGATTTCCAAGACGTCGCAACCGGTCAGATCGCCGGCTTGCCGCGCTATTTTCGCCGTCAGGTTCAGATCGAGCAGAAAATTCTGGCCAAGTGATTTACGGGCGCTGAGACCATGATTGGCGATGACCTCCCGCAGCGGGGGCAAGCCGTCACTCGACACCGACATCGAAACGCTCTCTTTGTTGGACCATGTCGTGCGCTGCGGTAAGGGCCGCGATCAGGCTCTCGGGGTCTGCGATGCCCTTACCCGCAATGTCATAGGCGGTGCCGTGATCCGGCGAGGTTCGGATAAACGGCAGGCCGAGCGTCGCGTTCACGCCGCCGGAAAAATTCAGTGTTTTGATCGGAATAAGCGCCTGATCGTGGTACATGCAAACCGCCAGATCATAGCCTTCGCGGGCGGCGGCATGAAACATCGTATCGGCGGAGCGGGCATTCCCGACGTTTATCCCTTCGTCGCGGAGGGATTGCAGAACTGGGTTGATCAAAGTCAGTTCTTCGGTCCCCATGGCGCCGCCTTCGCCGGCGTGCGGGTTCAGGCCGGCCACGGCTATGCGTGGTTCCGGAACGCCAAAATCGCGTTTCAGGGACTGGTTCGCGATCCGGATGGTTTCGCTCAGTAATTCGCCAGTCAGCGCCGCTTTGACCTGTTCCAGCGCGATATGGATTGTAACCGGAACAACTTTGAGTTCGGGTGCGAACAACATCATGACGGAGCGGTCCACGCCAGCCAGATGCGCGAGGAACTCCGTGTGACCGGGATATGCAAATCGGGCGCCGTCCTGAAGGACTTTCTTGTTGATTGGATTTGTGCACAGCGCCGAGGCCACGCCGTCCCGGACCATATGTACGGCCCTTTCGATGACGGCGATGGTGGCAGAGGCATTTTCGGGAACGGGTCCACCTGTGCCCGCGTCCCGCGGAAACCGGTGGTGCAGAACCGGCAGGCCCTTGCCTCCGGTCAGGTTTTCAGGCGTCTCGATTTCATGAAAGGGCAGGGCGAGTTCATCTGCCATGGTCTGAACATGGCCGGTATCGGCAATCATGAAAAAAGGCACGTGGCCTTGCAACTCCACGGCGGCCTTGAGCGCGATCTCGACGCCGACGCCACCGGGATCGCCGCAGCTAAGCGCAACCGGCCGCGTCATTTCAGTTCGATAAAGGCTTGGCCCTTGAGCTCTTGCAGATAGCTGTCGCCAAAGCCGGAAATCCGCTCGTTGAACAACGCCTGCCGCAACCCGTCGCGGGACTCGTCAGGCAGTTCCCGAATGCGGTTGCAGAGCATCACCACGGATCTCTGTCCGGCGCTGTTGGTAAAGGCGATCGCCTCGTTCCGGTCCAGCTTGGCCAGTTCTCCGGCTATGGGAGCGGGTGCAGCCGAGGCCATCACCGTGTTTTCCGTTATTGCGGCCTCGCCGTATTTTTCGGCGACTGCACGCAGGTCCATGCACGTGTCGACCTTGCCGATCAGATCGCGTGCTTCGGCGAGGGGATCGGAAACCGGCGGCAGATTGACCAGCACGTAGTTCAGAGAAACCGGCAGAGGGTTCTCGACCCGTTCCGTGCGCACGCCTCGCAACTGGTAAATTCCGATATATTCGCCGAACTCGATCGGGGGCGTAACCTGACCGGGGTCCAGCGCCAGCAATTGTGTTCTTATCCGGGGCGCGATCTTGCTTGCGGACGTCCATTCAACCCGGCCCTCGTCCGCGGCGGTAGGCGAGGCGGAATATCTGGACGCGGCGGATGCAAAACCACCGCCGCCCCTGATGGAATTCGATAATTCTTCAGCAAGCCGGCGGGTTTCGACCTCTCCGCGTTGCTGAAACGGCAAGACAATCTCGGAAATCAGCAGCGAGAGTTGGGTCTGAGATGTTCCGAGGTTCAGGCTGTTTTCGATCTCTTCGTCCTGCACCGCCGCCTTGCGGGCGAACCTGGCCTGCACGACGGAACGCCATTTCAAACCGGCGTCCACGAAAGCGCGAAAAGACTCCAGTTCCACCCCGTTTTCGCCAAGATATTCCAGCAATTCGTCTTTTCCGACGTTACCGCGTGCCGCGAATTCCTCCATGCCGCGGTCAATCTCTTCCTGTGTGACCTGTATTCCAAGCTGTCTGGCCGCTTGCGCGTAGAGCCTTTCGTTGATCAGGTTGTCCAGTGCTATCTCTTGCGTGCTTCCGCCGGTTCCAAGCGCTTCGAGCATCAAAACCCGCTGTTCCAGCTCAAAGCGCGTTATGACGCCGTCGTTTACGCGCGCGATCGTTTCAAACGCGGATCTTTCAAGTGCGATAACCGGCGTTGAAAGCGCGTAGGGGGCCTGGATTGCACTCAGCATGCGAATGACTTCGGCCGGTCCCGCAACGGCGCCACAGCGGGCTCCGGCAAAGGCCAGCGCCTTCGAAAGGGTCCTCAGCACGAGGACGTTGTTGTAGTCGGCGAGGAGTTCGGTTGCCGAGGGTTTGTCGCCGAATTCGACGTAGGCTTCATCGACCACGATCGCCGACCGATCGCCTCGTTCTCGCAGCAGTCTCTCCAGCTCCTCGCGAGGAAGCGTCGTGCCGGTCGGGTTGTTCGGACTGCAGATAAAGATCAGCCGCGTGTCGTCATCACAGGCATCCAGAATATCCTGGACGTCGATTGCAAAATCGCGTTCTGCGAGGGTCGGAACCTCAATCAGTCGCGCACCCTGGACCTCGGCGTAATGCCGGTACATCGAAAAGGACGGAGAGTTCACCAGGACAGCGTCACGGCCCGCTACACAGAATGCGCGAATGATCAGGTCAATCGCCTCGCTGGAGCCCCGGGTCACCAACAGCTGCTCCG
>JBFFQS010000043.1:0-14719 GCA_041573315.1 Amylibacter sp. | reverse complement strand
CGCTTGTTCGGCGGAACGCGGGCAATATCCTGGCCTTCCAAAAGGATCGTACCCTCGGAGGGCGTCTCGAATCCGGCAAGCATGCGCATCAGGGTGGTCTTTCCGCACCCCGACGGCCCTAGCAGCGCAAAGAACTCGCGCTCGAAGATATCCAGATCGATATTGTCGATGGCGGTAAAAGACCCGAACCGCTTGGTTACAGACCGAAACTGTATGATCGGCTTTTGACCCGGATCTTCCCAAGGGGCGAAAACCGTCGAGCTTTTTTGCTGCGCCATGCTACCTCTGTCCACCTTGCAGATAGCCCCGCGGCGCAGTGCGTCGCGGGGCAGTTACAGATATGTCCGGATCAGGTTCCGGATTTCACCTTGGTCCAGAGCCGCGTCACGAAACGCTGTGTCTTCTGATCGTAAGGCATTGTTGTATAAAGGTTTTGCATGGTTTCCGCATCGGGATAAATCGCGGTGTCACCGATGACATCCTCGGCCAGGAATTCCTGCGAAGCGAGGTTGCCGTTGGCGTAGTACACGTAGTTCGACGCGTCAGCCATGTTATGCGCATCCAGAATGAAGTTCAGGAACTTATGCGCACCGGTCGGGTTGGGCGCATCCGCCGGGATCGCCATCTGGTCGAACCACATAAGGGCGCCCTCTTTAGGAACATAATACTCGATCTCAACGCCATTTTCCGCTTCAGCGGCGCGATCCCGCGCCTGCAGGATGTCGCCGGACCAGCCGAAAGACACGCAGATGTCGCCGTTCGCCAGAGCATTGATATATTCGGAGCTGTGGAATTTTTGTACATAGGGGCTGACGGCGGACAGGACCGGCTCCACCTTGGCGATGACATCCGTATCCTGAGAGTTCGGATCCTCGCCAGTGAATTTCAGTGCGGCCGGAATGATCTCGATCGGAGCATCAAGGAAATGGACGCCACACTCGGCCAGTTTCTCCATGTTTTCCGGTTTGAAAACCAGATCGAGAGAATTCACCGGCGCGTCGTCGCCCAGAACTTCCTGAACCTTGTTGATGTTCACGCCCAGCCCGGTCGTACCCCACATGTAGTTGATGGAATAGGCGTTACCGGGATCGTATTTTTCCGTCCGGTCCTTTACGACGTCCCACAGGTTGACAAGGTTCGGCAACTGCGCCGGATCGAGCTTCTGAAAGACGCCCGCGGTGATCTGGCGCTGAAGGAAAGCGCCCGAGGGCACCACGACGTCGTAGCCACTGCTGCCGGCCAGAAGCTTGGTTTCTAGAACCTCGTTGGAATCGAAAACATCGTAGATCAGGTCAATGCCGGTTTCAGCCTCGAACTTTTCCAGCAGAGCTTCATCTATATAGTCCGACCAATTGTACACCCGGACTTCTTCGGCGGATGCGCCGCCGGCAAGAATGGCCACGAAGGAGGCCGTTAAGATACCAGTTTTTGTCACGTCTTTATCTCCCAGAATGACAGTGAGTATTTTTGTTCTTGGATGGTATTTGATCAAATAATTTGCTACAACTCAATACACTTCTTTGAATCGGGCGCCTTTTTGGCTATCTTTGCCGCCCAAAACCGGCCACTGCCTGACATTTAACCGATGAGGAAACGAGTAAGTTGAACAGCGACATTCGGAAGATTCCGAACCACGAAGTTACTTATCAGCAGATTCGGGACATGATTCTGTTTGGTGACCTGGCTCCCGGTCAGGCCGTTACGATTCAGGGCCTCGCCAGCCTGATGGCTGCAGGTGTGACCCCGGTGCGCGAGGCCATCCGCCGCCTGACGGCCGAGGGCGCGCTGGAATTTCTCGGAAACCGCAGGGTCTGTGTGCCGGAACTGACCCGTTCACAGCACGAAGAACTGGAATTCGCCCGGCTTAATATAGAGCCGGAACTCGCTCGTATTTCTATTAAGCACATGAATAATAAAGATATTGAAGAGCTGATCGAGATCGATAAATCGCTGAACGAGACGATCTATAATGGCGACGTACACGGCTACCTGCTGCAGAACCACAGGTTCCACTTCGCGCTATACAATCACTCGAATGCCCGTATCCTGCTCGATATTGCCAACATGCTCTGGCTGCGGGTCGGACCGTCTCTGCGTGTCGTTTGCGGTCGCGTCGGAACCTACAACCTGCCGGACCGCCACGAACAGGCTCTGGACGCCATGCGGGGCGGCGATGCCGACGGTGTCGCAAACGCCATCCGGGAAGACATCCGCCAGGGGATGGACCAGATCCGGCAGGCACAAGACGACCAGATTGCGCCGCCGAAAATAATTGACAAGGAATAATATGATCATATTATTTGGCGAAAAGACCAGCACTGGCGCGATTATTACGGACAGCAGACAGGCCGAACAGCGAATCGGTCCGCTCCCTAAGCCAACAGCAAGCGCAATCCTGCGGAAACGAAAATGACTGAAGCGGTGAAACAATGACCATTCCCACCCCACGCGACTGGATAGACGATCTGCCGGCGGACTTTACGGAGTACCGCAACGGACGCCGCATCGAGGAAGTGGAATGCATCATTCCCGATCTCGCCGGCATGTCGCGTGGTAAATCCATGCCGTCGTTCAAATTCAATCCCGACAGCACCTTCTTTCTGCCCGTTTCGCTGTTCTACCAGACCATCACCGGCGACTACGTCGATATGGACATCGAAAACCAGTGGACGGAATCCGATATTATCCTGCGCCCCGACATGTCGACAGCCTCCGCCGTGCCTTGGGCCGACGACGTGACCCTGCAAATCATAAACGATCTGGAACACCGCGACGGTTCGCCTGTGCCGATCGCACCGCGCAACGTTCTGAAACGCGTTCTTCATCTCTATGCCGACAAGGGGTGGCAGCCGGTCGTGGCCCCGGAGCTGGAATTCTACCTGACCAAGCCCAACATCGATCCGAACGAGCCCATCGAGCCACCCGTCGGACGGACCGGCCGGAAAGGCGCGGGGCGCCAAGCCTACTCGATGGTCGCGGTCGATGAATACGGCCCGGTGATCGACACGATCTTTGACTATGCCGAGGCGCAGGGTCTGGCCATCGATACCGTGATTCAGGAAGGCGGCGCCGGCCAGATAGAGATCAACCTTTTGCATGGCGACCCGCTAAAGCTCGCGGATCAGGTGTTTTATTTTAAACGCGCCATACGCGAGGCCGCGCTTGAACACGGCAGCTTCGCCACATTCATGGCCAAGCCGATGCGCGGCGAACCCGGCAGTGCGATGCACCTCCATCAGAGCATCCTCGACATGAAAACAGGCGAAAACATCTTTACGGCCCCGGACGGATCGCACACCGATGCGTTCCTGCACTTTATTGGTGGTTCTCAAAAGCACCTGATGTCGGTCGTTGCGCTGCTCGCTCCGTATGTGAACTCCTACCGTCGGTATACTGCCGGGATGAGTGCGCCCACCAATTTGGAATGGGCCGCCGACAACCGTACCACGGGCCTGCGCATTCCGACCTCTACCGTCGAAGCTCGGCGGGTGGAAAACCGGGTTATCGGCATCGACTGCAACCCCTATCTTGCCATCGCCGCCAGCCTGGCTTGCGGCTATCTGGGCATGGTCAACAAGACCGAGCCCCGGCCGCCGGTGCAGGGCGAGGCCTATCTTGGCGGCGCCGTTCTGCCGGACAATCTGGCCGACGCACTGACCCTGTTCGAAGAGGACACGCTTATTTGCGAGACCTTGGGCAAGGAATTCTGCGCCCTTTTCATCGCAATCAAGACCGCTGAACTGGAAGAGTTCAAACGCGAGATATCGCCGTGGGAACGCCAACATCTGATGCTGAACGTCTGACCGTTCCAATACCCCTGAGGATACCAGAATGAACATGATCACGAACCACCTGCCCACCCAAGAGCTTCAGGCGATTGATGCGGCCCACCATATCCACCCTTTCACGGACGGCGCAGAACTGGCCGCGAAAGGCGCGCGCGTGATCACCAAGGCAAAGGGTGTCTTTCTGACCGACTCCGAAGGCAACGAAATTCTCGACGGCATGTCCGGCCTTTGGTGCGTAAGCATCGGCTACGGCCGCGAGGAACTGGCAAGAGTCGCGGCCCAGCAAATGACGCAACTCCCTTATTACAATACATTTTTCCAGACGACCCACGTTCCGGTCATTGCCTTGTCCGCGCGTCTGGCCGAACTCGCGCCCGGTGATCTTAACCATGTCTTCTACGCCGGTTCGGGCTCGGAAGCGAACGACACCAACATTCGTCTGGTCCGCCACTACTGGGCCGCCAAGGGCAAGCCAGGCAAAAAGGTGATCATCAGCCGCCATAACGCCTATCACGGCTCGACCATGGGCGGCGCCAGCCTTGGCGGCATGAAACCCATGCACGAACAGGGCGGCCTGCCGATACCGGACATCACCCATATCGACCAGCCCCACTGGTACGAAGAAGGCGGCGACAAGACCCCCGAGGAATTCGGACTGGAGCGCGCGCGTCAGCTGGAAGCCAAGATCAAGGAACTCGGCGAGGACAAGGTTGCGGCCTTTATCGCGGAGCCGATTCAGGGCGCTGGCGGCATCGTGATCCCGCCGACGACCTACTGGCCGGAAATCCAGCGCATCTGTGACAAGTATGAGATCCTGCTGATCGCGGACGAGGTAATCTGCGGTTTCGGGCGCACCGGCAACTGGTTCGGCAGCCAGTCGCTGAACATCCGCCCGCATATCATGACCGTCGCCAAAGGCCTGTCCTCCGGCTATGTCCCGATCGCCGCATCCATCGTCTGCGACGAGGTCGCGGACGTGGTCGCCAAAGCCGGTGAATTCAACCACGGCTACACTTTTTCGGGCCATCCGGTGGCCTGCGCTGTGTCGCTGGAGAACCTGCGGATCATCGAAGAGGAGAAAATCCTCGAAAATGTGCGCGAAGTCACGGCCCCTTATCTCGCGAAAAAATGGGCAACGCTTGCGGACCACCCGCTGGTTGGCGAGGCGCGCAGTTATGGATTGCTGGCGACCGTCGCCCTGACGCCAGACAAAAAGACCCGGGCCAAGTTCGCCTCCCCCACCGGCGAGGTCGGGCTGCGCTGCCGTGAACGCTGTTTCCAGAACAATCTGGTGATGCGCCATGTCGGCGACCGGATGATCATCGCCCCGCCGCTGGTGATCACGTCGGAAGAGATCGACATCCTGATAGAACGCGCAATCAAGTCACTGGATGAAACTTACGCCGCACTTCAGGCCGACGGCATGCTGACGGCCGCCTGAGCCGGACCGGGAAACAGGCCTTGGACATTCTGACAGCCAACGACAGGATCGGGGAATATCCGAACTCCTATTACGCCGCCACGGCGTCCGGCCCCGCGCCGCACCCTCAGGCGAGCGGCGCGTTGAGCTGCGATGTCTGCGTGATCGGCGGCGGTTTCACCGGCCTTTCGACGGCGCTGCATCTGGCCGAAAAGGGCTACGACGTGATCCTGCTGGAGGCGCACCGCGTCGGCTTTGGCGCGTCCGGGCGCAATGGCGGTCAGGTCGGAACCGGCCAACGCCTTGGACAAGATACTCTGGAAAAGATGGTCGGCAACGATGCCGCGCACGCGCTCTGGGATATGGGACAGGACGCGGTCGGGCTGATCCGGGCGCTGATCGACAAACACCAAATGGACTGTAGCTTTGCCGAGGGTATTGTCCACGCCGACCACCGCGCGCGCTACGTCGCCCACAGCCACGCCTATGCCGAAAAATTGCGAAAAGACTACGGTTACGACAAAATCCAAACCCTAGACCGCGAAGAACTTCGCCATCTTGTCGGCTCGGAGGCCTATTTCGGCGGAAGCCTCGATATGGGTGCCGGACACATTCATCCGCTGCGCTTCGCTTTCGGCCTTGCAAAGGCCGCCGCGGCCAGAGGCGTTCGGATATTCGAACGCTCCCGCGTGACGAAGGTCGAACAGGCCGAACCGGCCACGGTCCGAACCGACAAGGCCGAAATCACCGCCCGCCATGTCGTGCTGGGGTGCAACGGCTATCTCGGCCATCTGGACGGTCACGTGGCCGCGCGCGTCATGCCGATCAACAATTTCATCGTCGCGACCGAACCCTTGTCGGAAAAAGCTGCCGAAGCCTTGATCCGCAACAATCACGCGGTCGCGGATTCCAAATTCGTGGTCAATTATTTCCGACTGTCGGACGACCACCGCCTGTTATTCGGCGGCACCGAGTCCTACGGCTACCGCTTTCCCGCGGACATCGCGGCCGCTGTCCGGAAGCCAATGCTGCAGATTTACCCTCAACTGAAGGACACCCGCATCGACTATGCCTGGGGCGGGACACTGGGCATCACCATGAACCGGATGCCGCATTTCCAGCGCTTGCGCGGCAACATCCTGTCCGCCAGCGGCTATTCCGGTCACGGTGTCGCGATGGCGACCTTTGCCGGTGCCGTGATTTCCGATGCGATTGCCGGGCAGGCCGGGAAATTCGACGTCCTCGCCACTGTGCCCAGCCCATCCTTTCCGGGGGGCGCAGCCCTGCGCTCGCCGCTTCTGGTACTGGCGATGCTCTGGTATACGTTGCGCGATCGGTTGTAGACCCTTGGCCAAGGTGCGAAAAACAGCGGCAACAGAACGGTATTTCCGTCCGGCTTAACTACCGCCCGCCTGCCCGGTCTTGCGCGACATGTCATCCCGCAGCGGCACGGTCTGGCGTTCGATCATACGATGGACCCTTGGCTTTTCGGGGCCGCGGTGCAGGCTGCGCAACCGGTCCGAAACGTCGAGGTCCGCGAAAGTCCTGCGTTCGTTGTGGCGTACATATTCGACCCATGTCGGCACGTGATAGCTCTCCGTCCAGATGTCCGGGTTTTCAAGATCACGCAGCAAAGCCCACTGTTTCGCCCCGTCCCTGATCCTTATGCGCCGCCGCTGACTCATTGCCGACAGGAATTCGGGAACGTCGGCCTGATCGATAACATAGTCCACCATGATCATGATCGGGCCGCTGCGCTGTTTCAGATCGAGTTGCAGCATAGGTTCCTGAAACCGGTTCAGCGGATCGAGATTCAGTTGACCGAAGGCCGGCAGCGGTATCCGAAATCCCGCCAAAGCTCCGAGGAGCAGAACGGCGGAGGCGCCCAGCATCGACTGCCCCAGGCCGGAACTCTCCGCCAAGGCTCCCCAGATCCAGCTGCCTGCAGCCATTCCGGCAAATTGCCCGGTCTGGTGCAGCGCAAGCGCGCGCCCGACAACCCACCGGGGTGTCGACATCTGAATCGTCACGTTGAACATCGAAAAAGCAATCACCCAACAGCAGCCCGCCAGCAACAGCGCGCCGCCGCTGAACACATAGTGCTGGCTGACGGACAGGATCGCGCAGCTTGCCGCGAATCCGACGAAGGCGCCGCGGGCGATGGTCTCGTTCTCAAACCGCTGCCGCAAACGACCGTTGGCCAGCGCGCCGAACACGGCGCCTGCCCCGAAGCAGCCAAGCATGACGCCGTAAACCAGCGCGCCGCCGTCCAGCATCTCGCGGACCACCAGCGGCAGCAGCGCCAGCAGCGCAATCGCCGACACTCCGAACAGAAATCCACGCAGGATCACGTAGACGAGGTTCGGCGACATCGCGATATAGCGCAGGCCCGCGGCAAAGGCGCTGCCAAAGGGCTCGCGCGGCAGGTGCGTGTCCCGCTCCGGCGGGTGCCAGCGGAATAGCGCGGAAATAATCGCTATATAACTCAATGCGTTGACTGCGAAAGCTGCCGCGGCACCGGCAATCGCAACGATGGCCCCGCCGACCGCCGGACCGACGCTTCGCATCATGTTGAAACCCATGCTGTTCAGCGCAACCGCCGTCGGCAGATCGTCCCGCGGCACAATATCGCCCATCGTGGCCTGCCACGACGGGTTATGCAGCGCGGTGCCACAACCGATCAGAAAAGTGAACATCAGCAGAAGCCAAGGCGACAACAGGTTCTCGAATGCCATGAACGCCAGAACGACAGACACGACGAACATAAAGCTTTGCGCGACAAGCATGACGCGGCGACGGTCGAAACTGTCTGCGAAGACGCCCGCCAGCAGCGAAAAGATGACAATCGGCAGGGATACCGAGGTCTGCACCAGAGCGACCATGCTTTGCGAGTCCGTCAGCAAGGTCATCATCCATGCCGCACCAACCGCCTGAACCAGTCCGCCAAAGTTGGATGCAAGCGCCGCGAGCCAGAGCATCCGAAACGTCTGGTTCTTAAAAAGCACCATGGGGGATCCCTGCTGCGGCACTTTGCTAATCCTTTAGGGGTCTTTGTGAAAAATCAGGGTGTCGTAGACAAATGGATACAGTTGCCTGTACCGGCATGCAAGTGGCCGCTGGGGCGCTGGCCCGCCGGGCATCAGGCTGGCGGCTGATACAGAATTCTCGCGCCATCTTGCGGTCTGTTCCATTCGAAAAGGCAGAACCATTAGAACATCTTCTCTGCAAGGGCGATCAACAGGACCAACGATCGCTGCCTGTCTTGGCGACAGATCGTGAAAGGGGAGTTTCCTCGGCCCAAAACGATCAGTCGTGCAGCACAGCCATGTTATGGGTATCCCAGCCGAGCCAGATCAGATCATCGCCCACAGCCTGCCCTGTGGCGGTATCGACATAGGCTTTTAGTGTTGCGCCATTGGCATCCTCGATCAGAAGGTCAACAGCCATTCGGCTGCCAAGAAAGGTTCTCCCCACTACCCGACCTTGTGCGACGTTCGCAGTATCGGGGCGGTTTGCATGAAATCCCAGATTTTCGAGACGCAAGGATGCCACCACCAACTCACCCGACTTGGGCGCACCACCAGGTGCATGGCCACGCAAAGTCTGTCCGTACCAGTCCAGCACAATATCCTGCCCGTCAACGCCGCGAACTTCGCCGGCCAACATATTGGTCTCGCCTATGAATTCTGCAACAAACCGGGTTTTTGGGTGGAAATAGAGATCTTCGGGTGTGCCGTCTTGTTCAACTCGCCCGTTGTTCATTACCACGATCCGATCGGACATCGTAAGGGCTTCTTCCTGATCGTGGGTGACGAAAAAGAATGTCTTGTTGGTACGGCGCTGGATAGATTTCAGTTCCTGCTGGACCTGACCGCGCAATTTTGCGTCAAGCGCGCCCAGTGGCTCGTCCAGCAACAGCAACGCCGGGTCCGGGGCCAATGCGCGGGCCAACGCCACGCGCTGGCGCTGGCCACCAGACAATTGCGCAGGATAGCGATCCGAATAGCCGTCCAGTTCGAGGAAGTCCATGATCTCGTCAAGGCGCCGCTTGATCTCGGCCTTTCCCATGCCCTTCAGTTCAAGGCCGAAAGACATGTTCTGGCGCACGGTCATGTGGGGGAACAGAGCGTAATCCTGGAACACCATGTTCACATTGCGCTGGTTGGGCGGCTGAGCGGTTACGTCTTTGCCATCAAGGATAATTTGACCGGTGTCCGGTGTCTCAAAGCCTCCGAGAATTCGGAGCGTGGTTGACTTGCCACAGCCTGACGGTCCCAGGAAGGTAACGAATTCACCCGGTGCGATATCAAGGTCGAGGTGTTCTATCGCAATGGCTTTGCCAAATCTCTTGGAGATGCCATTGATGCGCAGGATTGGTTCTCTGGTGGACATTATTAATTTTCCTTGTTCATGCGGCGGGTCGACCGTTCGGCCCATACACCCAGTATGGCAGTCAGGATAAGGGCAACGGTCGCAACTGCGTTGATTTCGGGTGACATGCCGGAGCGAAGTTTCGTGAAGATGTAAACCGGGAGCGTGGGTTCATAGCTGCCCAAAAAGAACGAGCGCACGAAGTCGTCAAAACTGAGCAGAAGGCAGAAAATACTGGCGCCCATGATTGCCGGCATCAGATAGGGTAGCGTGACTCGCAGGAAGGCGACCAGAGGGTCTGCTCCCAGATCGCGTGCTGCTTCGTTGTAGCATTTCGGCAAGGTGGAAAGCCGGGCCAGTACGACCAGAACCACAAAGGGAACGTCGTGTACGGCGTGTGCCCATATTATCGCCATCATGCCCGGCTCTATATCTAACAGGCGTGCGTAGATGCGAAAAGCGATTGCCGAGATGATACCCGGCACGACTGCGGGCAGTATCGTCAGCCCGAAAATCACCGCCCGGCCAAAGAAACTGCGATTGTTCAACAGAACGGCGATCCATGTCCCGACAATAACCGCAACAATCGTGGAGAGGACTGCAATTATCAGGGAATAGCCAAACACATTGAGGACTTCAGTGTCTTCGAAAATGCGGAGATACCAATCCGTTGTCCAAGATTTGATCGGAAAACCGATGAACTTGGAATCCTTGAAGCCCATCATAATCATCAGTACCAGCGGCACAAAAATATAGACGACGAAACTCCAGTAGAAACAAGACATGAAAATGCGGGTGGCGCGGGTCATTTCGTATCTCCCTTGCGCAGGCTATTGATGAGTCTTTGAAAGACACCGGTCATGATCAGTGCGGTCAGGAACATGATCGTCGCGAAAGCCGCGCCCGTCGGCCATTGATCGCCGGCCACATGGAAAAAGCCGGCGATGGTTTCGGCGAATGTCGTGGTCGAAGGTCCGCCAAGCAGCACCGGCGTGGCGTAAAACCCGGTGGAGATCAGGAAGACAAGAGTACAACCCGAACTGATGCCTTCGAGCGTCAGAGGCAAGGTCACCCGCCGAAAGCGTGTCCAGGGACCGGCCCCGAGATCGGCCGCGGCCTCCGTGAAGCTTTTCGGCAATTTTTCAAGCGCCGAATAGAGCGGCAGCAGCATATAGAGGGCAGTCAGATATACGATACCCATCCCGACAGAGAACCCTGTGTACATGAACGGGATTGGCCGTTCGATAAAGCCGATCGATTTGAGTATGAGGTTGACGGCCCCATTGTTGCCTAACAGGATCATGATCGCATAGGTGCGCACGATCTCTCCCACCCAGAAAGGTAACAACAGCAAGAGCAGCAACAGAAGCTGATTTTTCCGTTTGACGTGGCGAGCCAGGAAATAGGCAACCGGGTAAGTCAGCAGGAGCGTGCAAAAGGTCATAGACACGCCGAAGATCAATGTACGGAAGTATGGCATCCAGAAGATGCTGTTTTGGAAAAAGCTCTGGTAGTGGTCTAATGTGAAATGGGTCTCCACGCCGGGAGCAACCGGATAGGCGTCAGTCAAGCTGACCCGTAGCATTTGCAGCATCGGGCCCAGATGCTGGGTCAGCACCCAAAGCACGGGAAATATTGCGAGCATCAGAAACTGCCGGCGCGGCGAAGCACACAGAAAATCCACCAGTCCGCGATAGGCCTCTCGGGTTACGACCTGACCCCAAAACGTACGGTCTCCCACGTCTTTCGCCTCCGGTTCGTTTGCAGCGCGTTCTGCTCTGGCAGAGGCATCGTCAGAAATCATTATGTTCCCTTTCAAACCCGACAGTGTTTGTGCCAGCCCCGTCCAACGTGACGGAGCCGGCTATTTTCGAGCCTAGGTTCAAGCTGCTTTGATCGCCTCAACGGCAGGGTCGACCAGATCGTATTTCATCCCGTTGGCTTCCGCGCGGAAGAACTTCATCCCTGCAAGCTCCTCATCGGTGAATGCGGTCGATTTCTTCTCAAGTTCGGTGAGATACTGAGCAGAATCCTTGTAGGTGGAGATGAAACCCGACGCTCTGGACATGGCAGCGCCAATTTCGGCGTTGGCAAGAATAGCATTCAGGAAAGTGTAAGCATTGTCGACATTTGGGGCGTTATTGGCAATATTATATGTATAAACAAAGCCATAGGACCCTTCTTTCGGAATGGTCATGTCCACGGGGAACCCATCATTGATCAGGTTCGCGATCGGTCCGTTCCAGGCATGGGCCAGCGCGATGTCCTGGTTTACGAACATTTGCTGAACCTCGGCACCGCCGTCATAGTACTTACGCACCAAAGGCTTCTTCTCAATCAGGAACTGCTTGACCTCTTCGACGATGGCGGCAGCTTTTTCAGGATCATCCATATAGGCGATCATATTCCCGTCGTAACCCATCTTCAGCATGAGTACCGACATCATGTCCTGAATCACATAGGCCGTTTGCTGTTTGTATTTTTCCGAGAACAGCGCGTCCCAGCTAGTGACTTCTTCCGGGGCGACAAGTTCGGTGTTGTAGGCAAGAACCTCCATCCCTGACAGAATCGGCGCACCCCATTTTTCACCATTGATTGTAGCCCAGTCGCCTTCCGAGAATGTCGGGTTGATACTGCCCCAGTTGCTGAGGCGCCCCGTGTCCAACGGCGCCAGCAGGCCGCTCTCGATGAATTGCAGGAAGCGGTGCCCGGCAACCGTTACGATATCGGCAGTTGGATTTGGCGCTTCGGCCGCCAGCAGGTTAAACTGCTTGCCCTGATCGTCAACCAGACGAATGTTCACCTCTATGCCAGTTTCGGATTCGAACTGTTCCTTGAAGTCGTCGGGAATGAAGTTGCTGTAACTCCAGATGTTGACCGAGCCGCCCTTCGCATATGCGCGACGCAGAAAAGCGGGGCTCGCCAGCGCGACAGCGCTGGTGCCAACAAATGCTCGGCGGCTTAATTTAAGTTTCGTCATACTTTCTCTCCTTGTTGGATTTATTTGGTTTTCTTGAATTTGGGACGCTACTCTTTTATTGGATCGCTAGGGCGTCCCGTCCTTGCAACAGGCCGGTACGGGCGGCGCGTTGCAGATCGCTTAGGGTGAACCGCTCGAGGGCAAGAGCCGCGAGCAATTCATTTTCTTTCATGAAATCAGTGCCATACATGGATGAAAAGATGCGGACTCCTGCCCGGTGCAACTCCGCGGGGCGACCAACAAGATCGCCCAGCGCCACCGTTAGCACCAGTCCGTAGGGCACATCTTCAGTAACATAGCGGCTGTCGGCGGTATCGGGTCCGGTACCACCAGTGCCGACGGCATGCATGTGCTGGTTCATCTGGGAAATGGAAGCGACAGGCACATCAAACGACAGGTGGAAGTGTTCAAATATCGTTCGAACTTCCAGATCAAGCGCCTTCGCGATGGCAATTCTTTCCAGATCCAAGCCTTCCAGCAAGCGCCCCACATTCGGTGTAACATTCTGGCCCTGGCTCCATGTTTCGCCGCGTTCCATGCGTGTCATGTTGCAAAGCGCTATCCCCATATGGTTCTGCGGGTTGAGATTCGAAAGGGAGATCGCCAAAAGCCCGTCACGCGCCCGAAACCGGTCTCCGAAGAGCCGGGTGCATATGGCCAACGCCTCTGATGACTGGTTGTCGGGCACGGTGCAGAGGTCGACCAACTTGCGCACGGTATTCACTTTAACTTCCGTGCCGGACTGGCGTCTCCCGGTGATGGCGGTCGTGCCCCAGGCCGTGATCGGAGCGCTGACGTCCCGCGCCTTCAGAAGTTCGGCAAGATAGACCGCGCCCAGAGAGGCATGCGAAGAAATGATGACATGCTGTCCTTCACGGATATGTGGCGCAAGCGCATCCATAACTGTCTTGTGGCCGTAGGCGGGTAAGGCAAGCAGCAGAATGTCATTCCCGCGCACCAAATCCTCCGCATCCCGCGCCACTCTGACGGCATGGCTGCAATCGATCGCGCCTTTTGCGGTTAGAAGCCCGCCGCCGGCCAGATCTGCGGTTCCCCTGCCAGAGGGTGACCACAGCATCGGGTCGTGGCCATTCTCGCAGAGAAGCACCGCCGTCCCGAAAGCGACAGAACCCGCACCAACAATTCCGACTTTTTCCGACACTATCATTTCCCTTTCTCTTTCAATGTCATCTTACGCACCCTCATGCAACTGTGAGGAGTGATGCACGCCGCTTCGTCCACCAAAAGGCTGTATAAACACCAAAAAATCAAGGATTTTCAATTGCGTCGGTAAAACGGAATAAAATCCGTTAAACGGGATCAATTTTTTATCTCCGGCCATTATCATTCAGATTTATCCTTACGGACCGGATCACCTAAAACGTGCATCAGGCGGTTTGCCCAGCCAAAAAGTGCGGTCGAGAGCACCAGGTCCAGCACCTCCATGTCATCCAGGCCGGCCGAGCGCAGGGCGGCCACATGCTCCGCACTTGCCCGAGGCGGACATTCCGACAGCGTCAGAGCAAAGTTGAAGATTGCTTTGTCCCGGGCGCTGAGCTCCGCCTTGTCTCCCGCGGCAAATATCTTTTCAGTGACTTCTGTACTTTTTTCCAACTGGGCATGCCGGGAGGCGTGGACGGCTGCACAATAGATGCACCGATTGACCATCGACGCTCCGATGGCGCCGAGCTCGCGCTCGGCCCGGCTCATTCCGCCGGAATCGTACATGATCGCATTGAACAACGGCGAGCGGACCTTCAACGTCTCTGCATCGTGCGCCAGCACAAGCACATAGTCCGAGACCTTGGTATTTGATGGCGTTACTTGAAGAGCCTCAAGTTGCTCCTTCGTTGCCTCCGCAAGATCGACCGGTTTCACACGGGCCTGCCAATGGGGAACGGTGCGAGTGAATTTATGGATGATTTTGTTCACGCCAGATTATCCTCGATCAGTCGAAGCCCGGCGACCAGGCGGACCTGGTATGCCATGAAAGCATTAAGTTCAGCCAAGCGCACGATGTCAGCGTCGGAAACGCCTGCGGCCTGAACGGCTGCCACATCTTCCGCGGTGACATCCCGCGCGCGGGTAGCGACCTTGTCCATGAAGGCTACCACCGCTCCCAGATTTTGCGCCTCGCCGTCATCTGCAGGGTCAGCAAGG
>JBFFQS010000042.1:0-14721 GCA_041573315.1 Amylibacter sp. | reverse complement strand
ATAGGCAACCAATACCACAGGCGGCGAGTTGGCGGAGTGGTGACGCAGCGGATTGCAAATCCGTGTACACCGGTTCGATTCCGGTACTCGCCTCCATATTTCCAATCCGCAACCAAAGCCATCCAGGTCGAAAAGCTCCCATTTAGGGACCACTAACGCATTTTTATAGCCTAACGAGAGAGCGGCTTTAGCAAATGATCTTGTTGATACTACTTCACAGGCCAAGTATCCACTGTGCCGGTATCTTGTTGTCAGCGCTATCTCTCTCGGCCGTCTCGCACCCGATGATTGCAGACAAGAAAGGCCTAGCTTTTAGAAGGCTTTGCCGCCGTACCAGAGCAGTGCGTCAATCCTTATCGGACACACCCGCTTCCGCAAAGGTCGCCATCCCGCTGTGGCAGGCAACGGCCGCTTGCAGGATAGGCAGAGCCAACGCCGCGCCAGACCCTTCGCCAAGCCGCAGATTCAACGACATCAAAGGCTCTTTATTCAGCAGTTTCAGCATCTTGGCATGAGCCGCCTCGGCCGAGCGGTGCCCGGCCACGCAGTTATCCAGCATATAGGGTCTGTTGACCTGCAGACAGGCCGCCGCCGCCGTAGCGATAAAACCATCAAGGATCAGTGGGATCGAATTATAACGCGCGCAGGCGATGGCACCGGCCATGGCCGCGATTTCCCGGCCACCCAGACAGCGCAGCGCCGCGATGCCTTTGCCGCGCGCTTCGGGGTTCGCGGCAAGCCCCTCGCGGACGACCTTTGTCTTCACTTGCAGCCCATCATCCGAAACACCTGTTCCGCGGCCCGTCCAGTCAGCCGCGTCGCCTCCGAAAATCGCATGCGCAATGGCCGCGGCGGAGGTCGTATTACCGATCCCCATTTCTCCGACAATCAGAATATCGGACTTGCTGTGGACAGAGTTCCAGCCAGTGATGAGCGCCTCGATAACCTCTGCCTCGGTCATGGCAGGACCCTTGGTGAAATCAGCAGTCGGCCTGTTCAGATGCAGCGGAACAACATCAAGTTGCGCACCGAAAGTCTTGGCCAACTGGTTTATCGCAGCCCCGCCAGTCCGGAAATTCAGCACCATCTGTTCGGTCACTTCTGACGGAAAGGCCGACACGCCGAGCGCCGCGACGCCATGATTGCCGGCAAAAACCAGTATTTGCGGCCGCTTGATGACCGGCCGGGGTGTTCCCTGCCATCCGGCAATCCAGATCGCCAAGTCTTCGAGCCTGCCCAGCGCAGCGGGTGGTTTGGTCAGCAGCCCGTTGCGATCCTGCGCTGCCAGCTTTGCCTCGGGGTCCGGTTCTGGTACGTTGGACAGGACAGTCTCGAAGTCTTGCAGCGTCTTGAAGGGGGCTACGAACATTTAGAACCTCTGATTGGCGTTGAATGACCGCGTGTTTAACGGCAACTTTGACAAACAGTAATGGCAAAAGCGAAGAAGATTCAAATATGAACGACACAGAGCACGAGCCCCCCGTACAGGCGCACGACATATTGGCCGCTTTCAGCCTGTTGACCCGCCTTCCGATACCAGTGGACCACGATATTGCCGGCGAACGGGCGGCGGAAGCGACCTGGGCCTATCCGCTGGTCGGTGCGGCGCTGGGATTCGGGGTCGGGCTTTTCGGATTGCTGCTTGGCTGGATCGGAACGCCCCCCGGCATCGCGGCGGCGGTGATACTGGCGGCTTTTGCTTTTCTGACAGGCGCGATGCACGAAGACGGATTGGCCGACTGCGCCGACGGGTTCGGAGGCGCCGCCGAACCTGCCCAGCGCCTGGAACTGATGAAGGACAGCCGCATCGGCGCATTCGGGGCCATCGCGCTGGTCATCGTCCTGATTGCACGCTGGAACGGTCTGGAAGCTCTGCAATCAGGCTGGCTCCCGTTCCTGCTGATGGCGGTCGCCGCCGCCAGCCGCGTGCCGATGGTGCTTGCCATGTATCTGATGGACAACGCGCGCAAGACCGGCCTGTCGGCCTCGGTCGGACGCCCCCCCGCAGTCTCCGTCGCTCTGGCCTTGATCATAGGGCTTGTGGCCTGTCTGGCCGGTGCCGGTCTGGCCGGTGGGCTGATCTTTTTCTGGGCTCTTCTGGGGGCCGTTCCGGTGCTGTTGCTGGCCCGACGGCTGATCGACGGACAAACCGGAGATGTTCTGGGCGCGACGCAACAATGCGCCGAGGTGGCAGCCCTTGCCGCCGCTGTCGCCGTATTCGGCTAAGGCGCGATCCGGTCCAGCAGATCGGCGAGATTTTCGGGGAAAACCACGTCCCTTGTCTGGCGCAGGGCTTCGCGCGTCCACCAATGCCGGTCAACCAGGATTTTCTTTTCCAACGGCGTCCAGCGACTGAAGTCGAATTCCCGCGCGCTGCACCGGACCAGAAAATACCGTTCCTCGGCCAGCACGTCCTGACCGTCGGGCATGGTGAAATTTACAGTGCGGCGATCAACTTCGGCCCCGATTTCCGTATCCAACCCGGTTTCCTCAAGCAATTCTCTTCGCGCCGCTGCCTCGAAACTTTCGCCGGATTTAACACCGCCGCCCGGAGAGGCCCAGAATTTCTGAACCAGTCCGTTGGGCAGGCCGAAGCGGAATTTGAACAGAAAAACCCGCGCGTCGTCGTCCAGTAACAGAAGTCGGGCAGAAGGCCGTTTTCGCACGGGGAACTCCGTCGGTATTCGGATCAGAGACAGAAAAACCGCGCCTGAAGCGGCGCGGTTCTATATTGCACGAAAGCCAGAGGCGGCCTTAGGCGGCTCGGGACACCAACACGTCGTCAACACGCTGCTGCGCCTTGACCTCGTCGATCCCGTCCACAGCTGCCAGTTCGCGTGTCAGACGCTCCAACGCGGCTTCGTAAAGCTGACGCTCGGAATAGGACTGTTCACGCTGCTCGTCGTTGCGGTGCAGGTCGCGCACGACCTCCGCAATCGAGATCAGATCGCCGGAATTGATCTTTTGCTCGTATTCCTGCGCACGGCGTGACCACATCGCACGCTTGACGCGCGCACGGCCCTTCAGCGTATCCATTGCACGCGATACCACGTCAGGGCTGGACAGCCCGCGCATGCCGACCGACGTTGCCTTGGCGGTTGGAACCCGCAGGGTCATCTTGTCCTTGTCGAACGAGATTACAAACAGTTCCATTTTAATGCCGGCGATTTCCTGTTCTTCAACAGAAATAATCTGACCAACACCATGTGCCGGGTACACGACGTACTCATTCGGATGAAAATCCATGCTTTTCTTGGACTTAACCATTACCACTCTTTTCTTTGTCTGCGGTCAGCGCGAATCCGAGAGCCCAAAAAGCCCATCCCCAGTAAAGCATATCACTCGGGGCGGGTTGGTTCAGGTCGGACCAGCACCCCCCACCAAAAGACATTCATGGCAAGGATACTGACCTGTTAAGTTAATTCATTATACCAGAAAAATGGGCCAATTTCCAACATATCGTTGAAAGAGCAGTTTAATAATCTAAAACAACGGCTTAATCGCGCGGATCAGGCCCGATTCAAGGCGCTTCGACCCCTACGAATCACTAACCGCCTTCACCCGGATTTACCGAGAAATACTTCTCGAGCTTGCCCTCTTCACCATCCCGTTCCTCGGCCTCTGGCAGGGGATCTTTCTTGGTGATGATGACCGGCCATTTCTCTGAATAATCGCGGTTGAATTCGACCCAGTTTTCCATGTCGGGCTCTGTATCCGGCCGGATCGCGTCGGCGGGGCATTCGGGTTCGCAGACGCCGCAGTCGATGCATTCGTCGGGATGGATCACCAGCATGTTCTCACCCTCGTAGAAACAGTCCACGGGGCACACTTCGACGCAGTCGGTGTATTTGCAGGCAATGCAGTTGTCGGTAACGACATAGGTCATTTATCAGGTCCCAATCGAACGGGTGGAATACAGTCCTCAAGACGGACATCTATTATTGTGCTTGGCCGCGTCAATCAAGACGTGTGCGACCAAAAGGGTCAATTTGACGGCGGTCTTTCTTGGTCGGGCGACCTTTTCCCTCGAATTTCGGGTTTTCAGGAATATCCGTCCGTTTCTTTTCAGGCGGCGACAGGTCCGTGTAGAGTTCCGCCGCCTCGGTCGCCGGTCCGCGCCGTTCGCCCAGCGCGTCGATCTGGATCACGCGAATATCCTTTTCCTGAGGAAAGGTCAGAACATCGCCCGGTCTGATTTGATAGGCCGGCTTGGCGACTGGTTCCGAATTCACCCGCAGCCTGCCGCTGCTGACCAATTTCGCTGAAAGGCTACGGGTCTTGAAGAACCTTGCGTACCAAAGCCATTTGTCAATTCTCAGGGCTGAAGCCTCAGCTGTCATGCATTGTCCTGCGGATCAGGATTTCTGTTTCAGCGCCAGCAGGGCCGCGAAGGGATTATCCGGATCGATCGGCTTTTCCTTGCGCGGCGGTTGTGGCTTACGTTCGGGCTTGCCTTTGGATTTGTCCTTGGCCGCATCGCGCTTGGGTTTCTTGCCGCGGGCCGGACGGTCCTGTTGCCGCGCCGGGCGCGGTTTCGACTGCCAGCGAAAGACATAGAATGTCTCGATTTCGGGTTCTTCCGGTTCAGCGGTTGCAGGCCCTTCGGTTTCGGGGGTTGCAAGTCCTTCGGTTTCAGCGGTTGCAGGTCCTTCGGTTTCAGCGGTTGCAGGTCCCTCGGTTTCAGGGGTTGCCGGCCCTTCGGTTTCAGCGACGGCAGGCTCCTCGAGCTCCGCTTCAGGTGCAGTTTCCGTTGCTGCCGGCGTTTCCGCAGCGGCGTCCGCGCCTTCGGTCGCGCCCGCCTCTTGCGGCTCTTGCGCCGGCTGTTCGGCTACCGGTTCAGGCCGCGCCTTTTCGCGCTCGCCCTTTTCGACTGCATAGCCCAGTCCGTCCATCAGGTCGGCAAACTGCTCAAAGGTCATTCCGGTGATCGACAACATGTCAGCCGTCGCCTCGAAGCCGCCACGCGAATCCTGCGACCGGATCATGTCCGCCAGCCGTTCCAGCATATCGATGCGGATAGCCCGCGTTCCTGCCAGACGATAACCTGCCCTCGGATAGTATCCCTTGGGCGCATCGGGCAGTGCCGGGATCGTCACCAGTCCGGCGGGCGGAGCCTCTGGGAACTCGTCCAGACCCTCTTGCAGAGACCAGAGCACAAGACGCAGGCGCGTCGGCGCGGGCTTCAGCATGAGTTGCTGATAGATGGTGTACTGGCCAAATCGAACTCCGTGCTTGCGCAGCAAACCGCGGGCTTCCTGATCCAGTTCCTTGACGTCATTTGCAATCACCGAGCGCGGTATAACACCAAGCGACTCGACCAGGCGGAATGCGACGCCGCGCGCCAGACCCGTCACAGCCTCATCCTTGCTCAGGGCGATCAGCGGCTCGAAGGCCGCACTGATCTTGCGTTCCATGAAATGACCCAGACGGCGCTGAACCTTTTGCGCGACATCGGCACCAGCCTCTTCATCGACGAAAACCTCGACCATCGGCGACATGATGTCGGCACCGGCCACCAGCTTGCCCACGGCGCTTTCGCCCCACATCAGGCCGCCCTGCTCGGTGAATTCGAATTCGGTATCCGGCGCGTTGTACATCCGGTCGGCGCGTAGTTTGAATTCCGGCTGCAGAGCCTGCGTCGCCGCGGCGCGCAGCGTTCTGGCCTCCTGCTCGGTTGCGTTCTTGTCCAGTTGGAACCGGAAACCGTTCAGCCGGCCCACGAATTCGCCTTCGACCGTAACTTCACCTTTGCTATTCACATCAGCCACAAGGCTCTCCTTTTGCTTCAACCGGCGCATCAGAATCGATGTGCGCCGATCGACAAATCTTTGCGTTAACGCGCCGTGCAGCGCGTCCGATAGGCGGTCTTCTACTGCACGCGCCTCGTCTCGCCAATAAGTTTCGTTGGAAACCCAGCCATTTCTTTGAGTTACATAAGTCCATGTGCGGACAAATGCCAGCCGTTTGGACAGAGCGTCGATGTCGCCCTCGACCCTGTCCAGCCGCTTGATTTGCCTGGACATCCACTCTTCAGGGATCAGCCCGGGGCCATGCATGTATTCGAATATCTGGGCCATCAGGGCGACATGGTCACTGGAGGAAATCTTGCGGAAATCCGGTATCTGGCAAACGTCCCACAACAGGCGCACCGATGCGGCGTCGCTGCAACGGTCTAGGACTTCCGGCAAGGCGGACAACGCCTGAAGCGTACGCTGGTCGTCGGCCTCGCGCGCCTTGACCAGAACCGGATCATCCGGGGCTTGCTGCAGGCTGTACAACAAAGTGTCCGTCGAGCGGAAGTCCATCCGGGAATTCCGCCATTGCAGGTGCCTGATCGGGGTGAAACGGTGGTTCTCGATCGCGTCGACCACCTGCGGGTCCAGCGCCGAGGCTTCGCCGGTCACGCCGAACGTACCACTGTTCATGTAACGGCCTGCACGGCCAGCGATTTGCGACAGCTCATTAGGCATCAGCCGCCGCATCCTGCGCCCGTCGAATTTCGTCAACCCGGAAAAGGCCACGTGCTTCACGTCAAGGTTCAGGCCCATGCCGATTGCGTCGGTCGCTACCAGAAAATCGACATCGCCGTTCTGGTACATATCGACCTGCGCGTTTCGCGTGCGCGGCGACAAGGCGCCCATCACGACCGCCGCCCCGCCCTTCTGGCGGCGCAGCAGTTCGGCAATCGCATAAACATGTTCGAGACTGAACCCGACAATGGCCGAGCGCGCTGGCATCCGCGACAGCTTTTTCGCGCCGGTATAGGTCAGCTCGGAGAGACGGTCGCGGCGGATAAACTCCGTTTTCGGCACCAGCCGCGCGATGGTTCCGCGCATGGTGTCGGAGCCGAGGAATACGGTTTCCTGCCGCCCGCGCATGTTCAGCAGACGATCGGTGAAGACATGGCCGCGTTCAGGGTCGGCGCAGAGCTGTATCTCGTCTATCGCAACGAAATCGGCACCTATATCCAGGGGCATCGCTTCGACCGTACAGACCCAATACTGCGCCCGCCCCGGCACGATGCGTTCTTCGCCGGTGACCAGCGCCACCACCGAAGGACCGCGCAGCGCCACCAGCTTGTCATAGACCTCGCGCGCCAAAAGGCGCAGCGGCAGACCGATGACCCCAGTGCGGTAGCCGAGCATACGCTCGATCGCGTAATGGGTTTTCCCGGTATTGGTCGGTCCCAGTACCGCGCTGATCCGCGATGGCAAGAGTGACATTTTTTGGGCTTCTCCGAAGCTAGAGCGTGGTTCCGCCAACCTCGGCGCGCAACCGCTCGACGGCGTCGATAACGCCCGGCTGGTGCGGATTAACCTCTAAAGCTCTAATATATACGGTCAGGGCGTCTTTCAACCGGCCGGTGCGCTCTAAAATGGCTCCAAGGCCGCTCATGGCCCCGAAATGCCGGGGATTCAGCGCCAGTGTCTGCTGAATATCGGCGACAGACAGGCCGTACTGCTCCATCAGGAAGAACGCGGTCGCACGGGCATTCCAGCCCTCGGCAAACTCCGGCGCGTGATCGATCAGGGCGGACAGGTGCTCGACCGCCGCCTCGTATTCGCCTGCGGCAATCGCATCCCGGCCCCGTTCGAGCAGCAGGTCCATGGCCCTGGACCCGGATTTGGACCATTCTTTCCATATCTTTTGCTCTGTCGCCTCCCAGTCCTCGTTGGCGGGGTCCTGAAGCTCGGCGAACAGACTGTCCAGCGTCGCCTCGTCCGCCATGCCGGTGACAGGCATCACGAACAGGACGACCGCCAGCAAAATCCCGCGGGTCAGCAGGGCTGCATACTTTGCTATTTCGGATAAAGTGCTCATATAAACGAAAGAATAATACGAGAGTCGGAAAAAGCGAGTACTAACTCGCAACAAAGGCGGAGAATAAACGATGAGTGACGTTGTAAAAGCAGCAGTCGACGCAATCAACAAGCGCCTTGGCGCGGACGGATTCGACGGCTCTATAAAGGTCGAGATCGAAGACGAGGGTGCGCTGATCATCGATCAGGACGGCGCGCGGGCCGGCGACGACGAAACCGACTGCACGATGACCGCCAGCGCGGACACGCTGCAGGGCATGCTGGAAGGCGACCTGAATCCCACTGCCGCCTTCATGTCCGGCAAGCTCAAGGTCGAGGGCGACGTCACAGTGGCCATGAAGCTGGGATCCGCGCTTGCTTGACATAAAAAAGGCTCCGTTTTTTGCCGATATCGCCAAGGCACCGCCTGACGGGCAAGTGATTTGGCGCTATGCAAGCGACGGCGCTCGGATACGGGTGGCAGTGTGGACCGGCGGGAAAAGAGGCACCGTTTTCATCCTGACCGGACGCTCCGAATATATCGAAAAATACGGGCCCACGATCGAAAAACTGCTGCGCGGCGGGTATAGCGCCGTCATCTGCGACTGGCGCGGTCAGGGACTGTCCGAGCGGCTCGACGATGACGAGAGTCTGGGTCATGTCGAAAGCTTCGGCGACTACCAGTTGGATCTCAAGGAAATGTTCGACGTAGCGCAGGAAATGGACCTGCCACGACCAAATTATTTTCTGGCGCATTCCATGGGCGGCTCGATTGCCCTGCGCGCGCTGCACCAGGGTGTCGCCGTCAGCAAGGTCATCTTCAGCGCCCCGTTCTGGGACATCCATGTGTCCGCCGGGCTAAAGGCCTATGCCATCCTTGTCAGCGCCTTCGCCCCGACCATCGGACTGGGCGCAAGGCGAGCGCCGACAACATCGTCCAATGCTTATATCGCCTGGGCTCCTTACGAAGGCAACTTCCTGACCAGCGATGCGCAGAACTACGCCTGGATGCAGGAACACGTGTCGAAGCATCCCGAATTGGTGGTCGGCGGGCCAAGCCTGAGCTGGTTGCGCGAAGCCCTGAACGAAATCCGCTATTTTCAGAAGGTCGACGCACCCCTGCCGGAATGCCTGTGTTTTCTGGGATCGGAAGAGAAGATCGTCTCGCCGAAGGCGGTGCATCGCGTCATGTCGAACTGGCCCAACGGAGAGTTGGTCGTCCTGCAGGGCGCGGAGCACGAAATCCTGATGGAAGCACCCGAGATATTGAAAGCGGTCTGGGCACGTATCTTCGACTTTCTGAAGAGTTAATCCCCGTCCGCTGCGATGGACTTCTGCAATATCGCGATGGCTTCCGCGTGAATATCGGCGTTTCCCGCGGCAATGATGCGCCCGCCGCCCGTCGCCGGCCCGCCGGTCCAGTCCGTCACGATACCCCCGGCCTGCTCGATCACCGCAATCGGCGCCGCAACGTCGTAGGCATTCAGACCGGCCTCGATGACCAGATCGACCTGCCCTGCCGCGACCATCGCATAGGCATAGCAATCGGCACCGAAGCGCGTCAGTTTCACCGCGCCGCTGACCGCATCGAAGGCGCGGCGCTCGGTTTCTGTCCCCACTTCAGGGAATGTGGAATAAAGCACAGCATTGGCCAGGGACCCGCAATGGCGGGTATCGAGACTGCCGCTGGCGCCCTGATGGTGCAGCACGGCGGACCCGAAGCCACCGACGAACCGTTCTCCTGTGTACGGCTGATCGATGATGCCGAACAGTGGGCCGGACGCGTCCGCCACCGCGACAAGGACACCCCAGGTGGGCATGCCGCTGATGTATCCGCGCGTGCCGTCGATCGGATCGACGATCCATGTCAGCCCGGAAGTACCTTCAGTGTCCTCGAATTCCTCGCCCATCACCGCATCGTCGGGGCGCGATTTGCTCAGGACCTTGCGAAAGGCTTGTTCTATCTCCCGGTCAGCGATAGTCACCGGATCAAAACCAGCCGGGCGCTTGTTGTCCACCAACGTCCTGTGTTCGCGAAAATGGCGAAGCGCTATAGGTCGCGCCGCATCGGCCAACCGATAGGCCACCGTCATCAATTCGGTTTGAAGTTCCAAGCTAATGTCTGACATGAATATCCCCGTTACGGCCTTTGACCGTAACGGGGATTTCACATTGGGACCATCAGGTCAACCAAATCGGGGCAGTCTGACGACTGCCCACAAGCATTATCAGGCGGCTTCGCTCAGAACACGCGCCAGATCAAACAGCTTCCGACGCTGGTTTTCAGGCATCGCGTAATAGGACCGGACCAATTCAAGCGCTTCCTTGTCGGCCAACAAGTCGCCGGTTTTGCTGCCGGATTTGTCAGCCGAGGCAGACGTTCCGGCCTTGCCCTCTTCGTAGCCCTCGAAGAAAAAGCTGACGGACACGTCCAAGGCATCGGCAATATCCCACAGCCGGGATGCGCTGACCCGGTTCATGCCGGTTTCGTATTTCTGAATTTGCTGGAACTTGATCCCGACAGCTTCGCCGAGTTGTTGCTGGGTCATGCCCACCATCCAACGGCGATGCCGGATACGTTTGCCAACATGTACATCTACTGGATGCTTCATTATATTCGTTTCCCCGATTTTGTATCTCTTTCAACCACTATACCTGAGGGTGAATGCAACCTTGAGGGGATAAATCCAAGCGTCACGTTCTTACTGCGGGAGGATTTTACGTCATTGTTTTTACTCGATTTTTAATATTTAGCCGTTGAAACAAATATATTTCTAAAGGAAAAGCCCGCCAACTTCGAAGCGAAATTGACGGGCTTGATTCTACCGGTTATTTGCGTTTTGCAAAGAATTTGCAGCGATCAGACTGCCTGACGCGACTGACGTTTGCGCTCGTGAGGATCGAGGAAGCGTTTCCGCATGCGAATGCTCTCGGGCGTTACCTCTACAAGTTCGTCCGTATCGATATAGGCAATCGCCTGTTCCAAAGAAAGCGTCACCGGCGTTGTCAGTCGAACCGCTTCGTCCGTACCGGAAGCGCGCACGTTGGTCAGCTTCTTGCCTTTCAGAGGGTTCACTTCCAGATCGTTCTCGCGGCTGTGCTCGCCGATGATCATGCCCTGATAGACGGGCGCCTGCGCGCCGATGAACATCTTGCCGCGATCTTCGAGGTTGAACAGCGCATAGGCGACCGAAGTTCCGTTTTCCATCGAAATGAGAACACCGGCGCGACGACCCGGGATCGGCCCCTTGTACGGCGCCCAGTCGTGGAACACGCGGTTCAGAACACCGGAGCCGCGCGTGTCGGTCAGGAATTCGCCGTGATAGCCGATCAGGCCGCGCGACGGCACATGGGCCACGATGCGGGTCTTGCCGGCACCGGCTGGGCGCATCTCGACCAGATCGCCGCGGCGGTTGCCGGTCAGCTTCTCGATCACCGTCCCGGAATATTCGTCATCCACGTCGATGGTAACCTCTTCGATCGGCTCCAGCTTTTCGCCGTTTTCCTCGCGCATCAGAACCTGTGGACGCGAAATCGACAGTTCGAAGCCCTCGCGGCGCATGTTCTCGATCAGAACGCCCATCTGCAATTCGCCTCGACCGGCGACCTCAAAGGCTTCGCCGCCCGGCGTGTCGGTCACACGGATAGCCACGTTCGACTCGGCCTCTTTCATCAGGCGGTCGCGAATGACGCGGCTTTGCACCTTCTTGCCTTCGCGGCCAGCCAGCGGGCTGTCGTTGATGCCGAAGGTAACGGAAATGGTCGGCGGATCGATCGGCTGCGCCGGGATCGCCTTGGTCACCGACGGATCGCAGATCGTATCCGCCACGGTGGCTTTGGACATGCCGGACAGGGAAATGATGTCCCCCGCCTCGGCGGTGTCGATCGGCTGCTGCGACAGGCCGCGGAAGGCAAGTATCTTGGCAACCCTAAAACCTTCAATCTTGGACCCGTCGCGCGACAGAGCGTTCACGGTATCGCCGGTTTTCAGGGTCCCGGCCTCGATACGGCCGGTGAGGATGCGGCCCAGAAACGGATCGGCGCCAAGCGTCGTCGCCAGCATCTGAAAGGGCTCTGCCCGCCGCGCGACCTGCGCCGGCGCATGAACATGCGAAACGACCAGATCGAACAGCGCATCGAGATTCTTGCGCGGGCCATCCAGTTCGTCATCGGCCCAGCCGGCCCGGCCCGACGCATAGAGAACAGGAAAGTCCAGCTGTTCGTCATTTGCGTCCAGATTGGCGAAAAGGTCGAAAACCTCGTCCAGCGCCCGGTCTGGTTCAGCATCCGGCTTGTCCACCTTGTTCAGCACGACGATCGGGCGCAGGCCCAGTGCCAGCGCCTTTGAGGTTACGAATTTCGTTTGTGGCATCGGACCCTCGGCGGCATCGACCAGCAGGACAACGCCATCGACCATCGACAGAATGCGCTCTACCTCGCCGCCGAAATCGGCGTGGCCAGGAGTATCGACGATATTGATCCGACGGCCTTTCCATTCGACCGAGGTGCATTTCGCCAGAATCGTGATACCGCGCTCGCGTTCCAGATCATTGCTGTCCATCGCGCGTTCGGACACGGTCTGGTTGTCGCGAAACACGCCGGACTGTTTCAACAGTTCGTCCACCAATGTGGTCTTGCCGTGGTCAACGTGCGCGATAATCGCGATATTTCTAAGGTCCATCGTTTCATGCCTGTGTAGGAGGAGTTCAAGCTCTCGCGGCCCATACCGGAGGCTTGGGCAAAAGGCTAGTGCCAATCGCGCCTGAAAGGTTGCATGTTGCCCCCCGTCAACGCGATTTCAAGGGGCATCTTCAGGATTTCCGCCTTATTCAGCCGCGACATTCTTCTGTCGGCCGATTTGTTCAACTTTACCATAGGCCCTGCGCACCGCATCAGCCAGCTTGTCCGCCAAGGGCAGATTGGACGAATTGCCCGAATACATGTTAATCTCGAACACCGGCAACTCCGGCAAGCCGAAGGATTTCGGCACCTCTTCCCATTGCGGCGGTTCCGTTCCCTTGAGCAATGGGGTTATGGCCAGATCGGCGCTGACGGTCGCCTCGACGGTGCGCGAGGATCGTGCCTCGACGCTCGTCTCCCATGCGATCCCGGCCCTGTCGAGTGCTCGTTGCGCACTGGCACGGAACAGGCAACCCGTCTCATAGGCCAGCCGCAACGGTCGCGCGCGCGCCGCCTGCCCGGCGCTGGCACCCCACCAGACCAATGGAAGATTTGCGAGAAGTTCCGCCTGGGGATCGCCTTTGATCTCGGTTGTCAGGGTCAGATCGACCTTCCCTTCCTGATACATCTCTTTCAGGCGTGTTGTGTAGGAGGAGATCAGCTGCACTTTCACGCGCGGATAATCGGCGGCGAATTGCTTGAGCACCTGAGGGATATGCGGATAGACGATATCGCCCGGCACGCCGAACGCAATCTCGCCCTCGTAGGCCTGATCCGTCAGCCGCGACCAGACCTCGTCATTCAGTGACAGCAGACGCCGGCCATAGCTGAGCAACTGTTCGCCATGCGGCGTCAGACCGATAGTCCGGGCCGATCTGTCCATCAGGTTCAAACCGAGCGATTCTTCCAGCCGCTTCAATTGCATCGATACCGCCGACTGGGTCAGGTGCAGCCGGCCTGCCGCCACGGTCACGCCGCCGGATTCGGCCACTGTTACAAAGGACCGCAGAGCATTCAGATCCAGATTTCTTGGCATATCAATTTCCTTGATGGTTTGCGTCACAAACATTCGTTTTGAAGATCATACATATTCTGGCATAAACATCAACGAAATTGATGCATCACCCGCATCATATCAAAATCTGAAAGGACCGGAAAATGACTTATTACACCCAAGCACTCGGAAAATTCGCTGGTTTTCGCGGATTTTCCCTGATTCAAGCCCTGATCCGGGCAGATCGCGCCTATCGGGAGCGTCAGCATTTGCTGTCCCTTTCCGAGGAAATGCTCGACGATGTCGGCCTGAAAAAGTCGGATTTCCAAGCTTAACCAAGCCAAATATGGCGCGGTCCGGCGCACCCTTGTGACCGGTCCGGTACAACAACCTGTCCGGTCACGCTTTTTTCATGGGTTTTTCTGCGTAATTAACTTGAAAAAGTGCAATTGATAGCCAATATCAATATGGAATTCGGCACTACGCCGATATTCGTAACAGATTATTGAGGAGTTATTTAATGGCCGAATATGAGACAGTCAGACGCGCGGGTACCAGTGCCCGTCCTGCTGCGCATATCGACGAGGGCCTGCGCGCCCATATGAACAAGGTCTACGGGCTGATGTCCACAGGCATGTTCCTGACGGGTATCATCGCTTACCTGGTAGGCAATAACGACGCCATGCTGGCCGCGATCTTCGGGTCCCCGCTGAAGTGGATCGTGATATTTGCACCGCTCGCCGTGGTGTTCGGGCTGAGCGCCGGTATCAACCGCCTGTCTGAAAACACTGCCCGGATGGTGTTCTACGGTTTCGCCGCACTGATGGGCTTGTCGATTTCTTCGATTTTCGCGATTTATACCGGGCTGTCGATTGCCAATACCTTCTTTACGACAGCGGTCGCATTCGCCGGTCTGAGCCTTTATGGCTACACCACGAAGCGTGACCTCAGCGGCTTTGGCACATTCCTGATGATGGGCCTGATCGGTATTCTGGTCGCAATGATCGTCAACATCTTCCTCGGATCGCCAGCGATTGCTTTCGCTGTTTCGGTTCTGGGTGTTCTGATCTTTGCCGGCCTGACAGCCTACGACACGCAAAAGATCAAGAACGACTACGTGGTCCACGCACAGCACGGCGAGGCAGAATGGCTCGGCAAAGCTGCGATCATGGGCGCACTGACCTTGTATCTGGACTTCATCAACATGTTCATGTTCCTGCTGTCCTTTATGGGTAATCGCGAGTAAGT
>JBFFQS010000041.1:0-15055 GCA_041573315.1 Amylibacter sp. | reverse complement strand
GGGGTTGAGCCGTCTCCAAAACGACTGATTGAGGGCACAGGCATGGCGAATACAGAGCATTTTTTGAATTCCGCAGACATCCACCCCATCGACATCGTTGAAAATCTGGCAGAAAGCCGGGACTGGGCCTTTGACCGAGTCGCAGAAGACCAGATCGCAATGGCTGTCGAAGGGTCCTGGCGGACCTACTCGATCACGCTGGCGTGGTCCGGGTTCGACGAGACCCTGAGGATGATCTGTACCTTTGAAATGGACCCTCCGGCAGAACGGCTGCCGGAGCTTTACGAACTGCTGAACATGACCAACGACAAGTGTTGGGCCGGAGCCTTCGCGCTTTGGAAAGAGCAGCAGTTGATGGTCTACCGCTACGGGCTGGTTCTGGCCGGCGGCGCGTCGGCCAGTCCGGAACAGATCGACCAGTTGCTGGGCGCGGGCGTCACTGCCTGCGAACGCTTCTATCCGGCGTTCCAGCTGACCTGCTGGGGGAACCGGACGCCGCAGGAATCCATCGGTATCGCGATCGCCGAGGCCTACGGACGGGCTTGATTCTTTCGCCTGCTTTGCCGATTGTGCGGCGCAGGAGGTGATGGAATGGATTTTTCACGAATTAACGGCTCCGGCCTTGTGTTGCTGGGCTGCGGTAAAATGGGCTCCGCCATGTTGCAGGGCTGGCTTACCGGGGGCATTGACCCGGCCTCTGTCTATATTCTCGATCCGAAACCCTCCGACTGGGTGCAAGCCCGCGTGGCCGAAGGCGTGCACCTCAACGAGGACTTGCCCGCCGCACCCGCCGTTTGCATTGTCGCGGTGAAACCGCAAATGATGGGCGATGCCCTGCCGGCCCTGAAGGCGCTGGGCGGGGGCCAGACGATTTTTCTGTCGATCGCCGCCGGAACGCCGATCGCAATGTTCGAAGACGTCTTCGGGTCGAAAACGCCCATTGTCCGCGCCATGCCGAACACGCCCGCCGCAGTCGGTCGCGGCATTACCGCGCTGATCGGAAATGCGCAGGCATCAGAGATGGATGTGGATTTGGCGGACGGCCTTTTGCAGGCCGTGGGGCAGACCGTGCGTCTGGCGTCCGAAGACCAGATGGATGCGGTGACCGCCGTCTCCGGCTCCGGTCCTGCATATGTTTTTCACATGATCGAGACACTGGCCGCCGCCGGCGAGGCTGAAGGGCTCGACGCCGGTCTGGCCATGGCGCTGGCCAAGGCGACCGTGGCGGGCTCCGGCGCGCTGGCAGAGGCCGCCGAGGACTCCCCGACACAATTGCGTATCAACGTCACCTCGCCAAATGGCACGACACAGGCTGCGCTCGAAGTTCTGATGAATCCTGAAACCGGCCTGCCACCGCTGATGCGACGGGCGGTTAAGGCCGCGGCTGACCGAAGCCGCCAACTGGGGAAATAACATGACCGATGAGATCACGTTCGACGACTTCCTGAAGGTCGATATCCGCGCCGGACGGGTGGTCCGCGCCGAACCCTTTCCCGAGGCACGCAAGCCCGCGATCAAACTCTGGGTCGATTTCGGGCCCGAGATCGGAGAGAAGAAATCCTCGGCCCAGATCACGGACCTCTATACGCCCGAGGAACTGGTCGGCCGGATGGTCATCGCGGTCGTGAACTTTCCGCCGCGCCAGATCGGTCCGATGAAATCCGAGGTTCTGGTACTGGGCGTGCATGACGCTGAAAACCGGGTGACGCTGCTGTCGCCGGATCACGACGCGCCGCTTGGCGCCCGCATGTGTTAGGAAAGTAATGTCGAAGAAACTGTATATTTCGCGTCCTCTGCCGGACAAGGTGATCGCAGCCGCCAGAAAGCTGGGCGATGTGGACGTGCGCCAGAGCACATTGCCGATGACGCCCGGGGAAATCCGCGCGGCGTTGGATAATTACGACGGTATTCTTGCCTCCATCGGTGATCCGCTGAGCGCGGAGGTCTTCACGAAGCCCGTGCGTTGCAAGATGCTGGCGAATTTCGGGGTCGGCTACAACCACATCGACACCGCGGCGGCGCGGGCCGTCGGTATTCAGGTGACCAACACGCCGGGCGCGGTCACCGATGCCACCGCCGATATCGCCGTGATGCTGATCCTGATGTCGGCCCGTGGCGCCAGCCATGCCGAACGCGTGCTGCGCGCCGGAGAGTGGGAAGGCTGGCATCCGACGCAATTCCTCGGCACCCATGTTACCGGCAAGACGCTGGGCATCATCGGAATGGGGGCGATCGGCAAGGCCACGGCGCGGCGCTGTCATTTCGGTTTCGGCATGGACGTGGTGTTCTACAACCGCTCTCAGGTCGCTGATCCCGAGGTGCCGGGCGCGCGTCAACTGCCGACCATAAAGGACGTTATGAAGTCCGCCGATTTCATCTCGCTGCATGTGCCGGGCGGTGCCGAAACGCATCACCTGATCAATGCAGAGATGCTTGCGGCCATGCGCCCGGACGCCTTCCTGATCAACACGGCGCGTGGCAATATCGTGGACGAGGCGGCTTTGGCGAAGGCTCTGAAAGACGGAACCATCGCCGGTGCCGGTCTGGATGTGTTCGAGAACGAGCCCCAGATCACACCTGACCTGCTGGAACTGGATAACGTGACGCTTTTGCCGCATCTGGGCACGGCGACGCTGTCGGTGCGTACGGACATGGGGCTGATGGCGGTGGATAACCTGCGTGCATGGGTCATGGGCGAACCGCCGCCCAATCCGGTGAACTAACGGTCCCCGACCGCGTCGCGCCAGTGTTTGCGGCAGAGCGAGACATAGGTCTCGTTGCCGCCGATCTGGACTTGGTCGCCTTCAGTGAGGACATTGCCCTTTTCGTCCTGACGCACGACCATCGTTGCCTTCTTGCCGCAGAAACAGATGGTCCTGACCTCTCGCATTTCATCGGCCAGCGCCAGCAGGGCGGCGGAGCCGGGAAAGGTCTTGCCCTGAAAATCGACGCGCAGCCCGTAGCACATGATCGGCACGCCCAGATCGTCCACGGCGCGGGCCAGTTGCCAGACCTGATCCGGCGTCAGAAACTGCGACTCGTCGATGAAGACGCATGCCAGTGTCGTCGAATTCTTGCGCTTTTCCACCAAGGCGAAAAGGTCGGTGTCGGGAAAAAAACGCTCGGCCTTCTGGTCGATGCCGATGCGCGAAGCGATATGGCCTTCACCCGCACGGCTGTCGAAGCCCGCGGTCAGCAACAGCGTTTCCATGCCGCGCTCGCGATAGTTGTAAGAGGCCTGAAGCAGGGCCGTCGATTTGCCCGCGTTCATGGTTGAATACTGAAAGTAGAGTTTTGCCATGAGAATCCGGTTGCTGCTCGGTTGGGATGGTTGCGTGTCGGACAGGAATATTCAAGGGCTTTGATCGGTCGGGGCGCTTGCGCCGCAGGGAAATTCCGCCCAATCGCGTCGATGTTTGCATATTGTTAACCAATATCCGGCGAGGTGGGGCAAGAAACCACAAGAGGGCCAGCCATGATCTATCCGGTGATCCTGTGCGGCGGGTCGGGCACGCGGCTCTGGCCGGTGTCGCGCCAAAGCTATCCAAAGCAGTTCGCACGATTGACCGGTGACGAGTCGCTGTTTCAGGGCACCGTGCGCCGATTTGCCGGCGCGGAGTTCGCGCCGCCGGTCGTGGTCGCCAACAACGCCTTCCGGTTTATCGTCGGCGAGCAGATGACGGAAATCGAGGCGGAGTACAGCGCCCTGCTGATCGAACCCTTGGCCCGCGATACGGCACCGGCGATCCTCGCTGCCGCCTTGTACCTCCACCGACAAGACCCCGACGCCATGATGCTGGTCGCGCCGAGCGATCACATGATCGGCGATCCCGAGGCTTTTCGGCGCGCGGTCCTGTCCGGCGTCGCGGCGGCGCGGAAAGGCATGCTGGTTCTGTTCGGCGTGGAGCCTGACCGGGCCGAGACGGGCTATGGATATCTGGAACTGAATGCGCCCCGTCCGGCAGGGGCCGAGGGTCCGGTGCCGCTGAAGGCGTTCGTGGAAAAGCCGACGGCAGAGGTCGCCGCCGCTTTCAACGCCTCGGGCCGGCACCTGTGGAACGCCGGCATTTTCCTGTTCACGGCGCGGGACATCATCGCGGCCTATGAGGAGCTTGCCCCCGATATCGTGCCCGGCGTGCGGGCGGCGACGGACGGCGCCAGAGCCGATCTGGATTTCGTCCGGCTGGACGCCGCGGCTTGGCGTGAAACCCGCGCGATTTCAGTGGATTACGCTATCATGGAACCTGCGGACAATCTGGTTGTCGTGCCCTATGCCGGGCAATGGTCCGACATGGGCGACTGGCAGGCGATCTGGCGCGAGGCCGCGCGCGACGAGGGCAACGTCGTGACCTTCGGCGCGGCCAGCGCGGTCGGTTGCACCGACACCATTCTGCGCAGTGAAACGCCGGGGCAGGAACTGATAGGGCTGGGACTGAACAACATCTGCGCCGTGGCCATGCCGGATGCGGTGCTGGTCAGCGACCTGTCGCGGTCGTAAGACGTCGGGGAAGTCGTCAAACTGCTGCGTGCAAGGGGTGCGCCGCAGGCGACCGAATTTCCCCGCGTGCACCGCCCTTGGGGCTGGTTCGAAACCCTGTCGCTGGGCGAGCGGTTTCAGGTCAAGCGGATCATGGTGAAACAGGGCGCGGCACTGAGCCTGCAAAGCCATGTGCACCGGTCCGAGCACTGGGTCGTGGTCCGTGGCAGCGCGCGGGTCACGATCGGCGAGAAGGTGTCATTGGTCAGCGAAAACCAGTCGGTCTACATCCCGCTCGGGGAACGCCACAGGCTGGAAAACCCCGGCAAGCTGGACCTGCATCTGATCGAGGTCCAGACCGGCGCCTATTTGGGCGAGGACGACATTACCCGCTACGAGGATGTCTACGCCCGCGTTTAGGCGTCAATATTCCTGCAGCGGTTTGACCTCGATTTCGCCTTCGCTCATGTTGCGGATCGCCTTGGCGGCGGCGTTCGCGCCGGCCGATGTGGTGAAATAGGCGATTTTGCCATAGAGCGCGGCGGCGCGGATATCGCGGCTGTCCTGGATGCTCTGGGAGCCTTCGGTGGTGTTGAACACCAGATCGACGCCACCGTCCTTGAGCACGTCGACGACGTTTGGCCGGCCCTCATAGACCTTTAGCACGACCTCGTTCTTTATGCCTTCACTGGTCAGCCAGTCGGAGGTGCCGCCGGTCGCAATGATGCGGAAGCCGAGATCCAAAAGGATTTTCGCCGCTTCGAGCATTTGCGGACCCTTGTCGGCATCTTTGATCGAGACGAAAACCGTGCCCTTGGACGGCAGGTTCGTTCCCGCCCCCATCTGCGATTTCAGGAAAGCGCGCGCAAAACTCTTGTCGAGGCCCATCACTTCGCCGGTGGAGCGCATTTCGGGGCCGAGCAACGTATCGACGCCGGGGAAACGGGCGAAAGGCAGAACCGCCTCTTTGACGGCAAAGTGGTTGGGGATCGGCGATTTCAGGGCGAAGTCCCGCAGTGTTTCTCCTGCCATGACCCGTGCCGCGATCGAGGCGATCGGCGAGTTGATCGCCTTAGCCACGAAAGGCACGGTACGCGAGGCGCGGGGGTTGACCTCCAGGATGTAGATCTCGTCATTCATGATCGCGAACTGCACGTTCATCAGGCCGACGACGTTCAGTTCCAGAGCCATGGCCTCGGTCTGGTGTTTCAGTTCCTCGATCACGTCATGCGACAGGGTGAACGGCGGCAGGGAACAGGCGCTGTCGCCTGAATGCACGCCGGCTTCCTCGATATGTTCCATGATGCCAGCGACATGCACCGATTTCCCGTCGCTCAGCGCATCGACGTCGATCTCGACCGCGCCGACCAGATAGCTGTCGAGCAGGACCGGGTTATTACCCGACACCACGACGGCCTCTTTGATGTAGCGCTCCAGTTGAGCGTCGTCGCGAACGATCTCCATCGCGCGGCCGCCCAGCACGTAGGATGGGCGGATCACCAGCGGGTAACCGACATCCTTGGCTATCTCGAAGGCCTCGGCGCCGGAGCGGGCGATGCCGTTGTGCGGCTGCTTCAGGTTCAGCTTGGCCAGCATTTTCTGGAAACGCTCGCGGTCTTCGGCGAGGTCGATGGCGTCGGGCGTGGTTCCAAGGATCGGAATGCCCTCTGCTTCCAGCGCATTGGCCAGTTTCAGCGGCGTCTGGCCGCCGAACTGCACGATCACGCCATGCAGCGTGCCGTTTTCCTGTTCGACGCGCAGAATCTCCAGCACGTTTTCCAGCGTCAGCGGCTCGAAGTACAACCGGTCCGAGGTGTCGTAGTCTGTCGATACCGTTTCCGGGTTGCAGTTGATCATGATGGTTTCATAACCGGCGTCAGTCAGCGCGAAACAGGCGTGACAGCAGCAATAGTCGAACTCGATGCCCTGTCCGATCCGGTTCGGGCCTCCGCCGAGGATGACGACCTTCTTGCGGTTCGTGGGCCGCGCCTCGCACTCGACCTCTCCCATCGCGTCGGATTCGTATGTCGAGTACATATAGGGCGTCTGCGCCTCGAACTCGGCGGCGCAGGTGTCTATCCGCTTGAACACGGCATTGACGCCGGCCAGACGACGGGTACGGCGTACCTCGCGTTCAGACATACCGGTCAGCGTTGCAAGCCGGGCGTCGGAAAAGCCCATCATCTTGATGCGCCGCAGCGAGGCCGCGTCGGTGGGCAGGGGCTTGCCGCGCAGATAGGCCTCTTCGTCGATGATCTCGCGGATGCGGTCCAGGAACCACGGATCAAAGGAGGTGACGGCCTGAATTTCGTCGTTCGAAAGCCCTTCGCGCATGGCCTGGGCGATCAGCAGCATCCGGTCAGGCGTCTGGCCCGAGATCGCCTTGATCACGGCGGCCTTGTCGGGTGCGCCCTCTATCGTCATCTCGTCAAAGCCGGTCAGGCCGGTTTCCAGCGAGCACAGGCCCTTTTGCACGCTTTCGTGGAAGGTGCGGCCGATCGACATCGCCTCGCCCACGGACTTCATCGCGGTCGTAAGGGTTGCTTCGGCTCCTGGGAATTTCTCGAAGGCAAAGCGCGGTATCTTGGTGACAACATAGTCGATGGTCGGCTCGAAAGATGCCGGCGTGACCTTGGTGATGTCGTTGTCCAACTCGTCGAGCGTATAGCCGACCGCCAGCTTTGCCGCGATCTTGGCAATCGGAAAGCCGGTCGCCTTGGAGGCCAGAGCCGAAGAACGCGACACCCGCGGGTTCATCTCGATCACGACCATCCGGCCGTTGTCGGGATTGACCGCCCATTGCACGTTCGATCCGCCGGTCTCGACCCCGATCTCGCGCAGGACGTTGATCGAGTGGGTCCGCATCATCTGGTATTCTTTGTCGGTCAGCGTCAGGGCCGGGGCCACCGTGATGCTGTCACCGGTGTGCACGCCCATCGGGTCGATGTTTTCGATAGCGCAGACGATAATCGCATTGTCCGCCTTGTCGCGAACGACTTCCATCTCGAATTCTTTCCAGCCCAGCAGGCTCTCGTCGATCAGGATCTGGCTGACGGGCGAGGCATCCAATCCGCTGGCGCAGATCTTCTCGTAGTCGTCGCGGTTATACGCGATGCCGCCGCCGGTGCCGCCCATGGTAAAGGCGGGCCGTATGATCGCCGGCAGGCCGATGTCTTTCAGTGCGTCGAGGGCCTCGACAAGTCCGGCCTTGTTGTCATAGCGCCCGTTGACCTTGGGCGAGGCGACGATGGTTGCCTTCGGGTTCTCGATGCCCAGACGGTCCATGGCCTCGCGGAACAGCTTGCGGTCCTCGGCCATCTCGATGGCCTTGCGGTCGGCGCCGATAAGCTCGACGTTGTATTTCTCCAGCGTGCCGTCCTCGTCCAGCGCCAGCGCCGTGTTCAGACCGGTCTGGCCGCCCATTGTCGGCAGCAGGGCGTCTGGCCGTTCCCTCTCGATTATCTTGGCGACGACGGCGGGGGTGATCGGCTCCACATAGGTCGCGTCCGCCATGTCCGGGTCGGTCATGATCGTCGCCGGGTTGGAGTTCACCAGAATGACGCGGTAGCCCTCTTCCTTCAGGGCCTTGCAGGCCTGCGCGCCGGAATAGTCGAACTCGCATGCCTGGCCGATAATGATCGGGCCTGCACCGATGATCATGATGGACGAAATATCGGTTCTTTTTGGCATGTTTTCCGGCCTCTTTCCAATCCGCGCGGGATTCGACGTCAGTTAGCAAATTGTCGTGGGTTTAAGGGGCGGAGGCGCTCGGTGCAAGGGCGTATATGGCGCGATATGTTGATTTGGCGCGCCTGCTTGCCCCAAGCCCTGCCCGCAGCCTTGTCCGCAAGGGCCAATTCGCCGGAAGATACGGTTCCGGTTATCCCGTGAGCTTACAAATCCGCCTTGAATTCCTCGATCAGGTGATGGACGACGGCACAGAGCGCGATGTCCTTGCTGGCGCCGGCGGCGACGGCTGAATTGAAAACCGTTCGTTGCTGATCGGCGCTGGTTCCGTTTTCCAGAATGTTACGCAGGGCCGCCACTTCGTTCACCGAGCCGAGCGCTTCTGCGTCTTCGGTGATCAATTGGTCGATAAGCTCATCGAGCAACTCTTTGAAAGGAACGATTTCACGACG
Organism: Amylibacter sp.; assembly: GCA_041573315.1. GTDB lineage: Bacteria > Pseudomonadota > Alphaproteobacteria > Rhodobacterales > Rhodobacteraceae > Amylibacter. The sequence goes on along the minus strand of JBFFQS010000041.1, from coordinate 6,439 downwards.
CCCGAAATCGATCAGCCCTTCCGATATTCCGTACCGCTGCGCCCGCCAGCGGTTTTCGGCCAGCAGGAAATTTTCATAGATACGCCAGCGCTGGTTGTTGCGCGACAGCCGCCACAGCATCCGCAACAGGCACTGGATCGTCGCGGCCAGGCTTAGTGTCGTTTCCATCCTCGGCGACGCGTCGCAAATGCGGGTCTCCAGCGTCGGGAATTTCGAGGACGGACGCAGGTCCCACCAAATCTTGGAACTGTCCTCGATGGTGCCCAGTTCGATCAGCGTGTCGACCGACCTGTCGAACGAGCCCCAGCCGTCCAGTTTCGGCGGCAGGCCGGTGCGCGGCAGATTGTCGAAGATCGTCAGGCGATAGGAGTTCAGCCCCGTATCGTCGCCGCACCAGAACGGGGACGATCCCGACATGGCCAGCAGATGTGGCAGGAAATAGGACAGCTGATTCATCAGGTCGATGCGCAGGTCCTTGTCCGCGATCCCGACATGAACATGCATGCCGCAAATCAGCATCCGTCGCGCCACCCCGCCCAGATCGCGCCGCAGAATGTTGTAGCGCTCCTTGTCGGTGTGGTGTTGGCTGCGCCAGTTGGCGAACGGGTGGCAAGAGGCGGATATCGGGGCGAGGCCGAAATCCTCTGCGACGCTGGCGATTGTCGAGCGCAACCGTTTCAGGTCGTGGCGGGCCTCGGTAACGTTTTTGCAGACGCTGGTGCCGATCTCGATCTGGCAGTTGAGGTATTCCGGGCTTACCTGGTCTTTCAGTTCGGCGTTGCACCGTTCCATGAAATCCTTGGGCGCATCGACCAGTTCCGAAGTCTCGGGATCGACCAGCAGGTATTCCTCTTCAATTCCCAGAGAAAACTCCGGTTCGCTCCGCTTCATATAGAGACCCTCCCGTCCAGCAATTGCCGCATTTCAGTGATTTCAGCACAAAAGCCTGCTCCAGCGCAATGAATGTGTGCGCTGAGCCCGTTTTTAGGTGGTGCAGGATACTGGCGGGCGCTAGATAAGGCCGGAAACCGGAGACAGCGGCGCGTTGGGAATGCAGTACATACTTTTCGATCAGGGACCGGACGGCAAGACGCAGGCTTTCGCGTCGCCCTCCCGGCTGATCACCGCATGGAACCCGCAGGAGGTTCCGGCGGCGCTGGAGGCTTTGCAGGCCTGTCGCGCGGCCGGTAAATGGCTTGCAGGGTTTGCCTCCTACGAGCTTGGCTATGTGCTGGAGCCCAAACTGGCGGACCTGTTGCCGGACGGCCGGAAATCGCCGTTGCTATGCTTCGGCGTGTTCGAGGCGCCCGATGCGCAGCACGCGCGCCGCCTTCTGGATCGCGGCGAACGCGAAGAGGAAGACGCGCAGCTGGAGCCGCCGGTGCCCGTCTGGTCCGCCGATGACTATGCGCGGGCCTTCGCGAAGGTGCGGGACTACATCGCTGCCGGGGACTTCTATCAGACCAACCTGACCTTCCCGATGCGCAGCCGATACAATGGCACGCCGCTGGGCCTGTATTCGGCCTTGCGCCGCGCCCAGCCGGTAAAGCACGGGGCATTGGTGGATATGGGGCAGGGGCCGGTCCTGCTGTCCCGCTCGCCGGAACTTTTTTTCAAGGTCGACACCAATGGCGTGATCGAAACGCGCCCGATGAAAGGCACGGTTCCGCGTGGTGACACGCCGCAACAGGACGCCGAACTGATCAACTTCCTGCGCAATGACGAGAAGAACCGGGCTGAAAACCTGATGATCGTCGATCTGCTGCGCAACGACATCTCGCGGATTTCACAGTTGGGCACAGTTGCGGTGACGGAGCTGTTCACGGTCGAGACTTATGCCACCGTGCATCAGATGACCTCGCGCGTGCAGGCGCAAATCCTGCCCGGTACGACCGTCGGTCAGATGTTCCGAGCGCTGTTCCCCTGCGGATCGGTCACCGGCGCGCCAAAAATCCGCGCCATGCAGGTGATCCGCGAGCTGGAACCCGAGCCGCGAGAGGCCTATTGCGGTTCGATCGGATGGATGGCGCCGGACGGATCGGCCAGCTTCAATGTTGCGATCCGCACGCTTTCGCTGTTCGATGACAGGAGCGTGACGCTTAACGTCGGTGGCGGCGTGGTCTATGACAGCACCGCCGAGGCCGAATACGAGGAGGCGCTTTGGAAAGCCCGGTATACGAAACTGCCGATCCGGACCTGAAGGTCATCGAGACCCTGCGCTTTGCGGGGCAGGACGAGTTCGTGCGTCTGGACCTGCATGTGGAGCGCGCGGCCCGAACCTGCGCGCGGCTGCAGTTTCCTTTCGACGCACAGGCGATGCGGGCCGCCTTGCAGGCGGCGGTCGGCGATGCCCCCGCCCGGTGCCGTGTCACGATCGACCGGAGCGGCGAGATTTTAATCGAGACAGCGCCATTGGCACCGACTGCGGCGCAGTGGCGCGTTTCCGTGGCAGAGGAAACACTGACCAGCGACGACCCCTGGCTGGCGCTGAAAACCACGCGGCGGGAGGTCTATGACCGCGCCCGCGCCGCAATGCCGGAGGGGGCCGACGAGGTTATTTTTCTAAACGAGCACGGTGCGCTCTGCGAGGGCTCGATCACCAATATCTTCGTCCCGCGCGGCGACATTCTGCTCACCCCGGATCAGGCCTGCGGACTGCTGCCCGGCGTGTTGCGTCAGGAACTGCTGGAGTCTGGTCGCGCCCGGGAGGCTTTTCTGACGCTCGACGACCTGCGCGCGGACGAGGTTTTTTTCGTCGGCAATTCGCTGCGCGGCCTGATCCCCGCGAAGTTGCTTTGACATCGGCTGCAAGCATTTTAAACTGCGCCGGTGTTCTTGGTAAACGAATTTGCGAGGGTTCCATGCGCGGAAAGATTCTTTGGATTATACCTGTCTGTCTGGCCCTGCTGTCAGGGCCGGCGGTTTTCGCCGCCGAACCCTCTCGTGGCGAGGCGATGTTGCGCCTCTTGGGTTTCGATACCGCGATCGGCAGCTTCGTCGAACAGGTCAAGTCCACAGACCCCGGCCTGAAATCCGACAATTCGGAGTTCAATGCCGCGCGCGATGCGCTTGCCGACCGGATTTTCAGGCCGGACGTCCTGTTCGCGGCCGTGGCGACCCGCGTGGACGACAAGTTCGACGACGCCGAGTATGATGCGCTCGAGGCCTATTTTTCCCAAGGTGTCGGCCAGCGCGTGACGGAGGCCGAGAAATACGCCCAATTGGCCGAAAACGCCGCCGAGCGTCAGGCGGAAACGCCGCTGATTATCGAAGACCTGCTGGCCAACAATCCAGAGCGACTGGACCAGATCAAACAGATGGTCGAGGCGATGGACCTTGTCAGTTCGGGTGCTGCTATGGCGATGAATCTTGGCTATGCCATGATCTCGGGCATGGCGAGCACGGGAAAAATGCCGGGCGGATTGACCGATGACCAGATTCTGATGATGCTCAACTCCCGCCGCGACCAGATCGAAGCGGAGGTGTTCAACAGCACGGTTCTGTCCGCCGCCTATACCTATCGTGATATTTCAAACGCCGACATGGACGACTATCTGGAGTTTCTGCAAAGCGATCTGGGGCGCAAGCTGTACAGCGTGCTGGAAGACGCCCAGGTCGGCGTGCTGACCGAGGCCTCTCGCAAATTCGGGCATGACCTGATGGTGCTCAGCGGCGTGCGAGAGCTTTAGGGCGGTTCCCGGCGATAAACCCTGGGCCTAAACGGCGGTTTTAGGCCTCTGGGTCAATTGTTTTGCAGCAACGATGCATGAGAAATGCCTGTATGACAGCAACCGGTACAGTGAAAATTCTACTGTACCTCTCGTACGGAGTAGAATCATGAAATTGGCAGTCCTCATAACGGCGGCGTTTCTCGCCTCGAGCACCTTCCTTTCGGCGGCGACATTCACCGAAAAAGTCATTGATAAGCTGGAGGAGCAGGGTTTCCAGATCACAGAGGTCGATCACGGAAACGGCCTCATCAAGGTCGAGTCGGTCCGCAACGGCAAAACACGCGAACTGGTCTATGACGCTCAGACCGGGGAATTGCTGAAAGACGAATATGACGGCGAAGACCAGATCGACGATAATGAAGATTACGATCATGACGGCGTCGGCACAGATGATGACAGCAGCGATGACGACAGCAGTGACGACGACAGCAGCGACGACGACAGCAGCGATGACGACAGCAGTGACGACGACAGCAGCGATGATGACAGCAGTGACGACAGCAGCGATGACGACGACTGATCGACTCGCAGACGCAGCGGCCGGATCGAAGCATTTGCATTCGCGCAGCTTTGGTCCGACAATAACAAGATAAAAGCCGGGCCGACAGGCCCCGCTTTGGTTTTTAGACGGATCGCATGGCATACTATTTAAAGACTCTTCTGATCGTGTTGCTGACGGCTTTCGCCGTTCCGGCATTTTCGGATATGCCTCCGACGGTTTCAGTCGTGGCCGAGGAATTGGCGGATCAGGGCTATCAGGTTTCCAGGATCAGCAAGACCTTCTGGGGGCGCGTGAAAATTATCGCGCGAAAGAACGATCTGGAGCGTGAAGTAATCCTCAACCCCAACACCGGCGAAATACTGCGCGATCTGGTGCATCGGCTGCGGCCAAAGGACGGTTCGGACAATTCGGAATCCGGCCGGCAAGGCGAGAAGTCCGGTGACGGCGGCGACTCAGGCAGCGACGGTCGCGATGAATCGGATGAATCCAACGAGTCGGATGAGTCGGACAGCTCCGACAGCTCCGACAGCTCCGATAGTTCCGACAGTTCGGACAGCTCCGACAGTTCAGATGAATCCGATGATGATTGACCAGAATAACCATCGGGTCCGGGTAAGCAGAATAGCTTATTGAAGGCAGGAAAAGAAAAGAGACAAGGGGACGAAGCTGTCATTCCTCAAGGGCAATAAGAAGCTGAAATTCGCAATCGTCGCGCTGGTTCTGGTGCAGGCGTTCTTTTCGGTCTTGTTCTTGTATGACCTGCTGCAAAGCCTCTTCCGCTTTCGCACGGAACCGCTGTCGTGGGAGACCCACGAGGCGCTGGAGCTTGCCGGTGTGCTGGGTCTGGTGCTGGGCTTCGTTCTGGGCATCATCGCTCTGCGGCGGCTGCGTCGGGAATTCAGCGACGTGAATTCGAAGCTGCGGGTGGCGTCGCAGGGGTTCTTTGATCTGGTGCAGGACGAGTTCACCAGCTGGCAACTCAGCCCCTCTGAACGCGATATCGCGATGTATATCCTCAAGGGTCTGAGCAACGCCGAAATCGCAGAGGTAACAGGCAAGAAGCAGGGAACGATCAAAGCCCAATGCAACGCTGTCTTCCGAAAGACCGGGCTGTCCAACCGCAGCCAGTTCACAAGTTATTTTATCGAGATCCTGATGCAGGAACCCCTGAACGACCGCAAGAAGGCAGCCGAGTAGTGCTTAATTTGTGACCCTTTCCGGCTCGTCGGGCTTGACATTGGCCTGCCAACCCTGTGTATCGGCGCGAGAGATTTAAACCCCCGGAAAGGGCCGCAAATGCACAGCTACCGCAGCCATACCTGCGCCGCACTCAATGCCTCCAACGTCGGCCAGGCCGTCCGCCTGTCGGGCTGGGTGCACCGCGTCCGCGATCACGGCGGCCTGCTGTTCATCGACCTGCGCGACCACTATGGCATGACCCAGGTGCTGGCCGACCCCGACAGCCCCGTATTTTCCGAGATCGAAAAGGTCCGCTCCGAATGGGTGATCCGCATCGACGGCACCGTCAAGGCGCGCGATCCCGAACTGATCAACCCCAAGATCCCGACCGGCGAGATCGAGGTTTTTGTCAATGACATGGAAGTTCTCGGCGCAGCCGAAGAACTGCCGCTGCCGGTGTTCGGCGAGCAGGAATACCCCGAGGAAACACGCCTGAAGTACCGCTTCCTCGACCTGCGCCGCGATAGCCTGCACAACAAGATGCTCCTGCGCTCGAACGTCGTGCGCTCGATCCGCGAGCGCATGGCGAATATCGGCTTCAACGAATTCCAGACGCCGATCATCACCGCCAGCAGCCCGGAGGGCGCGCGCGACTTTCTGGTGCCGTCCCGACTGCATCCCGGCAAGTTCTATGCCCTGCCGCAGGCCCCGCAGCAGTTCAAGCAGCTGATCATGGTCGCCGGTTTCGACAAGTACTTTCAGATCGCGCCGTGCTTCCGCGACGAAGACCCGCGCGCCGACCGTTCACCGACCGATTTCTACCAGCTCGATATGGAGATGAGCTTCGTCGAGCAGCAAGATATTTTCGACACGATCGAACCCGTGATCAAGGGAGTGTTCGAGGAGTACGGCAAGGGCCGTGCGGTGAACCAGAACTGGCCGCAGATATCCTATAAGGACGCCGCGCTATGGTATGGTACCGATAAGCCAGACCTGCGTAATCCGATTAAAATGCAAGTGGTTAGCG
>JBFFQS010000040.1:0-15119 GCA_041573315.1 Amylibacter sp. | reverse complement strand
TTGTTCAGGCGCGTGGAAGAGGCCGAAGCGGAGTTTCAAAAGGCTTTGAAACAAAAGCCCAATCTTGTCGAGGCGCACCTGTACCGGGCTCTCATGTACCTCACGTCCGGCGCATATGTGGACGCCTATCCGTCAATGCAACGCGCCTTCGAACTGGACGATCAGGATTTGCATACCGGCATGATGTTCATGTTGTGTCTGAAAACCATCGGGCAGAAAGGCGCCATTCTGGCAACGGCGCAACACGTCCTGAAAGTCGCAAAGAAGCGTATCGCGCTCAATCCTTACGACGACAGGGCGGTCTATGTCGGAGCCATGGCTCTGCATTATCTCGGGCAGAAAGAAGAAGCGCGGCGCTGGGCAAATCTTGCGGCGTCCTTTGGAGTGGAAGACCCGCGAACCACTTACAACATGGCCTGTCTGTTTGCGCAACTCGACGAAACGGACAAGGCACTAACTTTCCTGCGGAAAACCCTTCGGCTGGGCGCTTCGCGGCACAAGATAGAGTGGATAAAGAAGTTCGATACGGATTTTGAAAAGGTCCGTACAGATCCGCGATTCCCGGCGGTATTCGAGGAATTGGGTCTCTAGGTCCGTTAAGTCAGACCTTCGGCTTGCTGCTCGCTCGCGTGAATTTCATCTTCTGCCCCGCCAGCTTGTCGCGCGGCCCTTCCCAAGCGTAAGCCAACAATGATGGCTCCACATCGGACACGGTGATCCGGTGCACATGATCCGGCGGGTTGAAGATCAGCGAACCGGGCGCATAGACGCCCTGATCGTTCTCCGACACAGCGCCCGACAGACAAACATAGCTTTCGGTGATCCCGTCGTGGGCATGCGCCGGATACGTGCAACCGGGTGCGAACAGAACAAGCCCCAGGATCAGTTCGTCCAGCACGATAGGTCCGTTCGGACCGGCGATCTCGGCATAGGCATATCGTTGTTCCAGGCCCTTGCGAACCTTTTCGTAACCGAACTGCCAGCTGAGCGTCGGCAAGACGGCTTCGATCGCCCTGATGTGCGGGGCGTGCTTTTCCGCCCGGCCCTGATCGAGAACCCGGCGCAAATGGGCCGTAACCGGCAAAAGAGCCGGTTCGCGGAACAAAATGCCGGCATTGGCCTTCAAACCGGCACTGATGATATTCCGTACCCGGCGCTGGTGTGCGCGAATTCGCAGGCTGCCGCCAGCGGGCAGCAAGCGGTACAGGTCGTAATATTCCCGCAGAAGGTACAGCCAGTCCGGATGATCCTTTATGCGATGTGTCGGTGTTTCGGGCATGGCTGCACCATCCTTCCAAGGTCATCAGAACAGTCTTGGACGACATTTTCCGAATTGAATCGCAACTTGCCCGCTTGTTTGCGACATCGGAAAAATAAATAGCTGGTAGCCGTACGATTATTTTTCGGGTTTTTGCCGCAGGGCCGTCCGCAGATCGGCAAGTTTGTCGCGATAGGTTTGCGCGTCGCCATAGTCGACAAATTCCACATAGTGGCGATGGGTCCCCTCGATCCTGCGCGCGTGTTTTATAGGGCACCAGTACTGTTCGGTCCGCGAGGCGATTTCCACGACATATGCAAGCAGGCCATTACAATAGCCGCAATATGCGCAATTGAGTTTTTCCAGACCGTTCAGGTAACCGAGCCTGATGCGGTCCACGACGATATAGTCTTTGCGCGGGACTTTCGGTATTCCGTAAACCGGGAAGCAGACCGCCTGATAAACCGTCACGAACAGGTCCAGCAGCGCGAACGGAATGATCAGCGAATAGATCACCGGCGCTGACAGGACCAATGGCAAGCGGGCGTGCCTCACGTATGCCCATAGTTGTGTTTTTAACGCCTTGTGCTGGCGTTTCACCTCTTCAGAGAAGACAACCCGGTTCTTTTTGAAGTGATAATGGAATGCGGCGCGTCGCGCCTCGAATTCTTCTTCGAGTTGGCTTTCCAAATCGCGGATATCCGCCATCAGGGCGTCAATCTTTCGGGTCATCTTTGGCTCCTATCTACACCTGAAACACATGTTTCACCTTGCGACCGGTTCTACCGATTCCCCACTGTTCCCGCCCAGCCCGCATGGCAGGGCGAGCGGTCTTGCGAAGTGACGCAATTGGAATTTTACAGTATGAAGGAGCTATGGTCCAATGCCATCGGCGCAGCGCGCAGTGACCGGCCAAGGCAGCCTTGCTTCATTGTGAAGATCGCCATTTCGAAAAATGCGTGTCATTGCTTCGAAATTGGCTAATAATGGGTCTGTAAATACCGGTATTTATGGCAAATGAGATAGCAATATGGACCGACTGGACCGTGACCGCATGTTTGTGGCCGTTGCCGAAACCGGCAGTTTCACCGCCGCCGCCGCGAAACTCGGCACAAGTTCGGGTCAGGCCTCCAAACTGGTTTCGCGGCTGGAGGCTGATCTGGACGTACGGCTACTGAACCGGACGACGCGCGCGGTTTCGCCAACGGAGGCCGGCGTGGCCTATCTCGAGCGTCTGAGGCCCCTGCTGGAAGAATTCGACAATCTCGACATGTCGATGCGCAACATTTCCCAAACGCCGCGCGGGCATTTGCGGCTGACTGCTCCGCTTACTTTCGGGGCGCTGGAACTGGCGCCTGCCCTCAATGATTTCGCTTTGCAGTACCGAGATATCGAACTGGACGTCAGCTTCACGGACCGTCTGGTCAATCTCGTGGACGAGGGGTTCGACGCGGCAATTCGCGTGGGCCGCCCCATGAGTTCGAGCCTGATTGCCCGCAAGCTGTGCGAAGTCCGGATTTTTCCGGTCGCCTCGCCCGACTATCTGGCACGGCATGGCGTGCCTGTAGCGCCAACGGATCTGGCGCGGCACGAATGCATCCTCGACACCAACCTGAAGGACCCGAACCGCTGGCCCCTGCGCGACAGCGACAAGGATCCGGCCGCCGTTCCGGTCACCGGGCGTCTGCGGTATTCCAATGCGGAGGCTTGCCTGAGCGCGGCGGAGGCCGGGCTCGGCCTTGCCTTCGTTCCAAGCTTTGTGTCAGGCCCCGCAATCGCGGCCGGCAGGGTCAAACCGGTCCTTATGCGGTTCGAACCCGCTCCGCTTGCGGTTCACACGCTATATCCCCACAACCGGCATCTTGCGGCAAAGGTCCGGGCGCTGGTCGATTTTCTGGTCGTGCGGTACCGTGGAAAACCGTCGTGGGAAACCGGCTGGTAGCGATAATTGCTTCCATATCGGAAGAAATCATATTCTGAAATTCAGTATTATCATTCTTCTGGAAAGACTCCATGTTCCGCTTCGAACGGCACCATTACGGATGCCATAACAGGAGTTTTGACAATGACGACGATTACATCCCAACGGCCTGCGATACTGGCCGACACCGATAATGCCGCGCTCGCGGCCCTCATCCTCCGGGTCTCGCTGGGCGGCCTGTTTCTGGCCCACGCATGGCTGAAACTGTTTGTCTTCACGCCTGCCGGTACGGCCGGATATTTCGCGAGCCTGGGTTTTCCGGCGGCACTAGCTTATGTGGTGATCGCCGCGGAACTGCTTGGCGGCCTCGCTTTGATCCTCGGCGTTTACAGCCGCATCGTTTCGCTGGCTCTGGTCCCTATCCTGCTCGGCTCGATCTATGCACCGCACGGCGCGGCGGGCTTTATCTTTTCGAACGAAGGTGGCGGTTGGGAATTTCCCGCTTTCTGGGCCGTCGCTCTGCTGGTTCAGGCCCTGCTCGGCAACGGCACACTTGCCCTTGGCAATCTGCGCGACTGAAGCATCCGCCAGACAACCCGATCAAGGCCGGATCGGCCCCCCGATCCGGCCTGACATCTCTTTCAGGAGGTCTCGCCATGACCGCAACAAAGACAGAAACAGAAAAATTCGATCTGCGCCACGCACCGCTGCGGATCGGCAAGGTCCGGCTCAATGTCCGCGATCTGCAAAAGGTTTCGGCCTTTTATCAAGACGCACTCGGCCTTTCGCCTGCCGATAGCGAACCGAAGAGGATCATGCTGGGAGCAGGTCCTGAACCCCTGATCGAATTGGTGCAGAGACCCGGTCTGCCGCCGCGAGACCCAAGCTCCACCGGTCTGTTTCACACCGCTTTCCTTCTGCCGGAGCGCGCCGATCTCGGGCGCTGGCTGGCGCATGTCCGAAAGCGTGGAATCCGGCTGCAAGGCGCTTCTGACCACAACGTCAGCGAGGCGATCTATCTTTCCGATCCGGAAGGCAACGGTATCGAGGTCTACGCCGACCGTCCGGAGGCAGACTGGCGATCGCAAGATGGGGGTATCGTTATGGCGACCGATCCGCTGGACACCGACAGCCTGCTTAAATCCGCCACAGGGCCCCTCTGGGCCGGCGCTCCGAAAGGTACGGTCGTCGGGCACATGCACCTTCAGGTCGGCGACTTGGCGGCCGCAGAAGCATTCTGGCAAGACATCCTCGGCTTCGATCTGACAAGCCGCTATCCGGGAGCGTCGTTTTTCGGCAGTGGCGGTTATCACCATCAGGTCGCGGCTAACATATGGAACAGCCGCGGTGCGGCGGCGCGACAGGACGAAACAGCGGGCCTGACCGGATTCGAGCTTGTGGCCCGCAACCACGAAGCCCGCGACGCGATCGCGGCCCGTGCCGAGGCGTCTGGCTATCTGGTCTCCCGGGAAGCGGGGACAGTCATCCTCCGCGATCCCTGTAATATCCGGATAACGCTGAAGGTCTGACCCGGCGAAGCAATGCGGTCGGCACCTCCGACCGCAGGTTCCCGCGACGTCAAGCGGCCATTTGAACCCTTGGCGCGCCGTGTTCGACCGTGTATGGCGTTGCGCATCGAACACGCCAACCGATCAGAGGCCCGCAGTGAAGCTTTGCATATTCCCGCAGGATTGCCGTAACGGCCACCCTCGGACATCTGCGCGCCGGGAACTGTGTTTTGCATAGGACGGTCGCACTCGCGCTTTGCAGCATCGCGGTCGGATTTGCCGTGTTGGGCCTTAAGTATCTGGCCTACCACGTGACGGGCAGCGTCGCCCTGCTGTCTGACGCGATGGAAAGTATCGTCAACATCGCCGCAGCCTTCGCGGCGGTGATCGCCTTGCAGATCAGTGCGGTTCCGGCGGACGACAATCACCCTTTCGGCCATAGCAAGGCCGAGTATTTCTCTTCGGTCAGCGAAGGCGTACTGGTTGTTCTGGCCGCCCTTGCCATCTTGCGGGAGGCCTATTTCAGCTTTCTCGAGCCGGTCATGATCACTGCACCTTTCGAGGGGATGGCAATCAACGCGGCCGCCTCGGTCCTGAACGGAGCGTGGTCCTTCGTATTGATACGCAAGGGCCGCGAATGGCGGTCGCCGGCGCTGACTACTGATGGAAAGCACCTGTTCTTCGATGTGCTGACATCGGGCGGAGTGCTGGTCGGGGTCGGGCTGGTGGTTCTGACGGGCTGGGAGCGGCTCGATGCGGTGATTGCTGCCGTGGTCGCGGTATATATCCTCTGGTCCGGCTACTCCTTACTGCGCGATTCCGTGGGCGGGCTGATGGATGCGGCGGCGTCGGACGAGGTACTGGAGCGCATCCGCGCCACCATCGCCGAGCACTCGGACGGCGCGCTGGAGGCGCATGACCTGCGCACCCGCTATGCCGGACAGAGGACATTCATCGAGTTCCACCTGATCGTATCGGGCGGGATGCCCGTTGCCGAGGCTCATGAAATCTGTGACCGGATCGAATCCGCGTTGAAGAAAGAAGTCGCCGGCAGCTTTGTCACCATCCACGTCGAGCCGCACCACAAGGCCAAGGAAGACAGCAGCATCGTCTTTTGACCGGCGGCCCGAGGCGGTGCCATCGGCCCGAATATGCCGATCTGAACTCGAATACCGCTCGAATCGCTAAAATGTGGTATAAATAGTAGTTTCCGGGGAGTGCCTGAACACGGGACCGAATTCCCCGGTCAACGGAGGTATATCATGAGAATAACACATATAACCGGTCTGGCAGTGTCGGCACTGCTGGCGACATCGGCTGTGGTATTTGCCGATGATTACGATCTCGATGCACTTCGTGCAGCGACCGAGAAGTACAAGGATGTGAATGTGGCGTTGGCGGATGGGTTTATTCCTGATCCGTCCGGCCATTGCGTTTCAGCCGAGGCCGAAGGCTTGCCGCCGGAATGGGGCAGCATGGGTATACACTACCTCAACCCGGCCAAACTGAAGATCACGGGCGACAAGCCGCGGGTCGACGGGATGAGCACCCATACGGATTTCATGGCTCCGGCGATCCTGCTCTATGAACCACAGGAAGACGGCTCGATGGAACTCGTAGGTATCGAAAACCTGGTGTTCGAGAAAGCGTGGATGGCCGCGGGGCACAGCGGCCCGCCGATGGTGAACGGGCGAGAATGGGATCATATGTCCGACAATCCGGACACTCCCGGTGACGAGGCTCACGGCTTCATGCCGCATTTCGATCAGCACGTCTGGCTGTACCGTAAAAACCCTGCCGGTGACCTGACGCCGTTCAACCCGAACGTCACCTGCGAACACCACATGGGGCACTGATCCAAAGCGCATCCAACCGATGCGGCGTTTGACAGGGGAGCCGGAAACGGCTTCCCTTTCCTGCCTACAGCAGGTTCGTCGACTCCTTGACGGTTTCCATCGCCACATAGGTCGAGGTCTGCGCCACATGCGGCAGGGCCGACAGTTTCTCGCCCAGAACTTCCCTATATTCGGCAATGCTCCGCGTTCGTACCTTCAGCAGATAGTCGAAGCCACCTGCGATCATGTGACATTGCTCGATTTCCGGCACTTTCATGACCGCGCGGTTGAAGTCGTTTAGCGCCGAGGCGCGGGTGTCACTCAGCTTCACCTCCGCAAACGCGACATGCTCGAGGCCCAGCTTCACCGGACTGACGATGGCCCGGTATCCCAAAATGTAGCCATCCCTTTCAAGCCGCCGGATACGCGACTGGCAGGGGGTTTTACTCAGCCCGACAATCTCTGACAGCGCGGCCAATGTCATCCGGCCGTCCTCTGACAGGGCGCGGACAATCTTCAGGTCGAATGCATCAAGTCCTGCTTCATCTGTCATTGGATTATCTTTTTCCTGCTATTCTTCTAAAATGCAGCACACTTTACTACAATACCTCAATTTTAAGGAAAACTAACAGATACCGCAATGGTATATTGATTCGATAAGGTTACCCTCTGACATTGGATCGACAAATGACCAGCCTAGACCGCACCAACATTCAAAAAAACATCCGCACCAATGAAAAGGCAGCGCTGACAAGTCTGATCGGCTCGGCTGATATCTCGCCCGACACACGCCGTGCCGGCGCCGGGCGCGCTGTCGAGGTCATCAATCGCATCCGCAAGTCCAGCAAACCGACGATGATGGAATCCTTCCTTGCGGAATACGGCTTGTCGACCAGCGAAGGCGTCGCGCTCATGTGTCTGGCCGAGGCTCTGCTGCGTGTGCCCGACGCGGAAACCATCGACGAACTGATCACGGACAAGATCGCTTCCAGCGAATGGGGCACCCACCTCGGACATTCGTCTTCGCCGCTGGTCAACGCTTCGACCTGGGCGCTTCTGTTCACCGGCAAGGTGCTGAACGAAGACCAGGATCAGAGCCTGTTCGCCACCCTGCGCGGCGCTGTTCGCCGGCTGGGCGAACCGGCCATCCGCGTCGCCGTTCGCCAGGTCATGCGCGAACTGGGCCAGCAATTCGTCCTGGGCGAGAGCATCGAGGGCGGGATGAAGCGCGCGAGGAAACGCGAAGCCGAGGGCTATACCTATTCCTATGACATGCTCGGCGAAGCCGCCTGTACGGAGAAAGAGGCCCGCGCCTACCATCTGGCCTATGCAGACGCCATCGGCGCCATCGGTCAGGCAAGCCACGGTGAGGATATCCGCACCAATCCCGGCATCTCCATCAAGCTCTCGGCGCTGCATCCCCGCTATGACCAGTTGCAAAAGCAGCAGGTGATGGACGAGCTGGTGCCGCGTGCGCGTTCGCTGGCAATCATGGCGAAATCCGCCGGCATCGGGCTGAACATCGACGCCGAAGAGGCCGACCGCCTGTCGATTTCCCTCGACGTGATTGAAGCGTTGCTGCGCGAACCCGCCCTGAAAGGCTGGGATGGCTTCGGCGTCGTGGTGCAGGCCTATGGCAAGCGCGCGCCATTCGTCCTCGACTGGCTGTACGACCTGGCGACGGAGCTGGACCGCAAGATCATGGTGCGGCTGGTCAAGGGCGCCTATTGGGACACAGAGATCAAGCATGCCCAGACGGAAGGCCTGGACGGTTTTCCGGTCTTCACGCGCAAGCCTTCCACCGATGTCAGTTATATCTGCTGCGCCAAGAAGCTTCTGGGCATGACCGATCGTATCTATCCGCAGTTCGCGACGCATAACGCGCATTCGGCCGCGATGATCATCGAGATGGCCGACGATCTGACAAGCTTCGAGTTCCAGCGCCTGCACGGCATGGGCGAATCTCTGCACGAGGTTCTGGTCAAGACAGCCGGCGTCCGCTGCCGCATCTATGCGCCGGTCGGCAGCCACAAGGACTTGCTCGCCTATCTGGTGCGCCGCCTGCTGGAAAACGGAGCGAACAGTTCTTTCGTCAACCAGATCGTCGATGAATCGGTCTCTGCCGAAGACGTGGCTCAGGACCCGTTTGAAATCGTGCAAAGCTATCTCGACTCACCGGAAAACCCGCATATCGCGCAACCTGCGGACATCTACGGCGAGGACCGCAAGAACTCCAAGGGCTGGGATATTTACGATCCGCTGACGCTGACGAAGCTCAAGAAACAGATCCGCAAGCACCATCGGGACGCAGCGACGGACAAACCGGGCGATGCGGCGCTGCCAGTGCAGAACCCCACGACCGGCGAGGTTATCGCCTATGCCGAAATGATGGATGCGGCAGCGGTCCAGTCAACCGTGGACGGCCTGAAACCATGGTCGGGCGCCGATGCCGCAGGACGCGCCAAGGTTTTGCGCAAGGTCGCCGACCTGTATGAAAAACACTCGTTCGAAATCTTTGCCACGCTGGGACAGGAAGCGGGCAAGAACCTGTCCGATTGTGTCGGAGAAGTGCGCGAGGCGGTGGATTTTCTGCGCTATTACGCGCGTCAGGCGCAAATCAAAAACCCGGAACCGCAAGGCGTCTTCGCCTGTATTTCGCCATGGAACTTTCCTCTGGCGATTTTCACCGGGCAAATCTCGGCGGCGCTGGCCGCAGGTAACGGCGTGGCCGCGAAACCGGCCGAGAGCACACCGCTGATCGCCGAACTCGGCATCCGGCTGATGCATGAGGCGGGGGTTCCGAAACCCTCTCTTGCGCTGATCAACGGCACCGGTCCGGTGGCGGGCGCGGCCCTGTCGCAGCATCCGAACATTTCGGGCATTTGCTTCACCGGCTCTACGGCGACGGCGCAGGCAATCAACCGGTCGATGGCGGAAAACTTGGCTCCTTCCGCGACATTGATCGCCGAAACCGGCGGCCTGAATGCCATGATCGTCGACAGTACGGCCCTGCCGCAACAAGCGACGCGCGACATCATCAATTCGGCCTTTCAGTCAGCCGGCCAACGTTGCAGCGCACTGCGCATCCTCTATGTGCAGGAAGATGTCGCCGACAACCTGCTGACGATGATCAAAGGCGCGATGGATTGCCTGACCGTGGGCGATCCGACCGATTTTGCGACCGATGTCGGCCCGCTGATCGACACCACCGCCCAGAAGAAAATCCAAGACTATGTCGATACCGCAAAGGAACGCGGAGCGCTGCTGAAACAGCTCGACTGCCCGAAAACCGGTTTTTTCGTGGGACCGGCCCTGATCAAGGTCTCGGGGATCGAGGAAATGGCAGAGGAAATGTTCGGTCCGGTCCTGCATGTCGCGACCTTCAAGGCGACGCAGATCGACAAGGTGATCAACGCGATCAACGGCTCAGGCTATGGCCTGACATTCGGGCTGCACACACGCATCGACGACCGGGTTCAGCATATCGTGGACCGGATCGAGGCGGGCAACATCTATGTGAACCGCAACCAGATCGGCGCCATTGTCGGCTCGCAGCCTTTTGGAGGCGAAGGCCTCAGCGGCACCGGCCCCAAGGCGGGCGGACCGAACTACCTCGACCGGTTCTGCCGGCGCAACACCGATCCGGTGCAACCGGATGAAGGCAATCCGCTCAAACTCGACCGGGTCGTGGCCGCGATCAACGCCCTGCCGGAACCCGACGGGCAAGCCAACAGTTCGGAGTCCCTGCCCGGCCCGACCGGCGAGCAAAACATGCTGACCACCCTGCCCAAAGGCCTTGTGCTCTGCCTCGGTCCGACCGCGGAACTGGCGGCGCAGCAGGCCGAGACCGCAAAACTGGCGGGGTGCAAGGTGCTGGCTGCGGCTCCGGGAGTGAAAGATGGTCTGGACGGGCTGGTTACGCCGGAATTGCTCTCGGAAATTCCCGATCTGGATGCGGTCGTCTATGCCGGCGAGGACCAGCGCAAGCATCGCAAGGCGCTGGCGGCACGGAATGGCCCGATTGTACCCCTGATCGCGCATACGGACTTTTCCAGGGACCTGATCAAGGAACGGCACCTGTGCATCGATACAACCGCGGCCGGCGGCAACGCCTCGCTGCTGGCGATCGACGACTAAGACAAGGGGCTTTACCTCAAGTCAAACGCTCTGCGCGCAGCCACCGTGTTTGCGCGCAGAGCATTTTTCGGGCCTGAACGGTCGCTTTTTCAGGTCACAAAAATATGGTTTGACCTTCCAGTTACTGGAAGGTTTATAAAGGTGGCATGAAAACGACTCATTCCGATACGATCACCCGTGATCCCGTCTGCGGCATGTTGGTAGACCCGACCGCAGGCAAGCCGTCCGTCGAGCATGACGGGCACACAATCCATTTCTGCAATCCAGGCTGCAAGGACAAGTTTGTCGCCGATCCGCAAGCCTATCTGACCGCCGAGGATCCGGTTTGCGGCATGGACGTGAACCGCGCCACCGCGCGCCACATGGCAAAACATCAGGGCGAGCGTTTCTATTTCTGCTCGCAGGGATGCCACGACAAGTTCGAAGCCGCGCCGCAGACCTATCTGTCAGGCCGCCCTGAGCCTGAACCGATGCCCGAAGGCACGCTCTACACCTGCCCGATGGACCCCGAGATCGTACAGGAAGGCCCCGGCGACTGCCCGATTTGCGGCATGGCGCTGGAACCGATGGGCGTTCCGCCTGCCGATGCCGGCCCCAACCCCGAACTGGTCGATTTCACGAAGCGTTTCAAGATCGGGACCCTGCTGACGGTGCCGTTGCTCCTGCTGGCAATGGGCCCGATGGTCGGCCTGCCGTCCCGGACGTGGATCGGCGAGTCCGTCGCGCCGTTTCTGGAACTGTTGCTGGCCACGCCGGTGATATTCTATTCCGGCTGGCCGTTTCTGGTGCGTGGATGGCGGTCGCTGGTCACGCGCAAGTTCAACATGTTCACCCTGATTGCCATGGGTGTCGTGGCCGCCTTCGCCTATTCATTGGCGGCGGTTGTGGTTCCGGGCCTGTTTCCCGAAAGCTTTCGGGACATGGATGGTCGGGTCAGCCTCTATTTCGAATCCGCCGCAGTGATCGTCGTTCTCGTTTTGCTGGGTCAGATACTTGAACTGCGGGCACGGGAAAAAACCGGCAGCGCGATCAGGGCGATGCTGGATCTGGCGCCCGATACGGCCCTTCGGATCAACCAGGACGGATCCGAGGAACAGGTGCCGGTCGAAGCCATCCGGATCGGCGACAAGGTTCGGGTCAAGCCCGGCGAGAAGCTTTCGGTCGACGGCGTCGTGATCGAGGGCAACTCCTCGGTCGACGAGGCAATGATCACCGGCGAGCCGGTACCCGTCGAAAAGACCGAGGGCGACAAGGTCACGGCGGCGACCATCAACGGCACCGGAACACTGATCGTGCAGGCCGAGAAAGTCGGAGCCGACACGACCCTGTCCAAAATTGTGGAAATGGTCGCAAACGCCCAGCGCAGCCGCGCGCCGATCCAGAAACTCGTGGACAAGGTCGCGGGCTATTTTGTGCCGTCCGTCATTGCCGTGGCTGTTCTGTCCTTCATCGTCTGGGCTCTGGTCGGCCCTGCCCCGACGCTCGGCTATGCGTTCGTGATCTCGGTCACGGTATTGGTAATCGCCTGCCCCTGTGCGCTGGGCCTCGCCACGCCGATGTCGGTGATGACGGCCACCGGTCGCGGTGCACAGGCAGGCGTGCTGATCAAGGATGCAGAGTCGCTGGAGCGGTTTTCCCATGTCGACACCCTGATCGTGGACAAGACCGGCACGCTGACGCTGGGCAAGCCGGAACTGGTCGGCGTGCATCCCGCCAAAGGGTTCGACAAGAATGCCGTCCTGCAAATGGCTGCAAGTCTCGAGAAAGGGTCCGAACACCCGCTGGCGGCAGCGATCCTGAGTGGCGCCGAGGCGGCTTCGGTCACGACAGAGCCCGTGAAGGATTTCAACGCGGTAACCGGCAAGGGCGTATCCGGCAAGATTGGTGGTAAAACCATTTCTCTGGGCAACGAGGCGATGATGGACGGGCTTGGCATCTCATTGCCTTTGGATGAAGCCAACGCTCTGCAGGACAAAGGCCAGACTGTCATGTTTCTGGCAGCCGGCAAGAAATTCGCCGGAATGATCGCAGTGGCCGATCCAATCAAGGAGTCCGCAAAAAAGGCGATCGACGATCTGCGCGCCGAGGGGCTGCACGTTATCATGGCGACCGGCGACACCGCACGCACCGCGAAGGCTGTGGCCAATGAACTGGGTCTTGACGATGTCCGCGCCGGCGTCCTGCCGGAAGACAAGGCCAAACTGGTGGCCGAGTTGCAGGATCAGGGTCGAAAGGTCGGCATGATCGGTGACGGCGTCAATGACGCGCCGGCACTGGCTCGGGCCTATGTCGGTATCGCCATGGGCACCGGCTCGGATGTCGCTATCGAAAGCGCGGGCCTGACCCTGGTCGGCGGCGAACTGGCCGGCGTGGTCCGCGCCCGCAGGCTGGCCGATGCAATGCTGCGCAACATCCGGCAAAACCTGTTTCTGGCCTTCGTCTACAACGGCATTGGCGTTCCGATCGCCGCCGGCGTGCTCTACCCGTTCTTCGGCATTCTGCTGTCACCGATGATCGCGGCCGCCGCAATGGCGGGCTCGTCCCTGTCGGTGGTCGGAAATGCCTTGCGGCTGAGGAATGCCAAACTGTGAGCACGGCCATAACCATAAAGCAGGCGGCGGAACGCACCGGCCTGCCGGCCAAAACGATCCGCTACTACGAGGACATCGGCCTCGTGACGCCGATGCGGGCCGAAAACGGCTATCGGGTGTACCTGGAAGCCGACGCGCACAAGCTGCATTTCCTGAGCAAGGCGCGAAGCCTCGGCTTTTCCATCGACGAATGCCGCAAACTGCTGGCGCTTTATGCCGATACCGGACGGGCCAGCGCGGATGTCAAGGCGCTGGCAAAGGACCATGTGGCCGAAATCGATCAGAAGATCGCCGAACTGCAAGCCATGCGCAAAACGCTGATGCACCTGATTTCCAACTGTGCGGGGGACGACCGGCCGGACTGTCCGATCTTGTCGGAGCTTTCGGGCGAAAAAATACGCTAGCCAGTAGCGCGGTGGAAAATATTTTTTGGGCGATGATCCAGGAATATTGGCTTAAGCTCTGGACAATGACGCTCAAGACTGCATCCTAAAGCAATTGCGCGTTCCAAGAGGATTAAGATGCGGTACTCGGCATTACGAATTTTGCAGCAGGGACTTACCGGTAACAAGGGCTGGAAGGCTGTCTGGCGACAGCCGAACATTCAGAAGCACTATGACGTTGTGATCGTCGGCGCCGGCGGGCACGGGTTGGCCACGGCGCATTACCTGACCAAGGTTTTTGGCGTCCGCAGCGTTGCGGTACTGGAAAAAGGCTGGCTCGGTTCCGGTAATATCGGACGCAATACGACGATTATCCGGTCGAACTACCTGCTGCCAGAAAACACGCCGTTCTACGAATTCTCGATGAAACTGTGGGAGGGTCTGGAGCAGGACCTGAACTACAACGCCATGGTCTCTCAACGCGGCATCCTGAACCTGTGCCACACCGACGCCCAGCGCGACGCATATGCCCGGCGTGGCAATGCCATGCTGATGGCCGGCGCCGATGCGAAACTGCTGGACAGGGACGCGGTTCGCGACATGTGCCCGTTTCTCGATTTCGACAATGCCCGCTTTCCGATCATTGGCGGCCTGTGGCAGGCGCGTGCCGGTACCGCGCGCCACGATGCGGTGGCCTGGGGATATGCCCGCAGCGCCGACCGCCGCGGCGTCGATATCATCCAGAACTGCGAAGTCACTGGTTTCCAAATCGAAGGCGGCGTCTGCAAGGGCGTCGAAACCTCGCGCGGACCGATTTCGGCCGGCAAGGTGGCCGTCTGCGTCGCAGGTTCGTCCAGCCGCGTGATGGCAAAGGCCGGCATGCGGCTACCGATCGAGAGCCACGTCTTGCAGGCTTACGTCAGCGAGGGACTGAAGCCGACGATCCCCGGCGTGGTGACCTTCGGCGCGGGCCACCTGTATATCAGCCAGTCCGACAAGGGCGGTCTGGTCTTCGGCGGCGATCTGGACAAGTACAATTCCTATGCCCAGCGCGGCAACCTGCCGGTGATCGAACATGTGGCCGAGGACATGATGGCAATGATCCCGTCACTTGGCCGCGCACGCCTGCTGCGTATGTGGGGCGGCATCATGGACATGTCGATGGACGGATCACCCTTTATCGACAAGACCCATATTCCGGGCCTCTATTTCAATGGCGGCTGGTGTTACGGCGGGTTCAAGGCGACACCGGCCAGCGGCTACTGCTATGCGCATCTGCTGGCAAAGGACGAGCCTCACCCCGTGGCGGCGAACTACCGTCTGGATCGCTTCATCCGCGGCAAAATGATCGACGAAAAGGGCGCGGGCGCCCAACCGAACCTGCATTAGGGAGCGCGAGAATGATCATCAACCACCCCCTACTCGGCCCGCGCGACGCAGAGGAATTCGTCCATCTCGGCGATGCCGCCCTGATCGACCGGCCCGA
>JBFFQS010000039.1:0-15259 GCA_041573315.1 Amylibacter sp. | reverse complement strand
TCTGCGACACCGGCATGGTCGAGCCGGACACGCCGACCATCGTGACCATGCTGCGCGGCATGATCAAGGAAGAGATCAAAATCACCGGACCGTCCAAGGACCTTCATTCCGGCATGTATGGCGGACCCGCTGCAAATCCGATCCATGTGCTGACCAAGGCGCTCGCCGCGTTGCATGACAATGGCCGCGTCACTCTGGACGGGTTTTACGACGATGTGCCAGAACTGCCGGAACAGGTCGCAGAACAATGGCGCAATCTGGATTTCGACGCCGAAAGGTTCCTCGGTGATGTCGGATTGAGCGTGCCTGCGGGCGAGCCTGGCCGCTCGGTTCTGGAACAGATATGGTCGCGCCCGACCTGCGAGGTCAACGGCATCTGGGGCGGCTACACCGGCGAAGGCTTCAAGACCGTTCTGCCGTCAGAGGCGCACGCTAAAGTCAGCTTCCGTCTGGTCGGCAATCAGGACCCCGAAAAGATCCGCGCCGCCTTCCGCGCGCATATCAACGCACACTTGCCAGCCGACTGCACCGCCGAGTTCTTGTCCGAAAGCGGCACGTGGGCGGCGACTATGGAAATTTCCAACCCGGCCTTCGAGGCAGCGCGTGCGGCCCTGTCCGACGAGTGGGGCAAACCGGGTGTTTTTGCCGGCTGCGGCGGTTCGATCCCCATCGCGGGGTTCTTTCAGGATATCGTCGGGGTGCAATCGATGCTGATCGGCTTCGGGCAGGACGACGACAGCATCCACAGCCCGAACGAAAAATACGATATGCGGTCCTTTCACAAGGGAATGCGAAGCTGGGCGCGTATTCTGGATGCGCTTGCCGACTAGCGCTTTCGCCGTCCCATGCGGCCACCCCGGCGACCCGAATTCGCAGCTGATTTCTCCAAACCCTGACGGATAACGGTGGTCATGGGATGGTCGGGGTTTTCGGATCCGTAAACCTGCAGCAACCGCTCCAGTTGCTCGGCTATTGGCGGGATATCTGGGGCGAACATGGCCCAGTCGAGAAATATGGTCCGGCAATCCTGCTCAGTGACCCCGTCGATGCGATAGGCTTCGTGGATCATGCCGCGTGCATCGATGTCCAGATAATTGTTCGCCATTCAGGTACTTCCCCAAGTCACGTCGTTGATTGTGCCAGATTGTTCAGCAATCTGTCTATACGTCTGGCGCAGTCCTCGGCGGTTTCGTCGATACGCGCCCGAAGCTCCTGCAGGCCGCCGCCACGCAACGAACCGAGCAGAAACTCGCGGCCGCCCTGCCCCAGATCTTCCGGCGTCTTACTTTCCTCCAGCAACAGCCGCAGGCTGGACTGAAATGTTTTATAAAAGGTATGCGCCTGCGCCAGTGCGTCCGCATCGTCCTTGCCCAGCAACCCCTGTTCGGCGGCAGCGGACAGTTGTTCCGCCGGCTTTCGCAGGGCGGAGTTCCCCAGAAGGCAGAAAGTTTGAGCCATCAGTTCGATATCCAGCAATCCGCCCCGCCGCGCCTTGACGTCCCAGACCTTCGAAGCCGCTGCTTTTCCCTTTTCAATCCTTTCGCGCATCTCGATCACATCCTGCGCAACGGCTTTGGCGTCCCTCTGCCGGCAGATAACGGATTTCCGGATTTCCTCGATCCGCTCTCCGACAGGTTTCGATCCGGCGACAACCTTGGCCCGCGTCAGCGCCAGATGCTCCCATGTCCAGGCTTTGTTTTCCTGGTAGTCCCGGAAAGCGGCAAGGCTGGTCGCAACTGGTCCGCTGCGGCCCGACGGGCGCAGCCGCATGTCAACGTCATATAGCTTGCCGCCCGTCATCGGCGACGACAGGGCGGTGATCAGCCCATGCGTGAACCGCGAGTAATAGGTCGTGACCGCCAGTTCCTTGGGTCCGGTCGAAGCCGTCTGCCCCGCCGCGTCATAGACGAGTATGAGGTCCAGGTCCGAAGTCGGCGTCATCTCTTCCGATCCAAGCTTGCCCATGGCCAGCACCGCGACGCCGCCGCCCTCTATGACCCCGTATTTCCGGGCGAATTCGGTCTGGAAGGTCGACAGCATGACCTCCAGACAGGCTCCGGCAAGTTCGGAATAGGACTGCGCCGTTTCGGCATCCCCGGCCAGCCCCCGCAATTGCAGAACGCCAATGCGGAAGTGCCGTTCTTTCTGCCAGCGCCGGGCCGCGATCAACTGGTCCTCGTAGTCCGCTTCCCGCGCAACGGCCGCCTGCAAACTGCGCACGAGTTCATCGCGGTCCGGCAGCGGTTCAAAGAAATCGCCGGAAACGACAGCATCGAGTACGGTGGCATTGCGGCCCAGATAGGCCGACAAGCTGGGTGCCGTCGTGCATATCTGGGCCAGCAGGTCGAGTATCTGCGGATTGGATTCGAACAGTGAAAACAGTTGAACGCCCGCCGGCAGACCCCTGATGAAGCGGTCAAATTCTGCGATTGCGTCGTCGGGGTCAGCCGCCTCGGTCAGCTTTTTCAGAATAATCGGCTTCAGCCTGTCAAAAATCGCCATCGCCCGTTTCGAACGCAGCGCAGGCAGGGTTGGCCATTCTTCTACGATTGACGCGGCGCGCGGCGGCAGTTCGATGCTTTCTGTGTCCTCCGCCGACGGGGTCTCGGGCGCAAAGAAACTCTCTGTCAGGGTGTGGACCTTTTCCAGCGTTTCACGCACATCCATCCGGAATGCGTCGAAATCCCGATACATGCAGAATCGGCCGAGAGCCTGCAATTGGCTGTCGGACGTCGGCAGGTGATGGGTCTGGGCATCGTTGATCATCTGGACGCGGTGCTCCAGCGTGCGCAACTCTGTATAGGCCCCGGTCAGAGTGTCAGCGGTGCTTGTCTCGATCCAGCCCTTTACGGCAAGATCGTGCAGCGTTTGAACGGTGCCCCGCGCCCGCAGCTCCGGATCGCGACCGCCGGCGATCAGTTGCCGCGTCTGGGCATAGAACTCGATCTCGCGGATGCCGCCGCGCCCCAGCTTCAGGTCATGCCCCGGCAGCGTAATCGGACCGGACAGCCCCTTGTGCTCACGGATTTTCAACTGCATGTCATGCGCGTCCTGAACGGCGGCGAAATCCAGATGCCTGCGCCAGATAAAGGGGCGCATTTCCTCCAGAAACGCTTCACCTGCCCTGATGTCCCCGGCACAGACCCGCGCCTTGATAAAGGCCGCGCGCTCCCACGTTCGCCCGAGGCTCTCGTAATAGCGCAGAGCCGCGTCGGCGGCAAAACAGACCGGCGTGACCGACGGGTTCGGCCGCAGCCGCAGATCGGTGCGAAAAACGTAGCCTTCGGAATTTGCGTCCGACAGAATTCGCGTCATGCGCCGTGTCGCCTTGATGAACTGTCCGCGCGCCGTCATCACGTCTTCCGGCTGAAAGCGACTGCCGTCGAAAAGAACGATCAGATCGATGTCGGACGAATAGTTCAGCTCGCCCGCGCCCATTTTCCCCATCGCCAGAACAAAAATACCGCCGCAGTTTTCCGGGTCGTCTGCGGCCTCCGTCGGCAGCTTGCCGGACGCGACTTCTTGCGCGATCAGCCGCTGGAACGTTGCCTGCACCGCAAAATCGGCGAACCGCGTCAGGGCGGACGTAACCTGTTGCAGCGACCAGACGCCGCCCAGGTCGCAGAGCGCAACCAAAAGGGCGACCCGGCGTTTTGCACTGCGCAGCGTGGTTGCCAGAGCCGCCTCGCTGCTGCTGTCCACATCGGCCAGAGCCTGATCCACCACCGCATCGGGGTCGCGCTCCAGCGCGCCGGCCAGCCAATCGGCTTCTTTTTCCATCAGTCCGCGCAAATACTGGCTGTTCTCGGCCGTTGCGGACAAAAACTTCGTGACTTTGGCCGGGCAGTCCTGCCACGCCGCCAGAAAGTCGGGGCGGAAATCCGGGTCTCCGGCGCACGGTGACTGTGTGATTTGATTTTTCAGAGCCATGTTGGACTGTGGTCTATATCGGGAAAAAAGGTCAAGCGGGGAAACGGTGGAGCGCTATGCGATTGCCTGCAAAACCGACTTCGCGGCCCGCGTGCCGGCGTCGGCCTGTCCGCGTCCCAGCAGTTCCATGGTTCTGTCGCAGGCCTGCACTTGTTCGCGCCGGGCATCAGGATTGCGCAGCAGCTCCAGAACCGCCGGAGCGATCAGATCCGCGCGGCATTTCTCGAACAGGAACTCTGGAATGACGCGCGTATCGGTCACGATGTTGATCAGGTTGGCCGTATCGATCAGCGCCAGTTTCTTGACCATGCGCGTCGTCATCCAGTTCGCCTGATAGGCGATCACCATCGGACAGCCCGCCGCCGCCAGTTCCAGCGAAACAGTGCCGGAGGTCGCCAGCGCCAGCTCGCTTATGGCGAAAGCCGTGCGTTTGCGCATTTCAGCCTCGTCCACAGGCATGCCCGTCGGGTCGAGGATAATCGGCTGAACGGCCCAGTTGGCAACTGCCGCGCGCAACTGGTCAATGACCGCGCCCGCCGCGGGCAGAACGAATTTTACGTCGGGATCTTCGGCATGCAGGGTCCGAACCACCGCGTCTATGACCGGGGCCATGCGCTTGATTTCGCCTGCCCGCGATCCGGGCAGCAGCGTGATGACCCGTGCGTCGCCAAGCACCAGATCCTTGCGAAGGCCGGCTTTCTGCGTTTCTGTCGCCTGTTTAACCGATACGGCGGGATGCCCGACGAAATCACAGGTCATGCCCGCCCGTTCCATATAAGGCGGCTCGAATGGCAGCAGCGCCAAAACGTGGTCGATAACCCGCGCCATTTTCTCGGCGCGCTCGGGCCGCCAGCCCCAGACCGAGGGCGCGACGTAGTGGATGGTTTTCAGCTCCGGCATCGCCTGTTTGACGCGGCTTGCGACCCGCAGGCTGAAATCGGGGCTGTCGACGGTAATCAGGGCGTCGGGCTCTTGGGCTGTCACGGCCTCGGCGGTCTGCCGCACACGGCGCAGGAGCATCGGAATTTTGGGAATGATTTCGATCAGCCCCATTACAGACAGATCGGACATGGGAAAAAGGCTTTTCAGGCCCTCTGCCTCCATCAGAGGCCCGCCGACGCCGACGAATTCCACTTCACCTTCGGAACACTTGCGCAGGCCCGCCATCAGGTCGGCGCCCAGAATATCGCCGGACGGTTCGCCCGCGATCAGGAAGAATGTCCGGGTTTCACTCACGCAGCGCCCGCCTGTTTCGGTCTGGCCCACAGGAACAGGCCCAATGCATCGGCCCGCGCAACGGTTTGCGGCAGATCGAGCACCTGAATTTCGCCGGCCTCCATGACGACCCCGGCCAGTCCCGCTTTGGCCGCCATATCGACCGTGTTCGGCCCGACGGTCGGCACATCCATCCGTCTGTCCTGCTCTGGCTTAACACCTTTGTAGAGCACGCCCTTGCCGCCCTTCGGATCCGGACGAAAGCCTTCGGCTGTATCGGCCACGAATTGTAGCATCCGGTCGGTGCCCTGAATGCTCTCGACGGCGAGGCAAATACCCTGCGCCACGACCGCGCCCTGCCCGACATCGACCGCCCCCAGCGCATCCACGATAATTTGCGCCCGCGCCGCATCGGCCTTGTCCTCGGCAGAAGGGTGCGCCTTGGTCAGAACGCCGGCCTCTACGATCAGAGAGTCCAGAATACTGTGGGCTGCGATGACCCCAAATCCCTCATCCTCAAAGACCTTGCTGATTGCCCGCAGCGTTGCATCGTCGCCGCCTTTAAGGGCTGACAAAAGCGCGGGAGCGACGGACAGAAACTTGCGGTCGAACTTTGTGGGGTTAAGTCTGGGCCGCGCCATGGCTCCGGCAAAAGTCACACGCGTGCAATGGTGGTCCCTGAGTGTTTTGAAAATATGGCCGAATTTCTCGAACTGAACGGCCTCGACCGGGTGGTCGCCGGTCCAGTCCAGAGGCACGCCGGGGAATTGCACGACCAGATAAGCCTGTCCGTCACTTCGGCATTTCTCGGCCAGCAGGCGCGGCAGATCTCCGGCCCCGGCCATGATCGCCAAGCCGCCAGCCTCGTTTCGGTCCGTCTTGGAAGGCATGAGGATCAGTCCCCGGACGGGGTACTGATAGAACGGCCACTGTCCGACAGGATGAAATCCAGAACTTCGTCAACCAGAGCGTTGTCAGCGGCCTGACCGCGCATCGCGCCGGCCTTTTCCCGAAGCGCGCCGTCGCCGAAAAACAGGTCCTTGTAGGCGGCCCGCAAACCGGAAATATCCTCTTTTGCAGCACCGCGTCGCTTTAGACCCACAAGGTTCAACCCTTCGAGGGTCGCGCGTTTTCCAACAACCGTCCCAAATGGAATGACATCCGATACAACCGCCGCCAAACCGCCAATCATCGCACCGCGACCGACGCGGCAGAACTGGTGGACACCGGCCAGCGCGCCGATGATTACATTGTCCGAGATGATGCAATGCCCGCCAAGCGAGGCGTTGTTCGCCATGATCACGCGGTTCCCGATGTGGCAATCATGCCCGACATGAACGCCAACCATAAACAAGCCGTCGTCGCCTACCTTGGTCAATCCGCCACCGCCCTCTGTGCCCGGATTCATCGTCACATGCTCGCGTATGCGGTTGCGCACGCCGATTTCCAGCTTCGTCCGTTCGCCGCCGAATTTGAGGTCCTGCGGGATATGTCCGATTGACGAGAACGGAAATATGACCGTTTCATCGCCGATATCGGTCCAACCCTCAAGGACGACGTGTGATTTCAGTTCGACGCCCTTGCCCAGAGTCACATCCTTGCCGACGATGCAAAAAGGCCCAACCCGGCAAGCATCGCCGATCGTCGCGCCTTCTTCGATCACGGCTGTGGAATGGATTATCGCAGTGTCACTGATCGACATGGAAATTCCTAGGCCTCTTCCGGCGGAACCATCATGGCCGCGAATTCAGCTTCGGCGACCACTTGACCGTCGACAATGCCTTCACCCCAGAACCGCCATAGCTTGCCCCGCCCGCGGATAACTTTGACATGAAGCTCAAGCCGGTCGCCCGGCGACACGATATGACGGAACTTGCATTTGTCGAGAGTCAAGAAATAGACCAGCATGTCATTGTCAATCATGTCCATGGTCTTGACCACGAGAACGGCAGCGGTCTGGGCCATCGCCTCGACAATCGTGACACCCGGCATCACGGGTCTTTCCGGGAAATGCCCCTGGAAATGCGGTTCGTTTACGGTGACATTCTTGATGCCGACCGCGCTCTCGTTCAGCTTGATGTCACGCACGGCGTCAATGAAAAGAAACGGGTACCGATGCGGTATCATCCGTTTGATTTCCTGAATATCAGCAGAGAAAAGCTGTTCTTTTTCTTCAGACATTATTTGTCCTTTCTTTGTTTCCCCGGCTCACCGCAAGGGTAAACGACCGTTTTGGCCAGCTTAGCTATTTGTCGCCGTTAAGGGTAGCACCGATTTCGTTATCGATCCGTTTCAGAGCATCGTCGGTGATATCTCCGGAACTGACTGCAAGGGCGATGGCCTGCTCGTTCAGCACGAAGATTATGCCCCTCTCGCTCATCAATTGCAGCAAGATGGGCCGCACCCTGTTCGAAAATTCCCGACGCGCGGCCTCCAATTCCTGCGAGAGCGCCGACCCCTTGGCATTTTGGGTGCGCCTTATTTTCACGACTTTCTCGTCAAAAGCATCGGCGAGGGCCTGAAACTCGGCTGCTGGCAAGGTCTTGCGTTTTTCCGTGAGTTCACGTTCTTCCTGTTCCAACTCGGACTCGATGCGACGGTTTTCCTCGCTGAGAGTGACCGTCTTTTCTCTCGATGCTTCAAGGATTGCCTTGCCGGCCAGAGACTCCGAGAACAGCCGCTCGGAGTTCAGCGATGCAACGGGCAGGCTCTCCTTATAGACCGGAAAGCCCTGCGATGACGCGCCCCCGGCAGACAGCAGCAGACCGACTACCAAAAACATTATGGATCGAATGCCTGCCGGTTTTGCCATCAGAACCGCGTATCGAGTGTCAGACGGAAAGTCTCAGTGCTGTCGTAGTCTTCTTTGACAATCGGTCGGGCCAGATTGATCCGGATGGGTCCGAGCGCAGAGGCCCAGAATAGCGAGACGCCGACGGCGGAACGCATATTGGCGCTATCGTCGACTTCTTCAATGCCGGCCGTATCATCCAGACTCCAAACCGATCCGACGTCCAGGAATACGCCGCCGAACAGTCCGTATTCCTCTGGCAGGCCGATCGGGAAACTCGCCTCGAACCGCGCGACCGCAAAATAGTTACCACCAAGCGCATCGCCGTCGATCACAGCCGTATCGCGGGGTCCGATACCGTGGTTTTCAAAACCGCGCAGCTTGTCGCCGCCCAGATAGAACCTGTCCTGAAACCTCGTCCCTTCGGATCCGCCGCCCACCAGAACGCCGCCCTCCACTTCCGCCGAAACCACGACATCCTCATTGAAGAAGCTGCGGTAGTATTTTATGCGGCCCGAAGTCTTGCTGAAAGACACGTCTCCGCCCAGACCGGCGAATTCCTGGGTCGCCGAGACGACAAATCCGGCGGTCGGATCGACGCGGGAATTCCGGCGATCCAGCGTGTAAGTCGCGCTGATGGAACTCAACAGCGCCTTGTCGATATCTTTCTCGATCAAAGGCGATACAGTTTCGCCTTCCACCAAGGTCGTTTCCTGACTGGAGAGCCTGTATCTCAGTTCCAGCGAACTTTCCTCGCTCAACGGGAACCTGACACGCGGACTGAAACCTAAGTCCAGTGTGTCGACCGGCAGAAAGCCCGAACTGGTTGTATCGTAAAATAATTCGGCACCAATCAGCAAATCGCGATCCTGCCAGGCAGGTTCGGTGAAGCCAAGCCGGAAAGACTTGGACTCTGATTGTGTCGAAAGGGAAAAGCTTAGTGTTTGACCGCGCCCCAGAAAGTTCCGTTCAGTCAGGCCAGCCGTCAGCGACGCGCCGTCACTGGTTGAGAAACCGACACCAAAGGACAGGGAACCTGTCGGCACCTCTTCGACGTTCACATCGACAATAACCTGATCCGGGGCTGTGCCTTCTCTGGTTTCGACATCCACTTTTCCAAAGAAACCGGTCGCGCGAATCTTGTCCGTCGCTTCGCTGATTTCGCGCCGGTTCAACGGATCGCCCTCGACCACATTGAACTGCCGGCGGATAACGCGATCCAAGGTCGTGATATTGCCTTCGATGTCGATCCGCTCGATGAATACACGCGGTGCGCTGGCGATCTCGAATTCGATATCGACGGTGCGGGTCAGATCATTCCGTGTGACCCGTGGAACCGCCTGAACGAAAGGCAGTCCCAATTCGCCGGCGCGTTCATCCAGCCGCGCCAGAACGGAGTCGATGCGGCGGTTGTCAAAAACCTTGCCCGACCTGATATCAAGAACATCCTCGAAGTCATCGGCATTGGCATCAGGTGCCGTTGCAACCAAAGAAATGTCACCAAAGAAATATTGCTGGCCTTCGCGCACGGTATAGGTCAACAGAAAGGCGTTTCGTTCCCGCGCGAATTCGGGTGCGACGGACAGAAGTTCGAAATCTATGTAGCCGCGCTGCAGATAGAATTCGCGCAACTTTTGCCGGTCGAACTCCAGCCGGTCCTGAATGAACGTATCGCGCCGGACAAAGGCTCGAAATATGCCCGCCTGCTTGGTTTCCAGCACCCGGCGCAACCGCCGGTCACTAAAGTTCCTGTTTCCCACGAAACCGATGCGGCGCACTTCCGCCACGCGGCCTTCGGAGACCTGAAACACCAGATCGACGCGGTTGTCGGACCTGCGGATCAGTTTCGGCTCGACGCTCGTTGCAATACGGCCGACGGCGGCATAGGCCTCCACGATCGCGCGCGCATCCTGTTCCGCGGTCACCGGAGAGAACGCCCTGCGCGGCTGCGATTGAAGCAGCGGAAGCAGAACCTCGTCCTTGAGGCGGCGGTTGCCCTCGATATTGATCTGGTTGATGGTCGGGTTTTCGACCACTTCGATGACCAGCCTGCCGCGATCCGGATAGATGTCGACGGATTCGAACAGACCGGACGCGATCAGTCGCTGTTTCGCTTCGTTTATCTGACCGGGAGTGATGTCAACGCCGGTCGGCAAATTCGCGATGACCCGCACCGTGTCAGAGGCAATTCTTGCGTTACCCGAAACATCTATCCGGCTGAACGAAGCAACCGCTTGCGCTTGCGCCGGCGCGGCCACTCCGGTACCCGCCAGTATCCCGACAGCAAGAATTGCAGAAACAGCGCCTGCCTTGGCCAAAGTCTTCAGCCCGAAAAATTCACTCACGACAATCCCTCGCCCAGTCTTGTGATTAGTTTGTTGTTGCCCGCAACTCTAGCGGACCGGAACCGCAAATCAAAGGCGCATAATGTCGTTATAGGTCGCAAAAACCATCAGCAAAAGAAGAAATGACAGACCGATCGACATTGCGAATTGCACCACACGACCACTGGGTGGCGCGCCTTTCACCGCCTCGTAGCCGAAAAGTATCAGATGTCCACCGTCGAGCACCGGGATCGGGAAAAGGTTCATAAGTCCGATGGCGGTCGAAATGACGCCGATCAGGCTGATAAGATCTAACAAACCTCCCGAAGCAGTGTCGCCGGATATCTGGGCGATTCCAATTGGTCCCTGCAGGTTGGTGGCGCTGATGTCGCCGACGATCATGTAATAAATGCCCGAAATCGATGTCGTAATGACCGCCCAGGTCCGCTTCATGCCGCGCCACAATGCCGTCCAGGGCGCCGGAGTGTAGGTGGCCGCTTCAAACGCCAGCCCCCCGTAAACACCGATAGAAACGCGCTTCTCGTAACCGCCTTCGGCAGCCTCTCGATCGCGCAACTGCGGTGTTATCGACAGGACGATATTATCGCCTGCGCGCCAGATTTTCAGAGGCACGGCCTCTTCTTTGGACGCGATGATTGTATCGCGCAGTTGAGTGAACGAGTGCACTTCTTTGTCACCAACGGCGAGAATAACGTCGCCTTGCTTCAGTCCCGCTTTGGATGCAGGTGAAATCGGCTCCACACCCGCCACCAATGGCGGAAACGGAAACGGGCCGGCGACATCCAGTCGCGAACCATCCCTATCCACCGTGTAAAACGTGTCTCCCGAAGGATCGTTCTCGATCGCGTATTCAAAAATTTCGGAGTAGTTCGTAACGGGCGTGCCGTTGATCGCGACGATCAGATCGCCGCTGCGAACGCCAAAGTCTTCGTCGCTGACGTCGATGACGCCGCCAATGACGGCCTCGTCTTTCACGATGCCTGTGTACATTACGAGACCGGCAAAAATGACGATCGACAGGATGAAATTGGCCACCGGACCGGCAACAACCGTAAGCGCGCGCCGCGGCAGGGTCGCGCCCGGAAAACTGCGGTTACGCTCGGCCTCATCCATGCCTTGCATCAATTTGTTGTCGGTCTGGCTGGACGGATTGCGGTCCCCGAGGAACTTGACATATCCACCGAGCGGAATCGCCGACACCTGCCACTTCGTTCCGCGGCTGTCGCGCCAGCTCTTGATTACGGGGCCGAAGCCAAGCGAGAACACTTCCGAATGGATGCCGCACCAGCGGGCCACGATATAATGACCGTATTCATGGATGAAAACCACGACACCGAGAACAATCAGGAACGGTAATACAACCGAAAGCAAGCCCCCGACTAACGGGATTGTCTGTAAAATGTCGAACATGCCTAAGCCACCACCGGTTCTAAACGAGTTTATTTATATAACGCCGGACCTCTTTGTCGGTCCGGGCCACATTCTCGAAACTAATATCTAAGCAGGAAACCGTATTGGAAAAGGTCGCCAGCGCCCTTTCTGTATAATCGGCCATATCCAAAAAGCCAATTCTCCGCTGCAAAAACAAATCAAGTGATGCTTCTTTTGCCGCATTTAAGACCGCTCCGGCTGCTCCGCCGATGCGCATCGCTTCGAAAGCCAGCGATATCGCGGGGAACC
The DNA here is from genome assembly GCA_041573315.1 of Amylibacter sp. Taxonomy (GTDB): domain Bacteria; phylum Pseudomonadota; class Alphaproteobacteria; order Rhodobacterales; family Rhodobacteraceae; genus Amylibacter. Next base: position 3,298 of record JBFFQS010000039.1, on the reverse strand, counting down.
GGGCAAGGTCGGGATGGTGAAATTCCATGCGTCCGATCCGGCCCAGATCCAGCCGTTCTATCGGTAATTCGGCGCGTTCCGGCCAGTTCAGTGCATAGCCGATGGCCGCTTTCATGTCGGGCGGCCCCACATGCGCAACAAGCGCGCCGTCCCTGTACCCGACCAGCGAATGGATCAGCGATTGCGGATGAACAAGAACTTCAAGCTGGTCGGGGCGAAAGCCGAACATCTCTTTCGCTTCGATCAGTTCCATGGCCTTATTGAACATGCTGGCACTGTCGATGGAAATCCTCTGCCCCATATCCCAGTTCGGATGCGCGGCCGCCTGTTCCGGTGTCACCTTTGCCATATCCTTCAGCGACATGTTCCGGAAGGGGCCACCGGAGGCCGTCAGGATGACACGATCCACCGCGTCGCGATCCTCGCCAAGCAAGAGTTGAAAGATGGCCGAATGCTCGCTGTCTACCGGCAGCAGCGTGGTATCGTGTCCGGCGCAGGCCGTTGGCAACAGACCGGCGCCGCAGACGAGGCTCTCTTTGTTGGCCAGCGCAAGAACCGAGGTCGATTTAGCGGCGGCAAGGCTCATTTCCAGACCGGCGAACCCGACGACGGCCGACATAACCCAATCGACAGGCCGGCCGGCGGCCTCTGTCAGGGCCTGACGCCCGCCGATGGTCTCGATGCCGCTGCCGGACAAGGCGTCGCGCAAATCCTGCGTAAGCGCCTCGTCTGCGATAACGGCGGTCTGCGCGCCAAATGTCAGGGCTTGTTCCGCCAACAGCGCCACATTTCGGCCACCGGTCAGAACGGCTATCTCGAACGCCTCCGGCGCGGCGGCGATCAGTTCCAGCGTCTGTACGCCGACCGACCCGGTGGACCCAAAAACAGAAACGCGTTTCACCCGCTAATTCCCAATGCAGGCAACAGGCCAAGAGCCGAGATGACACCGATCGCCAGACAGGCCCCCAGCAATCCGTCGAAGCGATCCAGCAACCCGCCGTGCCCCGGGATCAGATTGCTGCTGTCCTTTACCCCGGCCCGACGCTTCATACTGGACTCGGCAAGATCACCAGCCTGCGAGGCCATCGAAACGACAAGGGTCAGCAGCAGCAGCATCGGCGTGCCGTAGCCGGAGGCGAGGAAGATGCCGCTGACGACCATCGCCAGCACCCAGCCGCCGACAGTTCCCGACCATGTTTTCTTGGGACTGATGCGTGGAAAAATCTTGGGGCCGCCGATGAACCGCCCGGCAAAATAACCGCCGATATCAGTTGCAGCGACCACTGCTATTAGCCAGACCGTCCAGCGCAGATGATACTGCCAGCTGAACTGTTCCAGAGCCAAAGATATCTCGATGATTGCAACGATGGCAATCATACAGAGCAACGGTGAACGAAACCGCCCAAGCCAGAGAGTTGCCGCCAAAGGCGCCAGAAATATCAGACGGGTTCTCTCGCCAAAATAGAAGACCGAAACAAAAGACAGTGCGGCGATCAGCGCGATTAAAATCTGTCCGGCGCGGTTCTCGCCATACATGGAGGCGATTTCCCATGACATCAGTGCAGAAGTGACGGCCAATAGCAGGATGACCGCATCGCCACCAATCCAGAACGCGCCCGCCGCCGCCACCACCAAAACCACCGCCGATCGTGTCCGCTCCACGAGATCGGGGAAACTGCCCTTCGGTTTCATTGAGCGGCTACCCGCCCGAACCGTCTTTCCCGGCCCGCCATGTCCTCAAGGACACGTGCAAAAATTGCAGGGGTAAAATCCGGCCATTCCTCTTTCACGAAGGCATATTCCGAATATGTCGATTGCCACGGCAGAAAATTGGAGGTGCGATATTCGCCCGAGGTCCGGATCACCAAATCCGGATCCGGCAAAAAAGACGTGTCGAGGTTTTGCGAAATTGTCACTTCGTCAATATCCGCGGGGTCCAGCGTTCCGGCCTGAACCTGCCGTGCAATATTCTGAGTCGCCCGCTTCAACTCGTCCCGACCGCCATAATTTATGGCAACCGTCATATGCAGATGGTCGTTCTCCGCCGTCTGGTTTTCCAGCGCGAGCATCAGGTCCCGCAAATCCTTGTCGAGCCGCGAACGGTCGCCAATAAACCGCACCCGGACGCGGTCGGCCATGAGCTTCGTCGCTTCCGCCTGAATATAACGCTTGAAGAGCCGCATAAGGCCTACGACCTCTTCTTCCGAACGCTTCCAGTTTTCAGTCGAAAAAGCGAAGAGCGTCAGATATTTAACGCCGTAATCGGGACAGACACGCACGACATCGCGCACCCGGTCCACGCCGCGACGATGACCGATCAGGCGCTGCAACCCCCGCGATGTCGCCCAGCGGCCGTTGCCATCCATAATAACGGCGACGTGCAGCGGGGTATTAACGTTAACTGTTTTGTCTACGACCATTACTGTCCCGAAAAATGAATTCCCTAGGTTTTAGATACGCTCTGCCGACCTAATTTAACAGCAATTAAACGTTAAACTTGCATAATCTCTTCTTGCTTCGCCTCAAGCGCCTTGTCGACACTCGCAATCGCCTTGTCCGTCAGTGCCTGAATTTCGTCGTTCCAGAACTTCTGGTCGTCCTCACCCATGCCGTCCGACTTGGCCTTCTTGACCTGATCCATCCCGTCGCGGCGCACGTTGCGAATGGCGACGCGGGCGTGTTCGGCATATTGCCCTGCGACCTTGCTCAGTTCCGCGCGGCGCTCTTCGTTGAGTTCGGGAATGGGCAGGCGCAACGTGGTCCCGTCCATCACGGGATTGATGCCGAGACCGGAGTTGCGGATCGCCTTTTCGACCGCGCCGACCAACCCCTTGTCCCAGACATTCACGGTTATCATGCGGGGTTCCGGCACATTGACCGTGCCGCACTGGTTCAGAGGCATCGTCGATCCGTAGGCGCTTACCATGACCGTATCGAGGATGCTTCCCGACGCGCGACCGGTCCGAAGGCTCGCGAACTCGCTCCTCAGGGCCGCAAGCGCCCCGTCCATTCTGCGTTGCAGATCATCCAGATCAATTTCTATGTCCGACAAGAGTGCCTCCTTCAATTAACCAACCGGAACCGGCGTTCCGGTCAGTTTCCAACTCTAGTATATCGACCTTCGCCACGGAGTATACCAGCGAATCCGCCGGGCTCATCCAGGGAAAACACGAAAATCGGCAGATTATTGTCACGCGCCAGCGCAATCGCGGATGCATCCATTACCTTGAGGTTCTTTTGCAGGACCTCGTCATAGGAAACATTGTCATACCGAACCGCGTCCGGAAACTTCTTCGGG